>NZ_JBEYZK010000002.1:0-520726 GCF_040646035.1 Streptomyces sp. NPDC046465
GACCCGATCGACGGCACGACCCTCTGCGCGAAGGGCATGCCGAACGCCATCGCCGTGCTGGCCGCCGCCGACCGCGGCGCCATGTTCGACCCGTCAGCCGTCTTCTACATGGACAAGCTGGTCACAGGCCCCGAGGCCGCCGATTACGTCGACATCAACGCGCCCGCCTCGGTCAACATCCGCCGCGTCGCGAAGGCCAAGAACTCCTCGCCCGAGGACGTCACGGTCATGATCCTGGACCGCCCCCGCCACGAGGGCATCGTCAAGGAGATCCGCGAGACCGGCGCCCGCATCAAGTTCATCTCGGACGGCGACGTCGCGGGCTCGGTCATGGCGGTCCGCGAGGGCACCGGCGTCGACCTGCTCATGGGCATCGGCGGCACCCCCGAGGGCATCATCTCGGCCTGCGCGATCAAGTGCCTGGGCGGCGTGATCCAGGGCAAGCTGTGGCCCAAGGACGACGCCGAGCGCCAGCGGGCCATCGACGCGGGCCACGACCTGGACCGCACGCTGTCCACGGACGACCTGGTCAAGGGCGACAACGTCTTCTTCGTCGGCACCGGCATCACCGACGGCGAGCTGCTCCAGGGCGTGCGCTACCGGGCGGCGACCGCCTCGACCTCGTCCCTGGTCATGCGCTCCAAGTCGGGCACGATCCGCAAGATCGACTCCGACCACCGGCTGTCGAAGCTGCGCGCGTACAGCGCGGTCGACTTCGAACGCGCCAAGTAGAACGGCAGCAGTACGCAGCAGGCAGCAGACCGTACACATGCCGAAGGGGGCGTCCCATGCTGGGACGCCCCCTTCGGCATGTGGTTCGCGCCGCGCCCCACCGCTATCCGGCGGCCGCGATGCCCGCCGCGTGGGACGCCTTCTTCAGCTCCAGGTCGCGCCGGCGGCGGCGGGCCAGGACCACGCGGCGCTCGGCGGCGGTGAGGCCGCCCCACACGCCGTACGGCTCGGGCTGGAGGAGGGCGTGTTCGCGGCACTCGACCATTACGGGGCAGCGGGCGCAGACGCGCTTGGCGGCCTCCTCCCGCGACAGCCGCGCCGCGGTCGGCTCCTTGGACGGGGCGAAGAACAGGCCGGCTTCATCGCGGCGGCACACGGCTTCGGTGTGCCACGGGGCGTCATCATCCCGATCTCGCATGGGTGACCGCTGGGCCGGAACTGCGGCGACCTGCAGAGACTGATGCGACGGTTGCAGCACGGGTCTACTCCTGACGACGGCTTCGCGAGCGAGAGACGATGCAGCAAGCTCTACCCGCTGTGTGCGCGCCTATGCACTGAGTTCCGATGTACGGATGTGCCGCTTCCTCATCGTGGCCGACGAGCGCCGTCAGTGGCCGGTGCGCTTGCCCAGTCGCCGGTGCAGATCGCGGACGAGCTTGCCGCGCTGCGGGAGCGCCTCGATGCTGCCGAGGACCGCGATGCCGTCCACGTAGACCACGGGGGCGTCCTGGTCCGGCGAGTCGATCGTGTCCACCTCGAAGCTGCCGAGCACGCCGCCGCCGCTGCCACGCAGCGAGACGTTCTCCGGGACGCGGATCTCGACCGAGCCGAAGATCGCCACGGCCTTGATGACGACCTGGCGCTGCTCGAAGATCGCCTCGCTCAGGTCGATCTCGACGCTGCCGAACACGGCGTACGCGTGCGTGCGGCGGGCCACCCGCCAGCGGCCCCTGCGCGCGGAGCTGCTGAGCACCGCGACGAGGTTCTCGTCGGCGACGGGCGGGACGACGCCGGGGGACGGCCGGGAGGGGGCGGGCTCGGGGGAGGGCTCGGGGGCGCGGCCGCGGGCGGGTGCCGGGGCGTGGGCGGCGGGCAGGTCGCGGACCAGCGGCTCCAGGTCGGCCATGGTCTTGGCGCCATACACCCCCTCGATCCGCTCCGCGTGCTCCTCGGCGGTCAGTCGGCCCTCGGCCAGGGCCTCGCGCAGGACGTCCGCCGTGCGGTCCCGGTCGGCGTCGGAGGCACGGAGCGCTGGAGGATGCTTTTCGAGGTCCACGCAGAGCAGCGTACCCAGACGCGATAGATCGCGACTACCCCTGTGGACAACCGACCCTGCGGACAATCCCTTGCCGTGCCCCGCGGGTCGCGGCAGATCTACTGAGCCTTACCTCACAGGATCGGCCCGACGTACGCGCTCTACGCTGGATGACGCGTCGCCAATGGAGGCCGCGCCGCTGTCTGCCGAGTGAGGAATGGCCGTAATGCCAGAGTTTGCGTACTCCGATCTGCTCCCGCTGGGAGAGGACACCACCCCGTACCGGCTGGTGACCGCCGAGGGTGTCTCCACCTTCGAGGCCGACGGGCGGACGTTCCTCAAGGTCGACCCGGAGGCGTTGCAGCAGCTGGCCGCCGAGGCGATCCACGACATCCAGCACTACCTGCGCCCCGCCCACCTGGCCCAGCTGCGGCGCATCGTCGACGACCCGGAGGCCTCGGGCAACGACAAGTTCGTGGCGCTCGACCTGCTGAAGAACGCGAACATCGCGGCGGCGGGCGTGCTCCCCATGTGCCAGGACACCGGCACCGCCATCGTCATGGGCAAGCGCGGCCAGCACGTCCTCACCGAAGGTGAGGACGAGAAGGCGCTCTCCAAGGGCATCTTCGACGCGTACACGAAGCTGAACCTGCGGTACTCGCAGATGGCTCCCCTGAACATGTGGGAGGAGAAGAACACCGGCTCCAACCTCCCCGCCCAGATCGAGCTGTACGCGACCGACGGCGGCGCCTACAAGTTCCTCTTCATGGCCAAGGGCGGCGGCTCCGCCAACAAGTCGTTCCTCTACCAGGAGACGAAGGCCGTCCTGAACGAGGCCTCCATGATGAAGTTCCTGGAGGAGAAGATCCGGTCCCTGGGGACGGCGGCGTGCCCGCCCTACCACCTGGCGATCGTCGTCGGCGGCACGTCCGCCGAGTTCGCCCTGAAGACCGCGAAGTACGCCTCCGCGCACTACCTGGACGAGCTGCCCGCCGAGGGCTCCGAGACCGGTCACGGGTTCAGGGACAAGGAGCTCGAAGAGAAGGTGTTCGAGCTGACGCAGAAGATCGGCATCGGCGCGCAGTTCGGCGGCAAGTACTTCTGCCACGACGTGCGCGTGGTGCGCCTGCCGCGGCACGGCGCCTCGCTGCCCGTCGCGATCGCCGTCTCCTGCTCGGCCGATCGCCAGGCGACCGCGAAGATCACGGCCGAGGGCGTCTTCCTGGAGCAGCTGGAGACGGACCCGGCCCGCTTCCTGCCGGAGACCGAGGACTCCCACCTGGACGAGTCCGCTGACGTCGTGAAGATCGACCTCAACCAGCCCATGGACGACATCCTCGCCGAGCTCACCAAGCACCCGGTGAAGACCCGTCTCTCGCTGACCGGACCCCTCGTCGTGGCCCGCGACATCGCGCACGCCAAGATCAAGGAGCGGCTCGACGCGGGCGAGGAGATGCCGCAGTACCTGAAGGACCACCCGGTGTACTACGCCGGTCCCGCGAAGACCCCCGAGGGTTACGCGTCCGGCTCCTTCGGGCCGACGACGGCCGGGCGGATGGACTCCTACGTAGAGCAGTTCCAGGCCGCCGGCGGCTCCAAGGTCATGCTCGCCAAGGGCAACCGGAGCAAGCAGGTCACCGACGCGTGCGACGCGCACGGCGGCTTCTACCTCGGCTCGATCGGCGGCCCGGCCGCGCGCCTCGCGCAGGACTGCATCAAGAAGGTCGAGGTCGTCGAGTACGAGGAGCTCGGCATGGAGGCGGTCTGGAAGATCGAGGTCGAGGACTTCCCCGCCTTCATCGTCGTCGACGACAAGGGCAACGACTTCTTCCAGAACCCGGCCCCGGAGCCGACGTTCACGCACATCCCGGTGCGCGGGCCCGGCCTGGTGTGATCTTTTGAGGGGCGCGGGGAACTGCGCGACCAGCCACGACGCGCCCGCAGCGCAAGGTCACGCAGTTCCCGCGGAGGACGGCTCCCAGAGCCTGTCGTCAGGCGAACCGCTGGTTCGCCGCCCCCGTGCACTTCTGCAGCCGCACCGGCTCCTTGGCCCCCGCAAGGGTCAGACAGAGCCCGCTGGCAGCGGCGGGCCGCACCGTGCCCGCCTCGCGGACGAACTTCTGGTTGCCGCCGCCGTGGCAGTTCCAGAGGGTGACGGCGGCGCCTTCCTTGTAGGCCCCGTCCGGCACGTCCAGGCAGCGGTCCTGGGTCAGACCGGTGTGCAGCGACCGCTGCGTGCCGTCGTACCACCAGGTCTGGTTGCGGTTGCCGGTGCAGTCCCAGCCCTGGACCTTGGTTCCGTTGCGGCTCTTGGACGCGTCGACGTCCACGCAGGTCCCGGTGGCCTCGTTCTTCAGCGGCTTGTACGCGTCGTCCCAGGCGCCCTCGTACAGCTTCGGGCTGCCCGTGCTCGCGGGGTCGGCGCAACTGCCCTCACGCTTGCCCGAGTCGTAGATCTGGGTGAGGCAGGACGCGAAGGCGGCGTGGCCGCGGGCGTTCGGGTGGAAGGACTGGCGCACCGAGTTGGAGTCCGGCGGGAACGGGTTGGACAGGTCGACGTAGAGGCCGCGCGCCCAGGTGTCCTCCGTGCAGACCTCGTGGCCGTGAAAGAGGCGGGAGTTGTCGAGGTAGGTCGCGCCCGCGTTCCTGGCGGCCTTGCGCATGCCGGTCTCGAAGGCGGGCACCGCGTAGTTGCGGCCCCACTCGGTGTCGGAGTCGTAGCCGAGTCCGCCGCAGGCGAGCTTGCCGGGGAACTTGGGGTTGTCGCGGAAGTCCGGGCCGATCGGGCTCGGGTAGCCCATGGCGACGAGCTGGTAGTCGCCGTCCTGGTAGCCCGCGTCCTTCATGACGGTCTTCAGGTCGCGGAGGGACTGCTCGACCTTGGGCACGAGGCCGTCGACCCGCGCCTGCCAGCCGTCGTTGTACTTGCCCGCGCACGCTCCCTGGCTGAGCAGGAAGCGGGTCACGCAGTCCGTCATCACGCCGGAGAAGTCGAGGTCGTCGTTGGCGCCGATGACGAGCAGGATCGTCTTGATCTTGGTGTTTCGGGCCTTGACCGCGAGGTTGTCGCTCTGGACCAGTTCGTCGGCGTACTGCTTCTGACCGCCGATCCTGATGTTGGCGGTCTGCGCTCCCGAGCAGGCGACGTTGTACGTCACGTCGGCCGGGATGCCGGTGCGGTGGATCGCGGCGTCCGGCGAGCGGTGGCACCAGTTGACGGGGCCGTCGGTGCCAGGCTCGTACGTCCCGACGCCCTCGCCGGAGATCTCGCTGTCGCCGAGCGAGATCAGGCCGGTCTTGCGGTCGGCCATCGGGCGCTCGGCCGGACTGCCGTAGAGCTTCGTGGCCTCGTCCGCCCGGATCTTCTCCAGATCGGGCGGCAGTGGCGCCGCGGCGGGCGCCTTCCCCCCGCTCCCGTCCGCCGCCTGGGCGGGTACTGCGGCGGCCGTGCCGAGCACGGCGGCCATCGCGACGGCTGCCGCGAACGAACATCGCAGTCGGCCACCGCTGCGATTGATGCGCTTCATTGCGCCTCCCCGGTGTGGTGTTACCCAGGGTTTTTACTGGTCAGTAGCAGGCTTGGGAATACCTGGAACAAGACAAGTGCTCAACTTTTTACGGGGTTTGAGCGGAGAGGTAGGTTCAGCGCATGACCAGCGACGCCAGCGGCGGCCAGACCGGCGAGTACCGGATCGAGCACGACTCCATGGGCGAGGTACGGGTCCCCGCGCACGCCAAATGGCGGGCCCAGACCCAGCGCGCGGTGGAGAACTTCCCCATCTCGGGGCAGGTCCTGGAGCGCGCCCACATCGCCGCCCTCGCCCGGATCAAGGCGGCCGCCGCCCAGGTCAACGCGGAGCTCGGGGTGCTCGACAAGGACATCGCCGACGCCATCGCCGCCGCGGCCGCCGAGGTCGCCGAAGGGCGCTGGGACGACCACTTCCCGGTCGACGTCTTCCAGACCGGCTCCGGCACCTCGTCCAACATGAACACCAACGAGGTCGTCGCCACCCTCGCCACCGAGCGCCTCGGCCGCGACGTCCACCCCAACGACCACGTGAACGCCTCGCAGTCGTCGAACGACGTCTTCCCGTCCTCGATCCACATCGCGGCGACGGACGCGGTCACCGGCGACCTGATCCCCGCCCTCGACCACCTCACCGCCGCCCTCGAGCGCAAGGCCGCGGAGTTCGCCGACGTCGTGAAGTCCGGCCGTACGCACCTCATGGACGCCACGCCCGTGACGCTGGGCCAGGAGTTCGGCGGCTACGCGGCCCAGGTGCGGTACGGCGCCGAGCGGCTGCGCGCCTCGCTCCCCCGCCTCGCCGAACTGCCGCTCGGCGGCACGGCCGTGGGCACCGGCATCAACACCCCGCCCGGCTTCGCCGCGGCCGTGATCGCCGAGGTCGCGCGGGCCACCGGGCTGCCGCTGACCGAGGCGCGCGACCACTTCGAGGCGCAGGGCGCGCGGGACGGCATCGTCGAGACCAGCGGGCAGCTGCGGACCATCGGCGTCGGCCTGACGAAGATCGCGAACGATCTGCGGTGGATGGCGTCGGGTCCGCGCACCGGCCTCGCCGAGATCAGCCTGCCGGACCTGCAGCCCGGCTCGTCGATCATGCCCGGCAAGGTCAACCCGGTCATCCCCGAGGCCGCCCTGATGGTCGCCGCGCAGGTCACCGGCAACGACGCGACGGTCGCCGCGGCCGGGGCCGCCGGGAACTTCGAGCTCAACGTCATGCTCCCGGTCATCGCCAAGAACGTCCTGGAGTCCATCCGGCTGCTCGCCAACGTCTCCCGGCTGCTCGCCGACCGGACCGTCGACGGGATCACCGCGAACCGCGAGCGGGCCCGCGAGTACGCCGAGTCCTCGCCGTCCGTCGTGACGCCGCTGAACAAGTACATCGGATACGAGGAGGCGGCGAAGGTCGCCAAGAAGTCGCTCGCCGAGCGCAAGACGATCCGTGAGGTGGTGCTCGAATCCGGGTACGTCGAGCGGGGCGACCTCTCCCTGGAGCAGTTGGACGAGGCCCTGGACGTCCTGCGCATGACACATCCCTGACGGAGCCCGGACTCCGGGCGGGCTTCAGATACAGGCTCTAGTATCTGTCCATGACAGACCTCGACGGGCAGACGACGGCCGGCGGCGGAGCGGTGCGGTGGGCGCCGGGGGACCACATCCTGTGGCGGTACCGGGAGAACTCCGGGCACCGCGTCCACATCTGCCGCCCCGTCACCGTCGTGCGGGACACCGAGGACCTGCTCGCCGTGTGGATGGCGCCCGGGACCGAGTGCGTGAAGCCGGTGCTCGCCGACGGGACGCCCCTGCACCACGAGCCGCTCGCCACCCGCTACACCAAGCCGCGCAGGGTCCGCACGGGCCACTGGTTCGGCACCGGAGTCCTCAAGCTCGCGCGGCCCGGCGACCCCTGGTCGGTCTGGCTGTTCTGGGACTCGGGCTGGAAGTTCAAGAACTGGTACGTCAACCTGGAGGAGCCGCGCGTCCGTTGGACCGGCGGCGTCGACTCCGAGGATCACTTTCTGGACATCTCCGTGCGCCCGGACCGCAGCTGGTGCTGGCACGACGAGGACGAGTTCGAGCAGGCCCGCAGGGTGGGCCTGATGGACGCGGGAAAGGCCGCTGACGTCCGCGCCGCCGGGCAGGCCGCACTTGACGTGATCGGTGCCTGGGGGGCGCCGTTTTCGGACGGCTGGCAGAACTGGCGGCCCGATCCGTCCTGGGTCGTACCCTCCCTTCCGGATGACTGGGACCGTACGCCCGCGCATGTGTCCTCATGAGACCCTTGATGCGCCCCCGTGGTTCAAACGTAGGATCGTCCTCCGCAAGGGCGCACAGCAGCAACTCCGTGCGTCCGCGCGGTGCCTGACAGGAAGTCATCGAGGGGCGGCAGAACGTGAGCGAGGACCGCAGAGGTCAGGCCGAGGCCTTTGACGCCATCGGGCAGCACTACGACGACGCCTTCCCGCACAAGGAAGGCCAACTGGACGCCGGAAGCCGCCTCGCCGCGGCGCTCCCGGCCGGGTCCGCCGTGCTCGACGTGGGCTGCGGCACCGGCCTGCCGACCGCCCGCCAACTGACCGGATCAGGCCACTCGGTCCTCGGCACCGACATCTCGTCGGGCATGCTGGACCTGGCGAGAAAGAACGTCCCGGCAGCCCGGTTCCGGCAACTCGACATCGCGGAGCTGCGGGCCGAAGGGCCGGGCGGAGTCGGCACGTTCGACGGCATCGCCTGTTTCTTCTCCCTCCTGATGCTGCCGCGCGCCGAGATCCCCGAGGCGTTGCGGCTGCTGCACGGTCTGCTGCGACCTGGAGGCCTGATGGAACTGTCCATGGTCGAGGCCGACCTGGACGACGCGGCGATTCCGTTCCTGGGGCACACAATCCGGGTATCGGGATATCTGCGGGAGGAACTGCGGCAGGTCGTGCGGGACGCGGGCTTCGAGATCACCGGCGAGGACACGTATTCGTACGCCCCCGCAAGCAGCGACGCACCACCCGAGCACCAGGTCTTTCTGCACTGCCGACGCGGCTGAGCAACGTGCAACGCTGGACGGCGCGCACGGCGCGCAGCCCCGGACGGACGGATTCGAAACGCGTGACGGAGCACCTCACCCCCCACGAGGGTCGCAAGGCACCAGCTGCCCGGCCGACCGCCCCCGCGGATCCCCGCGGGGCGCTGCTGCGTTCCCCCGAACACCCGGAGGGCGCCGGCGAGGCGCGTTCGGAGGCGCCCTTGCCGTCCGGCGAGCACTCCCAGTCACCGGCCGCCGAGCCCGACCCGCACCGGCCGCGCCCCGTGCCCGAGAGCGGCGTGCCCTCCCAGCCCGGACCCGCCCCTGGCGGCCCGGCGGTCCCGCCGGACGGCGAGGAGCGGCGCTCCGGCGCGCCGCGGCCGCCGGGTGCGGGGCCGGTGGCGATGCGGCGTGACGGCGACCGGCTGCGCTTCGTGGGCGCCGCGACCCGGCGCATCGCCCGCGGCATCGACCTCGACGAGATCGTGATGGGGCTGTGCCGGGCGACGGTGCCGACGTTCTCCGACGCGATCCTGGTCTATCTGCGCGATCCGCTGCCGGTCGGCGACGAGCGCCCCACCGGGCCGCTGGTGCTGCGGCTGCGCCGCACCGACCGGCTGCGCTCCATCGACGAGGGCGCCGAGGAGCCGGAGACCGACAGCGGCGGCGCCCTGCCCCCGCTGCAGATGGTGCAGCCCGACATCACCGACGTGATGGGCAGCGCCGAGCTGTGCGAGGTGCGGCCCGGCGGCGCGCTCGCCGAGGTCCTGCGCGGGGTGCGCCCGGTCTTCGCGGATTCGGCGGCGGCGCGGGCCGCACTGCCCGAGCTGCTCGGCGAGGGGCGGACCCTGCCGGGCGGGCAGCGGGCGATCCTCGCGCCGCTGCGGGGACGGCGCCGGGTGATCGGCGCGGCGGTCTTCCTGCGCCGCCCCGACCGGCCCGCGTTCGAGGGGGACGATCTGCTGGTCGCCGCCCAGCTGGCCACGCACAGCGCGCTCGGCATCGACAAGGCCGTCCTGTACGGCCGCGAGGCGTACATCGCCGACGAGCTGCAGCGCACCATGCTCCCCGAGACGCTGCCGCGCCCGACGGGCGTGCGGCTCGCCTCGCGCTATCTGCCGGCCGCCGAGACGGCCCGCGTCGGCGGCGACTGGTACGACGCGATCCCGCTGCCCGGCAGCCGGGTCGCCCTGGTCGTGGGCGACGTCATGGGGCACTCGATGACCTCGGCGGCGATCATGGGACAGCTGCGGACGACCGCGCAGACCCTGGCCGGGCTCGACCTGCCGCCCCAGGAGGTCCTGCACCACCTGGACGAGCAGGCCCAGCGGCTCGGCTCCGACCGCATGGCCACCTGCCTGTACGCGGTGTACGACCCGGTCTCGCACCGCATCACCATCGCCAACGCCGGGCATCCGCCGCCCGTCCTGCTGCACCTGGGCGGCCGCGCCGAGGTGCTCCGGGTCCCGCCGGGCGCGCCGATCGGAGTGGGCGGCGTCGACTTCGAGGCCGTCGAGCTGGACGCCCCCGCGGGCGCGACGCTGCTCCTCTACACGGACGGCCTGGTCGAGTCCCGGCTGCGCGACGTGTGGACCGGCATAGAACAGCTGCGGGAACGGCTGGCCGCCACCGCCCAGTTGACGGGCCCCGACCACCCGCCGCCCCTCGAAGCCCTCTGCGACGAGGTGCTCGACATGCTCGGCCCGGGTGACCGGGACGACGACATCGCGCTGCTCGCCGCCCGCTTCGACGGGATCGCCCCGAGCGACGTCGCGTACTGGTTCCTGGAGCCGGAGAACGCGACGCCGTCCCGCGCCCGCCGCCTGGCCCGCAGCGCGCTGGTGCGCTGGGGTCTTGAAGAGCTCACGGACTCGGTGGAGCTCCTGGTCAGCGAGGTCGTGACGAACGCCGTGCGGTACGCGTCGCGGCCGATCACGCTGCGCCTGCTCCGTACCGACGTGCTGCGCTGCGAGGTCGGCGACGACGTGCCGCAACTGCCCCGCCTGCGCAACGCCCGCGCCACCGACGAGGGTGGCCGCGGCCTGTATCTCGTCAACAAGATGGCGCGGCGCTGGGGTGCCACGCGGCTGAGTACCGGCAAGGTGGTCTGGTTCGAGCTGAACCGGAGCTGAGCAGCTCTCTGGTCTACGACGAAGGCGCCCCGGACCGTTTCGGTCCGGGGCGCCTTCGTCGTGTGCTGATCGTTCCCGCGGCTGCGGCTGCGGGGTCAGTCCCTGCCGAACAGGCCGTCGTCCGGGTCCTCCGGGAGGTCGGGTGAGGTCGTCGGGTCCGGATCGGTCGTCCGCGTCGGCGTCGGGGTCGGCGTCGGCGAGTGCGTCGGGGTCGGCGTGTGCGTCGGCGTCGGCTTGTTGGTCGGCGACTTCGTCGGCGTCGGGTCCTTCTCGGACTCCGTCGGGGTGGGCGTCGGATCCTTCGAGACCGACTGCGTCGGGTCCGGCGGCGGCGCGATCGCCGCGCCCATGTTCGTGTCGAGGTCGAACTGGCTCGGCGCGCCCATGGCGTCGAACGTGTAGGCCGCCCAGATCTCGGCGGGGAAGCTGCCGCCGTCGACGCGCGCCTTGCCGCCCGCGCCCTTCATGGAGACATGCTTGTTCTTCTCCGGGGTGCCCGGGGGGCCCTCGCCGAACAGGCCGACGGAAGTGACCAGCTTCGGCGTGTAGCCGGTGAACCAGGCCGACTTGTTGTTGTCGGAGGTACCGGTCTTGCCCGCCACGTCCTGCTCGGGGTTGCGCACCGCGTGGCCCGTACCGTCGTCGACCACGCCGGTGAGGACCGAGGTGAGCGAGTCGGCCGTGCCGCGCTTGATGACCTCTTCGCCGACCGGGTCGGGCAGGTCGACGGTGCGGTCCTTGTGCTCGACGGAGCCGACGAGCGCCGGGGTGACCTTCTTGCCGTGGTTGTCGAGCGTGGCGTACACGCCCGCCATCTCCAGGGGGCTCGCGCCCATGGAGCCCAGGGTCTGCGCGGGCACGGCAGGCAGGCCCTTGACGTCCATGCCGAGTTTGCCCGCCATCTCCATGACCTCGGGCATGCCCACGTCGACGCCCATCTGCGCGAAGACGGAGTTGATGGACTTGTTCATCGCCTTCTGGACGGTGACGGGTCCGTAGCTGCGGCTGTCCTCGTTGGGCGGCGCGAAGCCGACCTCGCTGCCCTTGACCGGTCGCCTGCTGGTGCCGTCGTAGATCGTGCCGGCCGTGATCGGCTTGCCGTCCTGCGTGGTGGCGCCGTGTTCCAGGGCCGCGGCGAGGATCAGCGGCTTGAAGGTGGAGGCGGACTGGTAGTCGCGGCGGGTCGCGTTGTTCGTGTAGTGCTTCACGTAGTCCTCGCCGCCGTACATGGCGAGGACCTTGCCCGTCTTCGGGTCGACGGACGCGGCGCCCGCCTGGACGCGGGCGTCCGCCTTGTTCTTCTTGCGGTCGAGGTTGTCGTTCAGCTTCTTGTCGACGGCCCGTTCGAGCTTCTTCTGCTTCTTGGGGTCGATGTTCAGCGTGACGGTGTAACCACCGGCCTCGAACTGAGCCTCGCTGAGGTTGCTGTTGCGCAGGACCTCACGCTTGGCCTCCTCCACGAGGTAGCCGATCTGGCCCTCGCGGCCGGGCGGGGCCTTGGGGCGCTCGGGCGTGGGGAACTTCAGGTCCGAGCGCTTGCCGGAGTCCAGCCAGCCCTCCTCGACCATGTTGTCGAGGACGTAGTTCCAGCGGGCCTTGACCAGCTTCCTGCCGGTCGGCGTCGCGGACGTCCAGTCGTACTGGCTGGGGGCCTGCAGCAGCGCCGCGAGGTAGGCGCCCTGCTGCACCTTCAGGTCCTTGGCGTCGACGCCGTAGTAGGCCTGGGCCGCGGCCTGGATGCCGTACGCGCCGCGGCCGTAGTAGCTGGTGTTGATGTAGCCCGCGAGGATGTCGTCCTTGCTCTTCTCGCGGTCCACCTTCAGCGAGACGACCAGTTCCTTCAGCTTGCGGCTGACGGTCTGGTCCTGGCTGAGGTAGTAGTTCTTCACGTACTGCTGGGTGATGGTCGAGCCACCCTGCTTGCCCTTGCCGGTGACCGTGTTGAGCACACCGCGGGCGGTGCCCTTGAAGTCGATGCCCTCGTCCTTGTAGAAGGACTTGTTCTCGGCGGCGACGAAGGTCTTCTGGACGTCCTCCGGGACCTTGTCCAGGTCGACGATCTCGCGGTTCACGTCGCCGGTGCGGGCGATGACGTCGCCGTTGCTGTACCGGTAGACGTTGCTCTGCATCTTCGCCGCCGCATTGCCCTTGGGTATGTCCACCACGAGGTACAGGATCACGAAGCCGAGCATGCCAAGGAGGATGAATCCGAGGAACGTGCCGAGGATCTTCTTCCAGGTGAAGAAGCGGCGTATGCCGGTGCGCTTGGGCTTGCCCCCGCTGGTGCGCTTGGGCTTGTCCCCGCCCGACGGGCGCCCGCGCGCTGCCCGGCGGGCACCGCGCTGCCGCGCTTGTCGTTCTTCGGCTCGGCCCATGACTGAGAGTGCTCCGCTTCCGTCTAGTCCTCATGCGTACGTCGAGTCAGCTCATGAAGCTAACACCGCACTGCGGGACAAACTCCGGCCCATCCGGTCTTTTCCGGACGTGACAATGAGCACCTGCCCCTTAGGAACCGACGTTCTCAAGGCCCGGATGGTTGCCCACCCGTCGCACAAATGATCACTGCACCCACCTATGCACGGCACGTATACACCGCACGTATACACACCGTGTAGAGTGCTCAGCATGTCCATTGGCCACACCCTTCTGGGTCTCCTGGAGTCCGGCCCCCGGCACGGCTACGACCTCAAGCGCGCCTTCGACGAGAAGTTCGGGCACGACAAGCCCCTGCACTACGGGCAGGTCTACTCGACCATGTCCCGGCTCTTGAAGAACGGCCTCGTCGAGGTCGACGGCATAGAGGCGGGCGGCGGACCCGAGCGCAAGCGGTACGCGATCACCGAAGCCGGCATCACGGATGTCCAGCGGTGGCTCGCCACCCCGGAGAAGCCGGAGCCCTACCTTCAGTCGACCCTCTACACCAAGGTCGTCCTCGCGCTCCTCACCGAACGCGACGCCGCCGAACTCCTCGACGTACAGCGCGCGGAGCACCTGCGCCTGATGCGCATCCTCACCGACCGCAAGCGCAAGGGCGATCTCGCCGACCAGCTCATCTGCGACCACGCGCTCTTCCACCTCGAAGCCGATCTGCGCTGGCTGGAGCTGGCCGCCGCACGTCTCGGCAAGCTCGCCCAGGAGGTGCGCTCCGCATGACCCCCGCAGGTTCCCTCCTCGCGGCCGAAGGACTCCGCAAGGAGTACGGCCCGACCACCGCGCTCGACGGCGCGGCCTTCTCCATCCACCCCGGCGAGGTCGTCGCCGTCATGGGCCCCTCCGGCTCCGGCAAGTCGACCCTGCTGCACTGCCTCGCCGGGATCGTCCGCCCCGACGCGGGCTCCATCACGTACGGCGGCCGCTCGCTGACCGACATGTCGGACGCCGAGCTGAGCGGCCTGCGCCGCAGCGAGTTCGGCTTCGTCTTCCAGTTCGGCCAGCTCGTCCCCGAGCTCACCTGCGTCGAGAACGTCGCGCTCCCGCTGCGCCTCAACGGCGTCAAGCGCAAGGCCGCCGAGGCGACGGCCCGCACCTGGATGGAGCGCCTGGAGGTCGACGACGTCGCCGCCAAGCGGCCCGGCGAGGCGTCCGGCGGCCAGGGCCAGCGCGTCGCCGTCGCCCGCGCGCTCGCCACAAGCCCGCGCGTCATCTTCGCCGACGAGCCGACCGGCGCCCTCGACTCCCTCAACGGCGAACGCGTCATGGAGCTCCTGACCGACGCGGCCCGCTCCACCAACGCGGCCGTCGTCCTGGTCACCCACGAGACCCGCGTCGCCGCCTACTCCGACCGCGAGATCGTCGTGCGCGACGGCAAGTCCCGCGACATGGAGCGGATCGCATGAGTGCCACCCGGGTCCGCCCGCAGGCCCCCGCCGCGCCCGCGACCGCCACCACCCCGTCCGGCGGCACCGCCTGGCTGCGCGACCTCGGCATGGGCATGCGGTTCGCCTCCGGCGGCGGCCGCGAAGGCTGGATCCGTACGATCCTGACCGCCGTGGGCGTCGGCCTCGGCGTCGCCCTGCTGCTCGGCGCGGCCTCCGTGCCCAACCTCCTGGAGAACCGCGACGACCGCGCCGTCGCCCGCACGCCGCACTTCTCGGCGGACGGCAAGCCGCCCGCGGCGAGCGACACGACGCTGATGGTGCGCGACACCGGCACCGAGTTCCACGGGCGCACCGCGACCGGCAAGTTCCTGAAGGCCGACGGCGGCCACCCGGTCCTGCCGCCGGGCCTCGACAAGATCCCCGGGCCCGGCGAGATGGTCGTCTCGCCCGCGCTGCGCGACGTGCTCGACGACCCGGCGAACACCCTGCTCAAGGAGCGCTTCAGCGCGTACAAGCAGGCCGGGACCATCGGTGAGGCGGGGCTCATGTCCCCGGTCGAGCTCTACTACTACGTCGGCGCCGACACGCTCACATCGGCGCACGGAGCGCATCGCTTCGAGGGCTTCGGCGAGGACGACTCGCTGCCCCTCGACCCGTTCCTGATGGCGCTCGTCGTCCTGATCTGCGTCGTCCTGCTCACCCCGGTGGCGATCTTCATCGGCACCGCGGTGCGGTTCGGCGGCGACCGGCGCGACCGGCGGCTCGCCGCGCTGCGCCTGGTCGGCGCGAGCGCCCGCTCGGTGCGCAGGATCGCCGCGGGCGAGGCGCTGTTCGGCGCGCTCGTCGGGCTGGCCTTCGGCGCGGTCCTCTTCCTGCTCATGCGCCAACTGGTGGGCATGGTCGACCTGACGAACGTCAGCGCGTACCCGTCCGACATGGTGCCCGCGTCCGGCCTGGTGGTGCTGATCGCGGTGGCCGTACCGGTGTCGGCGGTCCTGGTGACGCTGATCTCGCTGCGCTCGGTCGCCATCGAGCCGCTCGGTGTGGTCAGGGGCGGCAAGCAGCGGAGGCGCCGCCTGTGGTGGCGCGTCGTCCTGCCGGTCGCCGGTATCGGCATCCTGCTCCTCTCCGGCCGCATCGACCGCGACATGGGCAACGACGCCGTCAACGTGACGGCGATCGCGGTGGGTTCGTCGCTCGCCCTGATCGGGCTCAGCGCGCTCCTTCCCTGGCTCGTCGAGGCCGTCGTGGGGCGGCTGCACGGCGGTCCCGTGCCCTGGCAGCTCGCCGTCCGCAGGCTGCAACTGACGTCGGGCACGGCGTCCCGCGCGGTCAGCGGGATCACCGTCGCGGTGGCGGGCGCGGTGGCGCTACAGATGATGTTCGCGTCCATGCACGACGACTTCACCCAGGTCACCGGCCAGGACACCACGCGTGCGCAGCTCACGGTCCGCAGCGGCTCCGGCGACGGCGCGCTCGCCCAGCGGATGATCGACGACTTCACGAAGACCGAGGGCGTCACCAAGGTCATCGGGACCGTGCAGGCGTACGTCACCCGCCCCGGCGGCAAGAAGGAAGACGGCCTGACGCCGACCACGGAGCTGACCATCGGCACCTGCGCGACCCTGCGCGAGCTGGCGGACCTCGACTCGTGCAAGGACGGCGACACCTTCGTCGCGCACACGGGCAGCAAGGAGCAGAACGACTGGGTGGACGCGACCGCACGCCCCGGCAAGCCCGTCAACGTCGGGCCCGACCCCGACTTCAACAAGGGGGCGAAGCCGGTCCTGTGGACGCTGCCGAAGGGCACGCCCACCGTCAAGGCCCGGCCGAACCCGTCCGGCACGAAGATGGACGGCATCTTCGCGACGCCCGGCGCGGTCGACATCAAGAAGCTCGACGACGCGTCGACGTCCTCCTGGGTCAAGCTCGACCCGAAGGCGCCGGACGCCGAGGAACACGTGCGCAACACCGCGGCACACATCAGCCCGTTCCTCGGCGTGGACTCGCTGAAGGCGGTCGACCGCGACAAGCAGTACGCGTCCATCGCGCGCGGCCTGCAGATCGGCGCGGCCGTCACCATGGCGCTGATCGCCGCGTCCATGCTGGTGTCGATGATCGAGCAACTCCGCGAGCGCAAGCGCCTCCTGGCCGCGCTCACCGCGTTCGGCACGCGCCGCTCGTCGATGGCGTGGTCGCTCCTGTGGCAGACGGCGATCCCCGTCGCCCTGGGCCTCGCCCTCGCGATCGGCGGCGGTCTCGGCCTGGGCGTGGTCATGACGCGCATGATCGGCAAGGGGGTCACCGACTGGTGGTCGTTCCTGCCGCTGACGGGCGCGGGCGCGGCGATGGTAGCCGTCGTCACGCTCCTCAGCCTGCCGCCGCTGCGGCGCATGATGCGCCCGGACGGACTGCGCACGGAGTAGGGCCCTGGGGGGAGCGCCCCCACACCGCCCCGCGCAATCAGAAGCGACCCCACGGCCGTTGCCGGTGCAGGTTCACACCACCCGCACCGGCAACGGCCGCACGGCCCCCCGCAAGGCCCGCGCCAACTCCTCGTACTCGGCCGCCCGCGCAGCCCCCGTCCGCATCGCGAGGGCGATCCGCCGGGTCGGCGCGGGATCGGCGAAGTACCCGGTCAGGAGCTGATTGCTGCGGCTGGTCTCCACCCGCACCGCCGTACGCGGCAGCAGCGTCACGCCGAGCCCGCCGGCCACCAGCTGGACGAGGGTGGAGAGCCCGGCGGCGGTCGTGGTGACGGGAGCCTCCGCGCGGCCCGCCTCCCGGCAGATGTCGAGGGCCTGGTCGCGCAGGCAGTGCCCCTCGTCGAGGAGCAGCAGGTTGAGCTCCTTCAGCGCCTCGCGCGGAATCCCCTCGCGGCCGCCGAGCCAGTGGTCAAGGGGCGTGACGAGCACGAAGTCCTCGTCGAAGAGCGGCAGTTCGCTCACCCCCGGCACGCCGAGCGGCACCGCGAGCAGCAGCAGGTCGAGCCGTCCCGCCGTGAGCCCTTCGAGGAGCGAGGAGGTCTGCTCCTCGTGCACCTGGAGGTCCAGGTCCGGGTACCGCTCGTGGACGAGCGCGATCACCGTGGGCAGCAGGTACGGTGCCACGGTCGGGATCACGCCGAGCCGCAGCGCGCCGGTGAACGGCGCCTTGACCGCGTCGGCCTCCTCCATGAGCGCCTCGACCTCGCCGAGGACCGCCTTGACCCGTACGGAGAGCCGCTCGCCCGCGGGCGAGAGCAGTACCTTACGGGTGGTCCGCTCCAGGAGCTTGACACCCAGTGCCTCCTCCAGCGCGGCAACGGCCCCGGAGAGCGCCGGCTGGCTCATTCCGATCGCGGCGGCGGCGTCCCGGAAGTGCAGGTGCTCGGCCACGGCGGCGAAGGCGCGCAACTGCGCCAGGCTGGGCTGTCTGCCCTGTGACGGCTTGCCCCTATGTATGGCTCGCACTGATAACCACCTCCGATCAACATGACCCACTCTAGCTATTTCCGTAATCAATGCACCCTGTGCCAACATCGACTTCAGTCCAACCCCATAGGAATCTCCTCAAAAGGGATTTTCCTTGTCGCAAGGAGTACGTGTGCTCACTGTCGGTGACAAGTTCCCCGAGTTCGACCTGACCGCCTGTGTCTCGCTGGAGAAGGGCTCGGAGTTCGAGCAGATCAACCACAAGACCTACGAGGGCAAGTGGAAGATCGTCTTCGCGTGGCCCAAGGACTTCACCTTCGTGTGCCCGACCGAGATCGCGGCGTTCGGCAAGCTGAACGACGAGTTCGCCGACCGTGACGCCCAGGTCCTCGGCTTCTCCGGTGACTCCGAGTTCGTGCACCACGCCTGGCGCAAGGACCACCCGGACCTGACGGACTTGCCCTTCCCGATGCTGGCCGACTCGAAGCACGAGCTCATGCGTGACCTCGGCATCGAGGGCGAGGACGGCTTCGCGCAGCGCGCCGTCTTCATCGTCGACCAGAACAACGAGATCCAGTTCACGATGGTGACCGCCGGTTCCGTGGGCCGTAACCCCAAGGAGGTCCTCCGGGTCCTCGACGCCCTGCAGACCGACGAGCTGTGCCCCTGCAACTGGACCCAGGGCGACGAGACCCTGGACCCGGTCGCGCTGCTCTCGGGCGAGTGAACAGGAGTTTTCTGACATGGCACTCGACGAACTGAAGTCCGCCGTTCCGGACTACGCCAAGGACCTGAAGCTGAACCTCGGCTCGGTCATCGGCAACTCGGACCTGCCCAAGCAGCAGCTCTGGGGCACGGTGCTCGCCTGCGCGATCGCCTCCCGCTCCCCGAAGGTGCTGCGCGAGCTCGAGCCCGAGGCGAAGGCCAACCTCTCCCCCGAGGCGTACACGGCCGCCAAGTCGGCCGCCGCCGTCATGGCGATGAACAACGTCTTCTACCGCACGCGCCACCTGCTCTCCGACCCGGAGTACGGGACGATGCGCGCCGGTCTGCGGATGAACGTCATCGGCAACCCGGGCGTCGAGAAGGTCGACTTCGAGCTGTGGTCCCTCGCGGTCTCCGCGATCAACGGCTGCGGCCAGTGCCTGGACTCGCACGAGCAGGTCCTGCGCAAGGCAGGCGTCGACCGCGAGACGATCCAGGAGGCCTTCAAGGTCGCCGCGGTCATCCAGGCGGTGGGCGTCACGCTGGACTCCGAGGCTCACCTCGCGTAGTTCCGCCGGAGCTCGTAACCGAAGCTCGTAAAAGAGTGGGGCCCGGAACCGAAAGGTTCCGGGCCCCACTCTTTGTGTGCGCGGGCTACTCCTGCGGGTCGTCCGTACGCTCCGGCGCGGACGCCGACACGGCCGCGGAGTCCAGGGCGGTCGCGCCCCTGGGCTGCGGAGCCTGCTTCAGCGCGGCCTCGCGGGCATAGGACCGGAGGTAGCCGACGACCGTGTTCGTGACGGCGACCAGCGGCACCGCCACGACCGCACCGCCGACCCCGGCGACCATGCCGCCCGCGGCGACGGACAGGATCACCGCGAGGGGATGCACCCGCACCGCGCGGCCGAGGATGAACGGCTGCAGGATGTGCCCCTCGATCTGCTGCACCGCGAGGACCACCGCCAGCGCCATCACCGCGGTGAACACGCCCTGCGTGACCAGGGCGACGACCACGGCGAGCGCGCCGGAGGCCACGGCGCCGACCAGCGGCACGAACGCGGCGAGGAAGATGATGACGGCGAGCGGCACCGCCATCGGCACCCCGAGGAAGTAGATTCCGAGGCCGATGAAGATGGCGTCGATCAGAGCCACTATCACCGTGCCGCGCACGTACGCGGTGAGCGTGCGCCAGGCCCGCGGACCCGCGCCCGCGATGCCGGGCCGCGCCTGAGCGGGCATCAGCTTCAGGAACCACTGCCAGATGCGCTTGCCGTCGTACAGCAGGAAGAGCGTCGAGAACATCGCGAGCAGGATGCCGGTCAGCATTTCGACGATGACGGTGACGCCTTCCAGGCCCGCGGAGGTGAGCTCCTCCGTGTTGGAGCCGACCGCGTCACGCAGGCTCTTCGCGATGTCGTTGATCTGGTCCTCGGTCACATGGAACGGGCTGTTGAGGAGCCACTTGCGCAGATCCTCGATGCCGTCCTGGACCTGCCGGGACAGTTCGTCGGCGTTCTCCATGACCTGCCACACCACGAACCAGCCGACCAGGCCCATGATGACGAAGCCGAGGATCGCGGTGACCGCCGTCGCGAGCCCGCGCGGCAGACCGAGGTTCTTGAGCCGGGCCACCGTGGGCTGCAGCAGCGCGGTGATCAGCAGGGCGGCCACGAACGCGAGCACCACGAGCTGCACCGCGCTGATGACCTTCATCAGGACCCAGAGGGTGCCCGCGAGGACCAGCATCCGCCAGCCCGCCTCGGCGGCGACCCGCACGCCCCACGGCACGGCGTCCACGGGGTCGGGTCTCGCCGCTATGGCCGGCGCGTACGCGGGCGGCGCCGGCACGTGTTCGTTGTCTTCACTGTCATCGTGATCGTTCTCGACGACGGATTCTCTCGGCTCGTCGGCGTCCGAGTCGGCGTCCTTGTCGCGGCGCTGCTCGTTCAACCGCTCGCCCATCCCGCTCAGTCCGGCGCCAACCCGGCCGAGCCACCCTGGCACTCGCGACATGATCCGTCCTCTACCCCCGTCTTTCCCCACCACTCCCCCCTGGAGCTGTCGCACCGACCGTACACGGGAGAGACCCCCCACCGAAGGACGGTGAGGGGCCTCTCAAGGTTGAGCACCGGTAGGGCCGGAGTGCGGCCTAGTACCAGTTGTTCGCCTGCCAGAAGCTCCAGGCGCCGCACGGGCTTCCGTAGCGGTCGTTCATGTAACCCAGGCCCCACTTGATCTGCGTGGCCGGGTTGGTCTGCCAGTCGGAGCCCGCCGAGGACATCTTGGAACCGGGCAGCGCCTGGACGAGGCCGTACGCGCCCGAACCGGCGTTGGTGGCCTTGTAGTTCCACGTCGACTCATGGTTGACGATGTTGCTGAAGCACTGGAACTGGTCGCCGGGGACCATCTGCCGTGCCATCGCCTGGACCTGGGCAACCGTGTAAGAGCCCTGCGGCTCGAAGCTGGAGGCGTCGCGGGCGGAGGAGCGGCTGGCCTTGGTCTCGGCCTTGTCCTCACGCTCCTTCTTCTCGGCGGCCTTCTTGGCCGCCTCCTCCTTCTCCGCCTTCTCCGCGGCCTGCTGCTTCTCGATCGCCGAGGCGGCGGCCTGCTTACGGGCCTCCTCCGCGGCGGTCTTCTTCGCGGCGTTGTCGGCGGCCGTGGCCTGCGCGTCGGCCTGCTGCGTCAGGGACGCGGTCTGGACCTGGGCCTGCTGACCCGCGGGTATGTCTGCGAGGAGCGTCGCGTCGCTTGCCGCTGCCTCAAAGTCGTTCGAGTTCGAGGGCTGGGTGTTGCCCGAGGCAACACCCACGACAGCGCCGACGGTGGTGACCGCGGTGGCAGAAGCCACGGCGAATCCCCGGACCGAAATCCGGCTCACACGGTTTCCTTCCAGCATCGCCCGCACAGGTGACCCCGCGGACGCAATCGTGCCCCTGGCGCTGGCCTCCGCTGGTCGTTCGGTCACGGGAGGCTCGGACCCGGTGCTCAACTCCCGTTACGGGAGCGTCGCGTGGTGCTTCGGGCGGCATGCGACGGTCACTATGAAGTTCTGTGGTGCTCGAGTTGTCGTACCCCTAGGGGTACACGTGTGTCGCATGCGGGGCCTGACAGGACCCAGACTCTGCCCCAGCCGGACACCGCAAGGCAATTCTCCGTTGCGTGGGAAAGCTCACACCCCGTTTGCCCCAGGAGTTTTACGGAAACAGGGGCGCAGCAAGACGCCGCCCGGCTAGGCTCCTTTGCTTCGCCGGGCGGCGCCAACTGTGGGGCAACTGCCGTGAACTGCCTCAGATGTGACCGTCCTCCAGCATTTCGGTCACCAGGGCCGCGATCTGCGACCGCTCCGATCGCGTGAGCGTGACGTGCGCGAAGAGCGGATGCCCCTTCAGCTTCTCGACGACGGCGACCACACCGTCGTACCTCCCCACCCGGAGGTTGTCGCGCTGCGCCACGTCATGGGTCAGTACGACACGGGAGTTCGCCCCGATACGGGACAGAACGGTCAACAGGACGTTCCGTTCCAGGGATTGCGCCTCGTCCACGATCACGAACGCGTCGTGCAGGGAGCGCCCGCGGATATGGGTGAGCGGCAGCACTTCGAGCATGCCGCGCGCCGTGACCTCCTCGATGACCGCTTTCCCCGCCACCGAACCGAGCGTGTCGAAGACCGCCTGCGCCCAGGGGCCCATCTTCTCGGCCTCGGTGCCGGGCAGATAGCCGAGCTCCTGCCCGCCCACCGCGTACAGCGGCCGGAAGACCATCACCTTCTGGTGCTGCCTGCGCTCCAGAACGGCCTCCAGGCCCGCGCAGAGCGCGAGCGCCGACTTGCCGGTGCCCGCACGGCCGCCCATCGAGACGATGCCGACGTCCGGGTCGAGGAGCAGATCCAGCGCGATCCGCTGCTCGGCGCTGCGCCCCTTGAGACCGAAGGCCTCCCGGTCGCCGCGTACGAGCCGGACGTTGCCGTCGGCCGTGATGCGGCCCAGCGCCTTGCCCCGCTCCGACTGGATGGTGAGGCCCGTGTGCACGGGCAGGTCCGCCGCCTCGGGTACGTACAGGGTGTCCTCTTCAAAGAGGAGGTCCACCTGCTCGCCCGAGAGCGTCAGTTCGGACATGCCGGTCCAGCCGGAGTCCGTGATGGCGAGCTCGGCGCGGTACTCCTCGGCGAGGAGCCCCACCGACGACGCCTTGATCCTGAGCGGCAGGTCCTTGGAGACGACGGTGACGTCGTACCCCTCGGCCTGCAGGTTGCGCGCTACGGCGAGAATCCGTGAGTCGTTGTCCCCCAACCGGTAGCCGGCCGGAAGCACGCCGGGATCGGAGTGGTTGAGCTCGACGCGCAGCGAACCGCCGAGATCCCCGATCGGGATCGGGGCGTCCAGGCGGCCGTGCCGGATGCGGAAGTCGTCCAGCAGGCGCAGCGCCTGCCGGGCGAAGTATCCGAGCTCCGGATGGTGCCGCTTGGCCTCCAGCTCTGTCACCACGACGATCGGCAGCACGACTTCGTGCTCCTCGAAGCGGGTCAGGGCGTTCGGATCGGCCAGCAGAACGCTGGTGTCGAGAACATAGGTGCGCCTGTCGGGCATGCGGCGCTTTGTGCTGGTCACCACGGAAGGACGTACCCCCTCGGATGAGGTCGGGGAGCGACGGGAGGGTTGCCGGGCGCGATCCGGCGGGTGTGAGCCGGACCGGTCGCGGGCCGCGCTGCGCGGGCCGAGCACCGGCCCTCCACGTCGCCCGTGCTGCTCACACGGTCGTCCTGGTGCAACGGGCCTCCCGGGCGGACGGCCCATGCCGTCCGCTGAGATACGACATCCGTGAATCGGACGTCGACCTGGAAGGCTTATTCCCTCGAACAAGCGCAGCCATGCCAGGGCATATGACGACGCGTTGGTTAACTCCGGGTTACCCCGACCTCAGGGGCGTATGCGGGTCAGCCGCCGTAGCGGCGGTGGCGGGCCGCGTAATCACGCAGCGCACGCAGGAAGTCGACCTTGCGGAAGGCCGGCCAGAAGACTTCACAGAAGTAGTACTCGGAGTGGGCCGACTGCCAGAGCATGAATCCGGAGAGACGCTGCTCACCACTCGTTCGGATCACCAGGTCCGGGTCCGGCTGGCCGCTGGTGTAGAGGTGCTTGGAGATCTGGTCGACGTCGACGCTCTCCGCGGCCTCCTCCAGGCTCGCGCCGTTGTCCGCGTGCTCCAGGAGCAGCGAGCGGACCGCGTCGGCGATCTCCTGGCGGCCGCCGTAGCCGACGGCCACGTTGACCAGTATTCCGGTGTTGGCGTGGGTCGCCTCTTCGGCTTCCTTCATGACCGTCTGGGTGTGGCCCGGCAGCAGATCGAGGGCGCCGACGTGGTGGACCCGCCAGCGGCCGTCCGCGACGAGCGCGCGGACGGTGCCCTCGATGATGCCGAGGAGCGGCGTCAGCTCGTCCGGGGGCCGGTCGAAGTTGTCGGTGGAGAGCATCCACAACGTCACGACCTCGACGTCCGTCTCCGCGCACCAGCCGAGGAACTCCTCGATCTTGTGTGCACCCGCCTGGTGGCCCTCAGCGGTGGTCCCGCCCGCCGCCTTGGCCCAACGGCGATTGCCGTCGAGGATGACGCCGATGTGCTTGGGCACCTGGTCGTGGTCGAGGCGGCCTTCCACCCGGCGTGCGTAAAGTCCGTACACCAGGTCGCGCAGGTTCACGTGTGTCAGCCTCCAGCAGATGGCGATCTCCGGGGGTGCGCCCAGAGCAACCCCGAGGGCGACACCCTACCGCCGCTCGAGCGTCCCTCCACAGTCGGGTGGCAGGACCCTGAAGTAGCTTCGTACCCATGAACGACACGTCTCTGTATCGCGCGGCACCGGACCGTTACGACTCGATGGAGTACCGGCGGACGGGTCGCAGCGGCCTGAAACTGCCCGCGGTGTCCCTCGGGCTCTGGCACAACTTCGGCGACGACAACGCCCTCGGCACGCAGCGCGAAATCCTGCGACGCGCCTTCGACCTGGGCGTCACGCACTTCGACCTGGCGAACAACTACGGCCCCCCGGCCGGTTCGGCCGAGCTCAACTTCGGCAAGATCTTCGCCCAGGACTTCGCCCCGTACCGCGACGAACTGATCCTCTCGACCAAGGCCGGCTACCTCATGCACCCCGGCCCGTACGGCGAGTGGGGCAGCCGCAAATATCTGTTGTCGTCGTTGGACGCGTCGCTCGATCGGATGGGCGTCGACTACGTAGACGTCTTCTACTCCCACCGCTTCGACCCGGAGACCCCGCTCGAGGAGACGATGGGTGCCCTCGCCTCCGCCGTCCAGCAGGGCAAGGCGCTGTACGTGGGCGTCTCCTCGTACAACAGCGAGCAGACCGCACAAGCGGCGCGGCTGCTGCGGGAGATGGGCGTCCCGGCCCTCATCCACCAGCCCTCGTACTCGATGATCAACCGCTGGACCGAGGACGACGGGCTGCTGGACACCCTGGAGGCGGCGGGCATGGGCTGCATCTCCTTCGTGCCGCTCGCCCAGGGCCTGCTGACGAACAAGTACCTGAAGGGCATCCCGGAGGGTTCGCGCGCGACACAGGGCAAATCCCTGGACCCGGGCCTGCTGAGCGAGGAGGTCGTGCGCCGGCTGAACGGCCTGAACGACATCGCGGCGGGCCGCGGCCAGTCCCTCGCGCAGCTCGCCCTGAACTGGGTGCTGCGCGACGAGCGGATGACCTCCGCCCTGATCGGCGCCTCCAGCGTCAAGCAGTTGGAGGAGAACGTGGCGGCGCTCGCCGGTCCGAAGCTGACGGACGCGGAGCTGTCCGCGATCGACACGTTCGCGGTGTCGACGCCCGGCACCAATATCTGGGCCGGGCGCGGCTGAGGGGTACGGGGCCCGCGGGTAGACGTGCGGGTGTGGATGTGCGGGTGTGGATGTGCGGGTGTGGATGTGCGGGAGCCTCGGGCCGGATGTGTTCCGTCCCGGGGCTCCCCGCCGCTCGCCGCGTCGCGTCAGAACGTCGCGTCAGACCGTCGCGTCAGGCGCGCGGCCGCTTGAACCACGCGCCCGCAATGCCCTGCGAGAGCAGGATGACGACGGCGATCGAACCGAGCAGCGGCAGCAGCCCGCCGGGGTTGCCCGCGGCGGCGCCGCCGAGTCCGAACAGGATCTGCACACTCATCAGGACGATGCACGTGACGCGGATGCCGTTGCCCGCGGTGCCGAAGCGGAAGGCCATGCCGGCGGCGACGAGCAGGCAGACGTTCACGCCGAGGGCCGCGCCCGCCGTCTCAGGATTGGAGATGGCTATCAGGAGGATGCTGCCGATGACGGTGAGTCCGGCGAGCACCCAGGTGACGATCTGCGCGGCGCGGACGACGCCGGGCATCGTCTGCGGGCCCATCGGGCCCTGCCCGTAGCCGGGCTGGCCGGGGTATCCGGGGCCGTATCCGTAGCCGGGCCCCTGCCCGTAGCCCGGGTCCTGGGCGGGGCCGGTGTATGTGGGGAGGCCTTGCTGAGGATTGGGCTGGGGGTTGGGCTGCGCCGGGGGCGGAGGGGGGAATTGGTTCGACATGTCCCTGACGATAACCGGATGTCGATCTTCGGCCACGCCGTGGCACAAAAAATCGGGCCGGTCCGTGGGGGGGAGACGGACCGGCCCGAGGGGGGGTTTCCACCATAACCCTTCGTAAGTGCTGCTGGGTGCATTGGCGCGCCACAACTACTCTCCGAGACCGGCCGACGACTGCGCGATCCCGTTCTACCGGCGGAATCAGGGGTTCTGGGGCGTATTTCGGCCGGGCGTGGCGGTACCCCACAAGAGGGACCCCCGCGCGGTTCGCGCGCTTGACGCCCCGGGTGGCCGTGGCGCTAATTTCGCGGCATGGCGACGATGACGGTGTCCCCTCCCCCGCCCGGACCCTCCCCCCGGGAGTTCCCGGACCCGGCCCCGGAGGCGCCCCCGGAGATCCCCCTGGAGATCGCGGAGTCGGCGCGGGCGCGGCGGCGGGGGCTGCTCGGGCGCGCGGGGGTGACGGGGGCGCTCCTGCTGGCACCCGCGAGCAGTGTGCACACCGTGCGGATGCGGTTCGCCATTGATGTGGCGTATCTCGATCGGAAGTTGCGCGTGTTGTCCGTGCGGACGATGCGCCCGGGGCGGGTCGGGCTGCCGCGGCCGCGGGCCAGGTACGTGATCGAGGCGGAGGCCGGGGCGCTGGCCCGGTGGGGCGTGCGCCGGGGTGCGCGGATCGTCGTGCGAGACGCCGGGCGCGCTACGGAGTGACGGCTCGCGGCGCCGCGCGGCCCCCTCCACCGCACGGCACCGCCCGCGTAGATTTGCTCACGCGAATTAGCCTTGGTCTGAACTTACGTGACATCGACGGGCACATCGAGCCAGTATTGATAACGATGCGGAATCAAGGCTTCGATTACGGGTCGTACGTCACGATATGAGGGATGCGGGCGAAGAAACCGTATTCCTGAATTAGGCGACGCTATTAACCCTGTTGTCGCTGACGGCTACTCACTCACTGTCCGACCTCACCGGCTTGCGAAGCTCGAAGAGGTGCCGGGTGCTGTGGGCCACGAAGGGGCCTTCCGCCTCGATCCGGTCGTGCAGCTCGCGCAGTCGCGGCCGGTACTTCTCCACGCTGAAGCCGGGGACCATCCACACCACCTTGCGCAGGAAGTGGACGACCGCCCCGATGTCGTAGAACTCGATCCGCAGCCGCTCGGCCCGCAGATCCACGACCTCGAGCCCAGCCGCCTCGGCCTCGGCGCGCTCCAGATCGGGATGGCGGCCGTTCCTGACGTCCGCCGGCTGGGTCCCGAGGAAGTACTCGACGACCTCGAAGACGCTGGCGGGCCCGACGTGCTGAGCGAAGTACGTGCCGCCGGGGCGCAGCACGCGGGCGATGTCGTCGAAGTGGGCCTTCACCGGGTGCCGGCTGGTGACGAGGTCGAACGCCCCGTCCGCGAACGGCAGCGGCGCGTCCTCGGGCGAGGCGACGACCACCACGCCGCGCGGGTGCAGCAGGGCGGTGGCCTTGGCGACGTTCGCGGGCCAGCCCTCCGTGGCCACGGCGAGCGGCGGCAGAGCGGCGGCGGAGGCCAGCACCTCGCCGCCGCCGGTCTGGATGTCGAGGCTCGCGGACGCCCCGGCGAGACGCTCCGCCATGGCCTCGGCGTACCGCCACGAGGGCCGCGCCTCGGTGGCCCGCCCCTCGAACCAGGAGAAGTCCCACCCTTCGGTGGACGCGGCCTCGGCCTCGGCGACGAGGTCCTCGAAGGGGCGGCGGGGGGTGGGGTGGGGTGCGGGGTGGGGCACGGGGCCGGGGGTGGTGGGGTTAGTGGGGCTGCTCATGGGGCAATCCTGCCGGACGGCGCGACGCGCGGGCGGGCTTGACGTGGGGGCGGGCTTGACGTGGGGGCGGGCCTGACGCGCGGGCGGGCTTGACGTGGGGGCGGGGCCCGTCAGACTCCCCGGGTGTGACAGTGACCCGGCACACCATGACGGACGAGCAACGGAAGTCGGTTGCGCTCGAGTACCTCAAGGGTTTCGACCGGGGCGGCAAGACCTCCGGCGGCGCACCGCTCCTCGATCTCTTCGCGGACGACGCCCAGGTGTACTTCCCGAAGTGGGGCCTCGCCGAAGGCAAGGCGGAGATCGGGCGGATGTTCGGCGACGTGGGCGGCACGCTCCGCTCCATCACGCACCACTACGCCGACTTCAACTGGATCTTCTCCGGTACGGACACCGTCGTCTGCGAGGGCACGAGCCACGGCCAGCACCGGGACGGGGCCTGGCGCGAGGGCCTGCCCGCGTGGGGCGCGGGCCGCTTCTGCGACGTCTTCGAGATACGGGACTGGCTGATCCAGCGCTGCTTCATCTATCTGGACCCGGATTACGCGGGCGCGGACGTCGGGCGGTATCCGTGGCTCAGCCCGTAGTGCCTTCGGGAGCGCCTTCGGACGCGGCCCCCTCGCTGCCACGCGGGAAGGAGACCTCCACCCGGCGGTTCTTCCTGCGGCCCTCCTCGGAGCCGTTGTCCGCGATCGGGTAGTCCTCGCTGTAGCCGCGTACGGAGTACGTGACCTCCGGGCCGAGGTAGCCCGCCATCGTGTCGTGCACGGCTTCCGCGCGTTCGCGGGAGAGCTTCTTGCCATGGTCGTAGGACCCGAGGCTGTCCGTGAACCCGAACACCCGTACGTCCGTGGCCTTCTGGTTCTTGGCCTCCTCCGCGATCGCCTTGATCCGGGCGCTCGCCTCGGGGTTCAGCTTCGAGCTGTCCTTGGGGAACAGCACCTCCGCCTGTAGCGCGAACTTCACGTCCGTGTTGGTGTCCTCACGGCGCTCCTCGCCGCCGAGGTCCTCGACGACGGACTTGATGTCCAGCACCTTGGCGGGCGCGAGCGTGGCGCCGTCGGCGAGCTTCAGCCCCGGGCTGGTGGAGTCGACTTCGGGGGGTGGGGAGGTGGTGGTGCTGCCGGGGGGGGTGGTGGGGTCTTTGTCGTCGGCCCAGGCGGGCGCCGGCCCCAGGAGCAGAGCCAGCACGGTGAGGGTGGCTGCGCCTGCGGTACGGCGGAGGTGGCGGGTCACGGGTCACTCGCCGTCGGAGATGTCGAGGGAGGCGGGGGGCATGGAACCCACTTGGAAGGTGACGGTGTCGGTCCCCTCGGGTGGGGCGGGGAATTGTGCGAACCAGTCGACCGTTTGCCCCGAGTCGATACCGCCCTCGAACTTGGTGCAGAGGCAGCGCCCGCTGGTGTCGCGAAGAACCAGGTACCGCTTCTTGCCCTGACCGTCCACGAGGCTGGCACCGGCCACAGATCCACCGTTCTTCTGTAGCTCCTTTTCGTCGCCGCGCCACTGGCCACCTGTCCACAGGCCTCCGGACGTGTTCGTCACCTTGCCCAAGACGGTGAGGAAACCACCGTCATCACGATCCGCACCAGTAATCACCAGAGTGACGCCGTCGCCCTTTGCCTCAGCCAGAACCTGATCCTCCGCAGGCTCCTCCGTCTCCTTGGCCTTACCGTCGTTCTGGTTGTCGGCCGCCGTGGACTTGGAGTTCTTGTCCGGCTTGTCTCCATCCCCGCCACCCCCACCACAACCGGCGAGCGTGAGAACAAATCCAGCGGCGATCGCAGCAGCGGTCAAGGCCCTACGGCCCATCATCCAGCGCCGAATGTTCATCGCTACCGCTTCCTTCTTTCGTCGATCGCCGTCAGTCGGCCAGATGGACAGAGAAGAGGACGGATGCGTCCGGGAGGTCGTCCAGTTCGAAGTCCTCTGGATCGATCTCGAAGGATTCACCGCCATCGCACTTGACTTCCACGGCCTTCTCCGGGGCAGCCGAAGGAGCGACGTCGCAGCGCGGTTTGATGATGGCGGTGGCGTCCGCCTTGGCGTGCTTGGACTCCGTGCCCGGAATGATCGAGTCCCCGACGGTGTACGAGGTCTCGATCTCTGCCCAGAACCCCGGGTAGCCGTTCACCTCGTCCAGCCCAAAGCCGATAACGGTTGAGTCGTTGGCAGCAGCCAAGGCGTCGGCCGCCCCCCGGGCCCCAGCGCCGGTGAACTTGTCACCCGCAAGCCAGTCCAGCCAGTCATCGTCTCCTCCGATGGCTGTCCCCAACCCGTCCGCGATTTCATCCCTGACGTCCTGGGCTGCGGCCAAGGCAGCTGCGTCAGCTGCTGATTGAGCGCCGTTCCGAGCAGAAGCAGCCTGGGCGAAGGCAAAGAAGGCGAACGCGACGAAGAGCAGAATCCCCGTCATCCAGATGTAGATGGGGAGAGTCTGCCCTCGGTCGTTCCGCAGATGGCAGCGCGTCATCCTCCGACGACGTCGCTCACCGCATTGCCGATCGCTGTGGAGATCTTGTTGTCGAGCGCCAGGCCGTCGATCAACGTATAGATCCCCGCAATAAGAATCATCAGCCCCGCATACTCCACAAACCCCGCCCCCGCATCCCGGCTCTCCCCCCGGACCCGGGACGTCACGGCAATCGTCCAGTCCACCCAGACCTTGAGCGCGCGTTCCTTCAGCACGACGGCCCCTTCTCTCCCACCTGATACCGCGACCGTTGCAGTCAGAGGCAACGTACGCCACCACGCGTGCATCGGCAGCAACTCTGCGCAACGGATGCGGCAACCGGAGTGCCCGGCCCGCAAGTTGGCGGGTTCTCTTCCCCCTCGGTGAGATCACCATGCACGACGTCCCCTCACGCGAACCGTGAACTCAATTCTGACTGTCCCACATCGAGTTGCATCCGCGAAGGGCTTTCGCGAACCTGGTGCTAACGGCCCAGGATGGAGCCGAAGTCGGAGCCCGAGCCGAGGAACATTCCGGCGGCGATCAGGATCATCGTGGCCGGGAGCATGAAGACCAGGGTCACCATCGTCGCCTTGGGGATCGTCTTGGCCGCCCTGCGGCGGGAGTTCTGGGCGTCCGTGCGGCGCATGTCCGTGGCGAGCTGGATCAGGGTGTCGGCGATCGGGGAGCCCAGCTCCTCGCCCTGCTGGAGCGCGGAGACGAACTGGGCGACCTGTTCGGAGGCGTTGCGGCGGCGGAGTTCGTCGAAGGCCTGGCGGCGGCTGACGCCCATGTCCATCTGGCGCAGGGTGATGCGGAGTTCGTCCGCCCACGGCCCCTCGTACCGTTCCGCCACGCGGTCGAGCGCCTGACGGAAACCGAGGCCCGCCGAGACGACGACGGCGAGGACGTCCAGGAAGTCGGGGAGCGTGCGGTCGATGACCTCGCGGCGTTCGCGGATCGCCTGCCAGATCAGGCCGTCCGCCGCGATCGCGCCGAAGGCCAGGGTGAGGAGGCCGAAGAGCGGGGAGCCGTTGGTGAGGAAGACCAGGCCGAGGACGAGGCCGAAGACGCCGTAGACGGCGCGGCGGGCCGCGTACCGGTCGATGGTCAGGCCGCCGGGGTTGCCCGCCATGTCTATCCTGCGGCGCTTCGCGTCGACCCGCTTCGGGCCCATCATGCGCAGGACGAGGGGGGCGAAGCGCATGCCGAGGCGGTCGACGGCGGAGCCCGCCACCGAGACGCGGGTCGCGCCGACCTCCAGGGCGACGGCCAGGTCGGAGGGGAGCTTCGCGTCCGCGCGGTACATGCGGACGCCCTGGCAGACGCCCGCCACGGCGAGACCCATCGCGACCGCGAGCAGCAAGCCCAGCAACGTAACTCCTCCACCCTGCCGTTGTTTTCTAGACCTCGATCTTGCCGAGGCGTCTGATCACGAAGAAGCCGATTCCGTACAGGCCCAGCGAGACGAGGATCAGTGTCTGGCCGAGCGGTGAGCCGGTCACGCGCTCCAGCGCGCCCTCGTTCGAGGAGTTGATGAGGAGCAGGGAGCCGAGGCCGAGCAGCGGGACCGTGAACGCCGTCGCGTGGACCTCCGACAGCATCGTGCGGACCTCGCGCCGGGTCTCCTTCCTGTCCTCAAGGGTCTGGGTGAGGTTGCGCAGGGAGTTGACCACCGTGCCGCCCGCCTTGTTGGACAGGACGAGCGTCGTCACGAGGACTATCAGCTCCCGGGAGGGGAGGCGTTCGGCCAGTTCGCCCAGGGTGTCGTCGATGGAGCGGCCCAGGGTCAACTGGTCGGCCACGTGCGAGAGTTCCTCGCCCGCGGGGGCCTCCAGCTCTTCCGCCGCCATGGCGAGCGAGGTGCGCAGGGCCAGACCCGCCGCCGTCGCATTCGCCAGAATGCGGGCCACGTCGGGGAGTTGGTTGATGAAGGCCTCGATGCGCTTCTGGCGCTGCCAGTTGAGGAAGGCGAGCGCGCTCCATACCGCCACCACGCCCGCGATCGGGCCGAAGAAGGGGGCCAGCGTGGCCGCCGCTATCAGCCAGAGCGCGGCGACGACCGCGACGACGTACGTGAAGAACTCGCCGGGCGTCAGGTCCAGGCCCGTCGCCGAGAGGCGCAGGTGCAGGGAGCGGCCCAGGCGGGTGCGGCGCAGGCGGCGGTCGACGGCGGCGAAGCGGCGGGAGCGGCCGGGCGGGCCGCCGTCGCCCGTGCCGGGGCCGAGCGCGAGGCGGTCGACGAGGGCCTGGCGCTGCGCCCGGCCCGACGCGTACGTGTGGACTCCGGCGACGGCGAGGGTGCCCGTGAGGATCGTGGCGCCCAGCGCGAGGACAGCGGGGTTGTTCATCCGATCGCCTCCCTCGTGTTCACGACGTCGACGGCGTCCGCGACGCCGAAGGCGGGCGGTACCGGTTCGTTGGCGACGTACAGCTTGTCGGCGACCTCGCGCGGCAGCGGCAGGTGCTCGTAGTAGCCGTGCACGACGCGGTCGGCGCCGAGCGGGCGCGGCACGAAGCGGGTGACGGGCACGATGCGGAACTGCTGGCGGCCGTGGCTGACGAGCAGCACGATCTCGGCGACCTTGCGGGAGCCGTCGCCGTGCCGGGCGAGCTGGACGACGACGTCGACGGCCGAGTTGATCTGGTCCTTGAGGGCCTCGAAGGGGATCTGGACCTCCGACATGGAGCCGAGGGTCTGCATGCGCATGAGGGCGTCCTCCGCGGTGTTCGCGTGGACGGTGGCGAGCGAGCCGTCGTGGCCCGTCGACATGGCCTGGAGCATGTCGAGGGTCTCGCCGCCGCGGACCTCGCCGACGATGATGCGGTCGGGGCGCATGCGCAGGCTGTTGCGGACGAGGTCGCGGATGGTGATCTGGCCCTTGCCCTCGACGTTGGGGGGCCGGGATTCGAGGCGGATCACGTGCTCCTGCTGGAGCTGCAGCTCGGCGGAGTCCTCGATGGTGATGATGCGCTCGTGGGCGGGGATCAGTCCGGACAGTGCGTTGAGAAGGGTCGTCTTGCCGGTGCCCGTACCGCCGCTGACGATGAGGTTGAAGCGGGCGCGCACGAACGCGGCGAGCAGCATCAGCATGTGCTCGTCGAGGGAGCCGAGGCCGATGAGTTCGGGGAGCGTGTAGGCGCGCGGGAAGCGGCGGATCGTGAGGGTGGCGCCGGTGAGGGCGAGCGGCGGGATGATGACGTTGACGCGTTCGCCGGTGGGGAGGCGGGCGTCGACCATGGGGTTCGACTCGTCGACGCGGCGGTTGACCGTGGAGACGATGCGTTCGATGGTCTGCATCAGCTGCTCGTTCGAGGCGAAGCGGAGGGGGAGCTGTTCCACCCGGCCCGCGCGCTCGACGAAGATCGAGTCGGGGCCGTTGACCATGATCTCCGTGATGGACGGGTCGGCGAGCAGCGGTTCGAGTACGCCGAGCCCGAGGGCCTCGTCGACGACGCGGCGGATCAGCTGGGCGCGCTCGGAGGTGGAGAGGACGGGGCCCTCGCGGCTGATGATGTGGCCGAGGACGCGTTCCAGGCGGACCCGGCGGTCCGCCGCCGCGAGCGACGACATCTCGGCGAGGTCGATCTCCTCCAGGAGCTTGGAGCGGTAGACGGCCACGAGGCCGTCGTCGCGGCTCGGCTCGGTCTGGTGGGTGGGGGCCACGCGGTCGCGCAGGCTCATGGCGTCCTTCGACCTCCTTCTGGCGTACGGGCTGGCCGTCGGGCTGGCGTACGGGCCGGGGTACGGGCCGGGGTACGGGCCGGGGTACGAGAGTTCGGCACGGTTCAGTCGTCCGGGGCGTCGTCGTTGGGCATGGTGGCTTGTTTGGTGACGCTCCAGTCCGAGCCGATGAAGGGGAGCAGCGTCGGAACCTGGACCTCGACGGTGGCGGTCGTCGTGTCGCCGCCCCCGCCGACCGCGATCGAGGAGCTCAGGTCGCCGTCCATGGCCGCCGCGCCCGCCGCCTGCCCCGAGTCGCCCTGCGAGGCCGCGCGGGCGGCGGCGCGGGCGCCGGAACCGGCCTGGTTGGCGGCGTATCCGACGAGGCCCAGCTGGATCGTGGCGAGGCCGACGAGCAGCAGGATCGGCAGGAATCCGGCGAACTCCAGCATGGATACGCCGTGGTCGCCCCAGGGGCGCCGACGTCCGAAGGCCCCGTGGGCCCCGGGGGTCCCGTGGGCCCCGGGGGTCCCGGAGGCCCCGGAGGCCCCGGAGGCCCCGGAGGCCCCGGGGGTCCCAGAGGCCCCGCCCCTGCGGCCCCGGAACCTCGCGAAGAACCCGGCCCGTTTCACCCGTCATCCCCCTCCAGCGCCGCCCCCGCCTCGCCGTGGACCTTCCACCCCGCGTCGAAGCCGGGGAAGAACACGGGCACGTCCACCCGTACGTGCGCCTTGTACACCGCGCCCTCGGGCGCGCATCTCACGTCCGCGTCCTGCCAGGCGTCCGGCAGGTGTTCCCGGGCCGCCGACGAGCAGGCGCCCGCCTCGTCCGCCCCCGCCGCGTACGCCGCCGTGGCCGCCCGCGCCGCCTCGTCCGCCGCGTTCCCGGCCAGGGCGTACGAGTACCCGTACAGCGCGCACTGCCAGAGGATCGTCATGACGACGAGGAGCAGCGGGAACATACCGGCGAATTCGAGGGTGACGGCGCCCCGGTCGCCGGTCGCCGCCTTTCTGCGCAGGGCCAGGCCCCCTCGTCTGGCGCCGGTGCCCGCCGCCTCCGGGTCGACGAGGCCCAGTTCGCCCGCGAGGGCCCACAGTGCCTGTTTCACCGAGGAGCGGCTGTCGAGGTCCTGCATGCGGCCCGCGTCGACCGCGCCCTGCAACTCCTTGAAACAGGCGGGCACGGTGGAACGGGCTGTCCGCGTGCCGGTGACGCGTTCGACCAGGGAGGGCTGGATCTCCGCGGTCCTGCCGTGCCGGTTGACGACGGTGACGGTCTCCTCGGCCTTGCGGATCTGCAGGCGGTCCCAGAGCCGCACCATGCGTTTGGCGGCGCGGACCGCGACGACGTCGGGGGTGACGAGGAGCAGGGCCTGGTCGGCGAGTTCGACGGCGGTGGCGCTCGCCGCTGTGACGTAGGCGCCGCAGTCGACGACCACGACGTCGTACCGGGCGCGCAGGGCGCCGATGATCTGGCGGGCGACCCGGTCGGTGACCTCTTCGCCGCGCTCGCCCTCGGCGGGGGCGAGGAGCAGGCCGATGCCGGTCTCATGGGTGTATATGGCGTCCTGAAGGACGCGGGGGGTGATGTCGCTGATGGCGGCGAGGTCGGCGATGGAGCGCCGGAACTGCACGTCGAGGTAGGAGGCGACGTCCCCGGACTGCAGGTCGAGGTCGAGGAGGGCGGTCGTACGGCCCGACGCGCTCGCGGCGAGGGCGAGCTGGACGGCCGTCACGGTCGTCCCGACGCCGCCCTTGGCGCCGCTGACCGCGACGACGGTGCCCGCGCCGCCGGACCCGGCGCCGTTGCCCGCGTACAGCTCAAGGCCGCTGCTCCCGCTGCCCAGGTGCCGCCGCATCCCGGTGGACCAGGCGGCGGCCGCCTGGACGCGCTCGGCGAGGGGGTCGTAGGCGAGCGGGAGGCCGACGATGCCGCGTGCGCCCGAGTCCATGGCGGCGGTGAGGGTGCCGGGGCTGGTGTCAGCGGTGATCAGGACGACGCCGACGGCGGGGAAGCGCAGGACCAGGTCGCGGATGAGGTCGAGGGCGGGGACGGGCCCGATCCGCTCGTGGACGAGGACGACCTCGGGCAGTTCGTCGACGGATTCGGCGGCGAGCTGGGCGAGGGTGTCGAGGAGCGCCGTGGAGTCGCCCACGGGCAGCGCGGGTTCGGTGTCGGGCAGCTGGCCGGTGAGGGTGGACAGGGCGCGGGCCGCGTCGGTGTCTCCGACGGCGGGGAGGATCCGGATGGTCATACGTGACCTCCTGTGGTCATACGTGACCTCCTACTTGTCCTCGTCGAGGGTGTACGTCCGGTCGCGGGGCGGTACGGTCGCGTCGCCGCCCGCGCCGACCAGGGCGAGCCGGACGTGCGTGGCGAACGACTCGGCGTAGGCGACGCGCTGCGCGTCCGCGGTGCCGAGGGCGAACGTGATGGGCACCGCCTCGCTGGCCCTGCGGCGGGTGCGATCGTCCTGGTTCGGTTCGAGCGGGGTCAGCTTGCCGACGTCGAGCACCTTGGCGCCCTCCACGATGACTTTGGACTGGTCCTTCGCCTTGTCGGTCTCGCCCTTGAAGGTGGCGTAGATGTTGACCGTCGCGCCCGGTGTGATCTTGCCCGCGACGCCGGTCGCCGCGTCGATCATGATGGCGATCTCCTGCTGCCCCGGCCCCAGTTCGGGCCGCCTGACGATCATGTCGGACTGCAGCAGCGAGCCCTTCCGCAGCTGGGTGACGGCGATCTTGCCGCGGATCTCACCGAGGTCGGTGACGGCGTTGTCGGACAGCCAGCGCTCGGGCATCTCGACCTTCTCGAACTGGTCGGAGGTCAGCTCCTTGTAGGGCGCGATATCACCCTTGAGCTTGTACGCGGGGACCTCGGGGCCGACCTTCGAGTTCACGTCACGGATCACCGAGAGGACGCCCGCGAACGCGCCGATCGCGCACAGGACCGACAGGACCAGCAGGATGATGCCGCGGCGCTGGCGTGAGTTCATGGGCCGGACTACCTCGATCGAGTGCGGTTGGCTACGGACAGTGAGCGGGGTGGCGCACGTGCGGTCGTGGTCGTCGGTCTCGTACGAGGTGGGGGGGCGGATGCGGGTGCGGGTGCGGGTGCGGATGCGGGTCTAGGTGGCGCCGCGGGGCACGAGGGCGCGCACCGGTGGTGCGGGTCGGTCGGAGGGCGGCGGCAGCGGTGCGGCGCAGAACGCGCAGCGGTCACCGATGAGTTCGAGGCCGCACCAGTGGCAGTCGTCGCGGCGGACGGACGACACCAGTTGGTAGAGGACGGAGATGTCCGGGATGGCGGCGGCGAACTCGACGAGTCTGCCGGTGGCCCACCAGCGCGCGGACTCGCCGGGCAGCCGCGCCTCGGTGACGTCCCGGGAGTGCCAGGCGGGGGCGAGGGTGGCGGTCACCCAGTCGGGGGCGAGCCGACCGGGGGCGTAGAGCATCCTCGTGCCGAATCCCGGCCCCGGCAGGTGCGCCTCGTCGCCACCCGACACCTTCACGAGTGCGGGGCGCGGCGTGGCGAGGACCGCGAACTGGGTGCCGGGGACCCAGGACTTGGCGTGCGACTGGAGGGTGACGGGGACCCGGTCGAGCTTGGCGACGGAGCCGAGCAGGGCGCCCGCGTAGATGTAGTGGGAGAGGAGCCGGGCGGCGGAGGCGAGGACGCCGGGACTGAAGTCGCAGACGGACAACTGCCGTAGCTGCAAGGCGAGTACGGCGAGGCCGAGCGGCGGCAGGTCCGAGCGGACGACGGCGATGCGGTCGCTCTCCAGGACGGAACGGACCGCGTGCAGCCGCTGGACGACGGCGGCGGGCGCGGAGGCGGGGCAGAGGGCGATGACGTACCCGTGGTGCTCGATAAGGGTGTGCATCTCGGTGAGCGCCTGGTCCAGGGGGTACGCCCGCGGGGACTGCACGGCCGACTGGAGGACGGCGGCCGAGGGGGTGTGCCGGTCGGGCGACGGCAGCACGAGATCGGGGCCGGTGACGGCTATGGCGGTCGGCAATGCGTACACCCCCGGTGGTCGTGCACTCCTGCCTCAGCACCATATCCACGTCATGGTCGCCCCAACACCCAACTTCGCACTGTTCATGTGGAGGTGGGACTTACCCCTGAGCAACGAGTGACGCTTGAACCCTTGACAACGCAATTGGTCTGGACCAGCTTGTACGACCAAGCACACGGCGGTGGCCACCGTTTCGAAGCAGCTCTCTCCCCCCACCGAAACACCTCTCCCCCCACCGGAGGCAGCAGTGGACCGCACACGCAGGAGAAGGACCGGTGCCCTCACCGGCGCTCTCACCGCCCTCGCCCTCACCGCCCTGTTCACCGGCGGCGGCGCCGCGAACGCGGACACCGGAACCGCCGGTGCCGGGACCCGCGCCGTGCCGAAGCACGCGGTGACCGGCTACTGGCAGAACTTCGACAACGGCGCCCAAGTACAGAAGCTGGGCGACGTGCCGGACGACTACGACATCATCGCCGTCTCCTTCGCCGACGCGACCGGCACACCGGGCCAACTGGCCTTCAACCTCGACTCGGCGGGCCTCGGCGGCTACACCGTCGACCAGTTCAAGGCCGACATCAAGGCCAAGCACGCGGCAGGCAAGTCCGTGATCCTCTCCGTCGGCGGCGAGAAGGGCGCGGTGGCGGTCAACAGCGCGGCCTCCGCGACGGCCTTCGCCGACTCCGCGTACGAACTCATGCAGGAGTACGGCTTCGACGGCGTCGACATCGACCTGGAGAACGGTCTGAACTCCACGTACATGGCGCAGGCGCTCAAGTCCCTGGGCGGCAAGGCCGGTTCCGGCTTCGTCCTGACGATGGCGCCGCAGACCATCGACATGCAGTCCCCGTCGACCGAGTACTTCAAGACCGCGCTCGCCGTGAAGGACATCCTCACGGTGGTCAACATGCAGTACTACAACAGCGGTTCGATGCTCGGCTGCGACGGCAAGGTCTACAGCCAGGGCACGGTCGACTTCCTCACCGGGCTCGCCTGCATCCAGCTGGAGAACGGTCTCGCGCCCTCGCAGGTCGGCATCGGCGTCCCCGCCTCCGCGCGGGCGGCCGGCGGCGGCTACGTCGCGCCGGACGTCGTGAACAACGCCCTGGAATGCCTGGCCAAGGGCACGGGCTGCGGCACGTTCAAGCCGTCCAAGACGTACCCGGACATCCGGGGCGCGATGACCTGGTCCACCAACTGGGACGCGGCGGCGGGCAACAGCTGGTCCGGTTCGGTCGGGCCGCACGTGCACGGGCTGCCGTAGCACGACGGATACGGACAGCGGCGCCCCCGCTCCCCCGGAGGCGCCGCTGTCGACACCGTGTTCGAGCGCTGCCGGACGGGTCAGAAGGTGACCCCCGCCCACAGCAGCTTGTGGTCGGAGTGGATCGCGTCCGTGGCGTCGGCCCAGTCGACGTGCGTCGACACCGGCACGAAGAGATAGTCGATCTTCTTGTTCTCGCCCGCCATCGTCGCCTCGCCGTCCCGGCACCACAGGAACACCGGGAACGGCGAGCCACCGATCACGTCGCCCCAGTGCGGGTTGTTGCCGCAGTGGCTGTCGGCCTCCTTGAACTGGCCGAGCGCGCCCCGCCCGTAGTCGGAGTGGTAGAAGTTGTCCGGCGCCTGATGCAGCGGCTCGGCGTTGAGGTCACCGCCCACGAACTTCGTGTACCCGGCGTAGTCGGTGTCCAGAAGCCTTCTGGCCTCGGCGGACTCCTTGCGGCGCTCGGACTTGCTGTCGTGCGTGAGGTGCACGCTGCACAGGGCCAGCATCCTGCTGGGAGAGGTCATGCAGAGCATCTCGCGCTGCTCCCGGCCCCCCGAGGTGCCGAGGAGGTGGCCCTTGACCGTCGCGGGGTCGAAGCCCAGGTCGTTGCGGACGAGGAGGCCGTTCCCGAAGTCGGTGCGCTGCTCCTCCGGCACACCCACCGGGTGGTAGCACTTGGTGTTCGGCCCGTCGGCGCTTTTCGTCACCGGGTCGAACAGCACCGTGTACTCGCTGCCCAGCTGCGTCCGCAGCCGGTTCGACCAGTCCGCGCAGGCCTCGTTCAGGGTCATGAAGGCGGGCTTGCGGTCCTGGACGCTGCGGACGAGGGCGTCCGGCGCCTCGTCGCCGTCGTCGCCGTGCTGGGTGTTGCCGCCCGCCATGTTGAACTGCCCGATGGTGTACGAGGCCGCGGCAGCGGGGGCCGGAGCGGAGCCGGGACCGGCCGGGTCCGCGGAGGCGGTCGGTCCGGCCCACAGCAGGGCGCCGCCGAGCAGCGCCGCGAGCGAGACGAACGTACGCGCCGCGCGGGTGGTGGTCCTTCTGGTGCCTTTCGTGTTCATGATCTCCCCCGTTCGCCCGGCTGAACGGCAGCCGGGCTTGAGTGGTCCATGACACTACTGAGGCCGCTCGGACGAGACAGCGCGCGCGACGGAACGGGCCGGAAATCGCCCCAGCCGGAACCGCGGTTCAGAAGAAGCTGTTCCAGTCCAGATCCATGATCTGCTTGACGCACAGGACCAGGAACAGCAGCCCCGCCGCGGCCAGCATGACGTTGCTGAGCCAGCCGTTGCGCCACTGCCCCGGCGTGCGCGAGGTGTTGAGCAGCCAGAGCAGCGTGAGGGCGAGGAAGGGCATGAAGAACGCACCCAGCACGCCGTACGCGATGACCAGGCCGAATGGCTGGTCCAGGAAGAGCAGTCCCATCGGCGGGAAGGTCAGCCAGAGCAGGTACGCGCGGAACGGCAGCGACTTCTCGCGCTTGCCCGCGGCGACCTCCTCGACCATGTCTCCCGTGCCGCCCGCGGCGCCGCGCTCGCGCCGCAGCCGCTCCACGAAGTCCGCGAACATCAGGCTCACGCCGTGCCACACGCCCATCAGCGCGCCGAAGGACGTGGCGAAGAACCCGAACAGGAAGAGGTTCGCGGTGACCGCGCCGAACTTGTCCTCCAGGACCTTGCCGAGGTCGACGAGGCCGCGGTCGCCGGAGTTGAGGGCGATGTCCGTGCTGTGCAGGAGCTCGGCGCCGATGATCATCATCGCGACGACGAAGACGCCGGTCGTGATGTACGCGACGCGGTTGTCGAGACGCATCACCTTGAGCCAGGTGATGTCGGTCCAGCCCTTGGAGTTCACCCAGTACCCGTACGCGGCCATGGTGATGGTGCCACCGACGCCGCCGACCAGACCGAGCGTGTAGAGCAGCGAGCCGTCGGGGAGGACCGGCGCGAGGCCCGCGAAGGCGTTGCCGAGGTCGGGGGCGACGCGGATGGCGACGTACACGACGATCAGGAACTTCATGCCGATGACGACCGTCATGGCCTTCTCGAAGACGGCGTACCGGTTGAACCAGACGAAGGCGAGCCCGAGCAGTCCGCAGATGACCGCCCAGGTCTTCAGGCTCGGGCCGTCCGGGAAGAGCGCGACCAGCGGCAGGGCGCTGGACGACATGGCCGTGGCGCCGTAGACGAAGCCCCAGATGACCACGTAGACCGCGAAGTAGTAGGTGGTCCACTGGCCGAGGCTGCGCCAGCCCTCGAAGAGGGTGCGCCCGGTGGCGAGATGCCATCGTCCCGTCGCCTCGGCGAGGGAGATCTTCACCAGACAGCCGATGATCGCGGCCCACAGCAGGGTGTAGCCGAACTTGCTGCCCGCGATGAGGGTCGCGACGAGGTCGCCCGCGCCGACTCCGGTGGCCGCGACGACGATGCCGGGGCCGACGTACTTCCAGCTCGCCTTGCGGAGCCGCGGCTCCGTTTCACCGGCGGCGGTGCCACTGCCTGTCGTTTCAGCCATGCCGATCAAGAAAGCGCATCGCCGCGTCCGGCACAAGGGGGTTGGCCGAAGAGAGCGTTGACGGGGGCATGCCACCGCTCGACGATGGGCCCGCGCAACCCGCACCGCACGCGGCGCACACGCAGCGCGCCGCCGCCCACCGCACTGTCGCACTGAACAACCCCCACCCTTCAGGAGCCTTCATGCGACTCCGCATACGCGGCAGGAGATCCGCCGCTCTCGCGACACTTCTCACCCTCGCCCTCGCGGCGCCCCTCACCGCCAACGCCTCACCCACGTCCACACCGTCCGGCCGGACCGCGCCCAGCGGGGCGACGGCGGCCGACGAGGAGACGCGCCAGTACGAGATCCCGCTGCGCGACGACCGCGCGGCACGCACCGCCCTCGCACGCACCGGCGTCGCGATCGACGAGGTCGACGCCCGCGCGGTGGTCGTCTCGGCCGACGCCCGGCAGGCGGCGGCGCTGCGGGAGTCGGGTTACGAGCTCAAGCCGCTTGCCGGGCCCCCGAAGCGCACGGACGGACAGGCGGTGGAGGTCAAGGACTTCCCGCCCGCCGACGCGAACTACCACAACTACGCCGAGATGAACGCGGAGATCGACCAGCGCATCGCGGCCCACCCGAACCTGATGAGCAAACGCGTCATCGGCAAGTCCTATTCGGGCCGCGACATCGTCGCCATCAAGGTCAGCGACAACGTGAGCACCGACGAGGCCGAGCCGGAGGTCCTCTTCACCCACCACCAGCACGCGCGCGAGCACCTGACGGTGGAGATGGCGCTGTATCTGCTGCGCGAACTCGGCGACGACTACGGCACGGACGCGCGGATCAAGAAGATGGTCGACGAGCGCGAGATCTGGATCGTGCCGGACCTGAATCCGGACGGCGGCGAGTACGACATCGCGACGGGCCGCTACCGCAGCTGGCGCAAGAACCGGCAGCCCAACAGCGGTTCGTCGAACGTCGGCACCGACCTGAACCGCAACTGGAACTTCAAGTGGGGCTGCTGCGGCGGCTCTTCCGGGTCAACGGGTTCGGAGACCTACCGCGGTACGCGCGGCGAGTCGGCCCCCGAGGTCAAGGTCGTCGCGGACTTCGTCCGCAGCCGCGTGGTCGGTGGCAAGCAGCAGATCAGGGCGGGCATCGACTTCCACACGTACAGCGAACTGGTCCTGTGGCCCTACGGCTACACGTACAACGACACGGCGCCCGGCCTCACCCAGGACGACCGCGACGCGCACGCCGCGGTGGGCCGGAAGATGGCCGCGAGCAACGGCTACACGCCCGAGCAGGCCAGTGACCTCTACATCACGGACGGGTCGATCGACGACTGGCTGTGGGGCGCCCAGAAGATATTCAGCTACACCTTCGAGATGTACCCGACGTCCGCCGGTGCCGGCGGCTTCTACCCGCCCGACGAGGTGATCGAGCGGGAAACCTCACGCAACCGTGACGCGGTCCTGCAGCTCTTGGAGAACTCGGACTGCATGTATCGCTCGATCGGCAAGGAGCAGCAGTACTGCACGAGTTGACGCGCACGGCCGAGACGGCCCCGGACCCACGCAGGGGTCCGGGGCCGCAGCGCGCCTTCGCCGGTCGGGGGCAGCCCCCAGCGAAACCGGGGGGACAGCCGTAGTGAGTGGGGGCTGCTGTTCCGCTTAGCGTCTGACGGTATGAGACATATACGGAACGTCGGCCTCGTCCTCGCCGCCTGCCTCGGCGCGGCACCCGCCGTGACGGCCGCGACCGCCGCGCCCGCGACCGCCGCCGCGCCGAAGCCCGCGTCCGGCCTTGACCGTTACTACGACCAGCGGCTGGGCTGGGGCAGCTGCGCCAAGGGCCCGGACGACACCATGGGCCGCGACTTGGACAAGGCGGGCGTGCGGTGCGCGGACGTCACCGTGCCACTCGACTACTCCAAGCCCCGGGGCCGTACGATCACCGTCGCGATATCCCGACTCAAGGCCACCGACACCCGCCACCGCATCGGCTCGATGCTGCTCAACAACGGCGGCCCCGGCAACGGCGCCGTCCAGTCCCCGCCGGAGTTCCACGCGTGGATGAAGAAGACGGGCCCGCGGTACGACATCGTCGGCTTCGACCCGCGCTTCGTCGGCCGCAGCACCCCGCTGGACTGCGGCTGGAACGTCGGCACGACGCTCTTCTCGGCGGGTCTGGGCCGGGCGAGCTTCGATCGCCAGGTCGAACTCCACAAGGACCTGGCCGCCAAGTGCCGGGCCACCAACGCCGACGTACTGCCGCACGTGAGCACCCGCAACACGGCCCGCGACATGGACGTCATCCGCGGCGCGCTCGGTGAGCGGAAGATCTCCTACTTCGGCTATTCGTACGGCACTTACCTCGGCACGGTCTACACCCAGATGTTCCCGGGACGCACCGACCGCATGATCCTGGACGGCGCCATCGACCCGCGCAAGTTCGGCCCCCGGCTGCTGAGGGAGGCCGTCGGCGAGAACGAGCGGGCGCTCGCCGCCTGGGCCACCTGGGCTGCCGCCCGGAACGACACCTACGGCCTCGGACGCACCCGTGCCCAGGTCCTCGCCACCATCGACCGCATCATCAAGACGTCCTCGCGCGGCCCGCTGACCGTCGGCACCGCCCCTGACACCTTCCGGCTCGACGACACCCAGGTCCCGTTCGTCCTCCTCGCCGGACTCGACAGCGACACCGACACGTCCCGGGCATCCCTCGGCGAGCAGCTCTCCGTACTGAACAAGGCCGCGGCCGGGCAGCCGACCACGCTCTCACCGCAGTTCACCGGACTCCTGCGGCTCGCGACGACCGGCGACCACTCGAACATGGGCAGCGCGCAGACCGCCGTCATCTGCGGGGACAAGGCGGCCCCGCGCGACCCGGAGGTCTACTGGCGGGACATCCAGCGCAGCCGCGCCGCGTACCCGCGCTTCGCCGCGGTGAACAACAACATCGGCCCGTGCGCCTTCTGGGACCGGCCCCAGGAGCGGCCCACCCAGGTCGAGCACGACGCCAAGGCCCTGATCGTGTCCGCCACCGGCGACCCGCGCACCCCGCACAAGGGGGCCGTCGCCCTGCACGGCCTGCTGCCGAGCTCCAAGCTGATCACCGTCAAGGGTGCCAACCGGCACGCGGTCTACGGCCTTTACGAGAACGCCTGCGTCGACAACCAGGTCAACCGCTACCTGGCCACGGGGAAGCTGCCCGCCGCCGACCGGACCTGCTCCCGGAAGTCCGACTAGGGCCCTAGCCTCGGGGCACCCGTGGCGACGCCACCCCGTACGTCGCTCCCCCGCCGTACGGCACCGTCGCCCACATCCGCGTACCCCCGCCCGGTTCCCGCGCCTCGCCGAAACCCCAGTCGCCCTCGCACGCCCGTGCCACGCAGGCGAGCAGCCGTAGTGCCGCGCGACGACGGGCTTCGCAGGCGGCGGCGAGTCGCGGGTGCGTGTGGCTGCGATGACTGTCGTAGACGATGACGCGGAGGGTTCCTTCACGGAAGCGGAGGGAGAGGTAGATCTCTGCCGCGGCACTGAACTGGCAGGCCGTCGCGGCCAGTTCGCCCACGAGCTGAGTCGCCGGGTCGACCAACGCCGCAAGCCCGTGCGCGGTGAGCACGGTGCGGGTCGCTGCGCGGGCAATCGCCGGGGACGTGAGGGCCGCGGGCAGGGTGAGGCTGTACGCGAGGGTGTCGGGGGTGGGGGCGGAGTGGTCACTCCGGGCGGGGCAGGTCGTCACGGTGGTGTGCCCTACGGGTGTGGACATGCGGAACTCCTTGAGAACGAGCGGGTGTTGTTCTGACCTCGGCCGTCGGTGGCTCGTCTCCCTGACGCGGGCCGCGCCCCTCCCAGGGAGGGAGGTTGCGGGCAGGCTCGCGCGATGCACTGCCAACTGCCGTGTGTAGCTTGTGCGTTACCCAACGTAGGGCAGGTTTTGGTTACTGTGCCACCTTGCAGCAGAAATTGAACCCGACCGTGGTCAGATTGAGCCCATGGGCGGCAGACTGCTGACGAACATCACGAAGGGGAACGCCATGCCACCAAGGACGACGCCTAGCGAGCGCCAGAAGCGACTGGGCAGCGAGCTGCGCAAGATGCGGGTGGCCGCCGGGATGTCGACTGAGCACGCTGCGGGACTGCTCGGTCTGGACCGCGCGAAGATCTCGAACATCGAGACGGGGATCCGCACCATCAGTGCGGAGCGCCTTCGCACGCTGGCGTGCAACTGCGACTGCTCCGACGCGGCGTACGTCGACGCGCTCGTTGCCATGGCTGGACCAAACGGGTGTGGCTGGTGGGAGCGTTACCGGGGCTCTCTTTCTCCGAGACTCCTGGACATCGCCGAGCTGGAGTCGTACGCCGTACGCATGCGCACCGCGCACACCGCGCACATCCCCGGGCTGCTCCAGACCAGCGACCACGCGCTGGAGCTGTTCCGCGCGGTGCTTCCGTCGCTGCCCGAGCACGAGTCCGCCCTCCGACTGGCTTACCGAGTGGAACGACAGAAGGTCCTGTTGGGCGAGGACCCGCCGGAGTATGTCGGAATCGTCCACGAGGCGGCCCTGCGCATGCAGTTCGGAGGACGCACAGTGGCCCGCACTCAGCTCAACCACCTGCTCACCGCATCCGAACGCCCGAACCTCCAGCTCCTGGTGATTCCGTTTGCGGCGGGCACGTTCCCAGGTGCCGGGCAGACGGTCAACTACCTCGAAGGACCCGTACCGCAGCTCGACACCGTCCAGGTCGACAGCTCTCACGGACCGGAATTCCTGGGTGGCGAGGCTCAGTTGTCCAAGTACCGAGCCCATCTGGACTGGATGGAGCGCATCGCCCTGTCGCCCGAGGCGTCACGCGATTTCATCCACGACATCATCGACAAACTCTGAGGAGCCACCCCATGACCGAGATCACGTGGGAAGACCCTTTCTGCGGCGAGGGTGCCAGTTGCTTCCGCATAGGCACCGACCCCACCGGCAGGGCCTACATCGCCGTCGCCGGTCAGGAGGACCACTACCTCACCGACACCCACGAAGCCCTGCGCTCCCTCATCCGCGACATCAAAGCAGGCAAAGCCGACCACCTCCTCTAGCGCCAAGGAGCGACACCATGCCCGAGATCAACTGGGAGGACCCCTTCTGCGGCGAAGGAAACAACTGTTTCCGCCTCGGCACCGACCCCACCGGCAACGCCTACATCGCCATCTCCGGCCAAGAGGACCACTACCTCACCGACACCCGCGAAGCCCTCCGCACTCTCATCCGCGACATCAAGGCAGGCAAGGCCGACCACCTTCTCTAGGGCTACGCAGTGGACGGGGGCGCCCGGCAGCATTGCCGAGTGCCCCCGTCCGCGTACGTACGAGAAGCGGGCCGCGCTACACGAACAGGCTGACCGCGCCCGCCACCGCAAACCCGGCGACGGACAGCACCGACTCCAGTACCGTCCACGTCTTCAACGTGTCCCGCTCACTGATGCCGAAGTACTTCGCGACCATCCAGAAGCCACCGTCGTTGACGTGCGAGGCGAAGATGGAGCCCGCCGAGATGGCCATGATGACCAGGGCGGTGAAGGCCTGGGAGTAGTCGCCCTCGGAGAGCAGGGGGGCGACGATGCCCGCCGTGGTGACGATCGCGACCGTCGCCGAGCCCTGGGCGACCCGCAGGATCAGGGAAAGCAGGTACGCGAGGACGATGATCGGCAGGCCGACGTCCTGGAAGGTGTCCGAGATCGCGCCCGCCACACCGCTCGCCTTGAGGACCGCACCGAAGATCCCGCCCGCGCCGACGACCAGGAGGATGTTGCCGACCGGCTTGAGGGAGGCGGTGGAGACGGTTTCAAGGGACTTGCGGGACCAGCCGCGCCGGATGCCGAGCAGGTAGTACGCCATGAGGAGTGCGATCGTCAGGGCTACGAAGGGGCTGCCGAAGAACTCTATGACCGAGCGGAAGGTGGAGGGGTCGAAGGCGATCGAGGAGAACGTGGCGAGGAGGATCAGGACCAGCGGCGTGCCGATGATCGTGAAGACGATGCCCAGCGACACCGGCTCCTCCCGCGGGGCCACGCCCGCCGCACGCTGCTCGGCGACGACTGCGGCCTTCGCCTCGTCGGCGGCCTCGACCATGTCCTGCGGCACCGGCACGAAGATGCGCTTGCCGACCCAGGCTGAGAAGGCCCAGGCGGCGAGAACGGCCGGGATGCCGCAGACGATGCCCATGAGGATGACCCAGCCGAGGTCGACCTTCAGGAGGCCCGCGGCGGCCACCGGGCCCGGGTGCGGGGGCAGGAACGCGTGGGTCATGGAGAGACCCGCGAGCAGGGGGAGGCAGTAGAGGAGGATCGACTTGCCGCTGCGCTTGGCGGCGGCGTACACGATCGGTGCGAGGACGAAGATGCCGACGTCGAAGAAGACGGGGACACCGAAGATCAGGCCCGTCAGGCCCATGGCCAGGGGGGCGCGCTTCTCGCCGAAGAGGCCGAGGAGGCGGGAGGCGAGGACCTCGGCGCCGCCGGAGACTTCGAGGATCGCGCCGAGCATCGTGCCGAGGCCGATGATGATCGCCACATGGCCGAGGATGCCGCCCATGCCGGACTCGATGACCGAGACGGCTTCGGACTTCTGGACGGTGCCGAAGAGTTCCGTGACGGAGAGGCCCGCGGAGAGGCCGACGACTATGGAGACCGCGAGGAGCGCCACGAAGGGCTGCAGCCTGACCTTGATGATCAGGAAGAGCAGAAGCAGGATGCCGAGCGCGGCGACGGTCAGCAGGCCTGGCGTGCCGTCGATCAGGGCGAGCAGTCCGCCGGTGTGCGGTGGTGCCTCGGCGGCGGGGGCGGCCGCGAGCGCGGCGAAGGGCGACGGGGACATCGTTGACCTCGTAAGTGCATGGGGCTTTCGGGGCAGGGGGGATCGCGGCGCGGCGCCCCGGGGATGGGCGCCGCGCCGTGACGACGAACGGCTTGCTGGTGGAGAGGGATGTGCGTCAGCCGAGGACGGCGAGCGCGTCGATCTCGATGAGGAGGCCCGCCGGGAGACCGACGTAGACCGTGGTGCGGGCGGAGGCGGGGGCCTTCAGGCCCTGCTCCTCGAAGTAGGAGTTGTAGATCTCGTTCATCTCCGCGAAGTGGTCCACGTCCGTGAGGTAGACGCGCATCATCATCACGTCGTCCCAGGTCGCGCCGCCCTCTTCGAGGATCGCCTTGACGTTGGCGAAGGTCTGGAGGGTCTGCTCGCGCAGGGTCGGGCCCGCGGGGGTGGGGGCCTTGCCCTCCTCGGCGGGGAGGAAGCCGACCTGTCCTGCGACCTGAAGGATGTTGCCCTTCTTCACGCCGTGGGAGAACTTCGCGGGCGGGGTGGTGTGGGTGGCCGGGGTGAGGGCGGTCTTCTCGGTCATGAACTTGCTTCCTTCAGAGGGGCGTTGCCGGAGTACTCGCGGCTGATGGCGTCCGCCGTGCGGCGGACCAGCGGGAGGAGGGTGAGGAGTTCCTCGGCGGTCACGACGACATTCGGTGCGGAGACCGACATGGCGGCGACGACGCGCCCGTCCGCACCGCGGATGGGGGCCCCGATGCAGTTGATGGACTCCTCGTGGCCACCGAGGTCGGTGGCCCAGCCCTGTTCGCGCACGGCGGCAAGCTCCCTGAGGAACGCGGCGGCGTTGGGCGTCGAACGGGACGTGTAGGTGGGGTAGTCGAGCTTCTCCGCGATGGCGCGGCGCTCGGCCTCCGGGAAGTCGGAGATCAGCAGCTTGGCGACGGCGGCGACCGTGATCGCCACCGGCTTGCCGATACGGGAGTACATCCGTACCGGATAGCGGCTCTCGACCTTGTCGATGTAGAGGACTTCCTGCTCCTCGTAGACGGCGAGGTGGACCGTGTGGCCGCACTTCTCGTTGAGGGCGAGGAGGTGGGGGTGGGCGATCTCGCGCACGTCGAGGCTCTCGACGGCCTGCTGGGCGAGGGCGAAGAGGCGCGCGCCGAGGCGGTAGCGCTGGTCGGACTGGCGGAAGACCAGGCCGTGCTCGTGGAGGGTGCGCAGGAGCCGCAGGGCCGTGGACTTGTGCACGTCGAGGCGGTCGGCGACCTGGCCCAGGTCGGCGGGGCCCTCGGCGAGCAGCGGCAGGATCGAGAGCGCTCGGTCGACTGTCTGGCTCATGGGGTACGTACCTCCTCCTCGGCCTCGGTGTCCGCCGGAACGAGGTCCGTCCAGCCGGGGCCGAGACGAAGTGTCTCCCAGGCGGCGTCGTCCAGGTCGGCGAGGCGGTCGGCATGAGTGCGGGCAGGGGGTGTGGCGAGGTCGCCGGGGACGGTGAGCGCGGCGGCGGCCATCAGGTGGCCGTGGCGCAGGCACCGGTCGGCGGGCAGGTCGCGCAGGGTGGCGGAGAGGAAACCGGCGGCGAAGGCGTCCCCGGCGCCGACGGGCGCGACGACATCCACGTGCAGGGCGGCCCGGAACACGGGGTCCTCGCCGTGCCGGAAGACGGTGGCGCCGCGGCTGCCCTGCTTCACCACGAGGGTGGCGGGCTCGGGCAGGGCGGCGCGGACGGCGGCGGGCCCGCCGGTCACGCCCCAGGCGGCCGCGGCCTCGTCCTCGCCGACGAAGACGAGATCGGCGCCGCGGGCGAGGTCGAGGAGGACACCGGGGCCGTCCCCCGCGTCTTTCCACAGCCGCGGCCGGTGGTTGATGTCGAAGGAGACGAGCGGGCCGCGGTCCGGGCGCCGGGTGCAGAGGTGGCGTACGAGGGCCAGGCAGTCGGCGGAGAGGGCGGGGGTGATGCCCGACAGGTGGAGGATGCGGGCGGCGGTGAGGGCGCCCTCGTCGACGGAGCTGGGCGACATGGCGGAGGCGGCGGAGCCCGCGCGGTAGTAGACGACCTCGTGGGCGTCGGTGTCGCGGTCGTCGGCGGTGCGGAAGTAGATGCCGGTGGGGCGGTGCGGGTCGCGGCCGACGGCGGAGGTGTCGACGCCGTAGCGGCCGACGGCCTCGACGAGGTGGTCGCCGAAGCCGTCGGCGCCGACGCGGCTGACCCAGCGGGCGGTGTGTCCGGCGGCGGCCAGGGCGCAGGCGACGTTGGACTCGGCGCCGCCGATCCCGCGGTCGAAGGAGGGCACGTCGGCGAGGCGGCCGGGCCGGGCGGGCAGGAACGTGACCATGGACTCGCCGAGTGCCACGACGTCCACCACTGCCTGTGCGGCCGCCCCTGCGGCTGCCTGTGCGGTCACGATCTTCCAGCCCCTCAACCGACTCTCCGGATCCGTTGACCCGGCGTTGGCTCGGATGTTAGACAGCAGTAAGCGACATACGCAATGACCGTTGCAAATAATGCAACGCACTCCTGGAGGAGGCGCCCATGGCCGCCGACAACGCCGTCGAACGTCCCGCCGATTCAGCCGCCGGTTCAGCCGCCGAACGGCTCGCCGGTCTCGCGGACGAGCGGCTCGATCACCGCTTCAAGGGCCTTCCTCCGGACGCCGAAGGGCTGACGGTGGGCGAGCTGGCGGCGCAGCGGCGCAACCTCTTCACGGGCGGCTTCACCACCCCCGTACTCGCCCTTTCGGCCGAGCGCCTTGAGCACAACCTCGCCCTCATGGAGACGTACTCCGAGCGGCACGGCCTCGCCTTCGCGCCGCACGGCAAGACGTCGATGGCCCCGCAGCTCTTCGCCCGCCAACTGGCGCGCGGGGCATGGGGCATCACGCTCGCGGTGCCCCACCAGGTGCGCGTGGCACGGGAGTTCGGCGTCCAGCAGATCTTCCTCGCCAATGAACTCGTCGACGCGGCCGCGCTGCGGTGGCTCGTCGGCGAGCTCGACGCGGACCCCTCCTTCCGCTTCATCTGTTACGTCGACTCCGTACGCGGCGTCGAGCTGATGCACGCCGCGCTCAGCGAGGCGGGCGCGAGCCGCCCCGTGGACGTCGTGGTGGAGCTGGCGGCGGGCGACGGCGCGCGGACCGGCGTACGCACCGAGACGGAGTGCTTCGAGATCGCCACCGCCGTCGCGGGCGCGGACACGCTGCGGCTCGTGGGCGTCGCCGGGTACGAGGGCGAGGTGCCGGACGCGTCGAGCGAGACCGTCACGGCGTGGCTGCGCCGCCTCATCTCGCTCCTCGTCGACTTCGACAAGTCCGGGCACTTCGCGGACCTGCCCGAGGTCGTGCTCAGCGCGGGCGGCAGCGCGTGGTTCGACGCGGTGGCCGCCGTCTTCGCGGAGCTGCCCGAACTGTCGCGGCCCGTGTGCAAGTTGCTGCGCTCCGGTGCGTACGTCTCGCACGACGACGGCCACTACAAGCATCTGACGCCGTTCAACCGGGTGCCGGAGGAGGGCGCACTGGAGCCCGCCTTCCGGCTCTGGGCCCAGGTGGTGTCCCGGCCCTCCGCCGAGCAGGCGTTCACCAACGCGGGCAAGCGGGACGCGGCGTACGACCTGGACCTGCCCGAGGCGCAGGTCGTCCGCCGGGACGGCACGGAGCGCCCGGCGACCGGGGTCGCCGTCACCGGCCTCTCCGACCAGCACGGATGGCTCCGGACGACTCCGGAGGCGGACCTCGCGGTCGGCGACTGGCTCGGGATGGGGCTTTCGCATCCGTGCACGGCGTTCGACAAGTGGGAGCTGATCCCGGTGGTGGAGGGGGACGGGACGGTCACGGACTACGTCCGCACGTTCTTCTGACCGGGGGGTCTCGCGGGCGCCCTGTCCCGCCGCTCCGCGGCGGATGGGATCTCGGGGGCTTCCGGCTCTCCGGTCCCTTGCGGCGGTGGGTGGCAGCCCTGTCCCGCCGCTTCGCGGCGGATGTATCCCACCCACCCACCCGTTTGCCCCGCGACGTCCAGCGGGAGTAGGAACCACCCCACCCACCCCTTCGCCGCCAACGGCGGACCCGCCCCACAAGGGCCACCCGCACCCGGCGACGAGACCCGCACGGGCGGTGCGGGTGGGAACAAAAAGACCCGGCCGGAGGCCGGGTGCACCACAACCCGGCTGCAGCCGAACGCAGAGGAAAGGCACCCCCATGGACCTGGTGATCCGGGACGCACGCGTCATAGACGGCACCGGAGGCGCCTCCTACCGCGCCGACGTAGCCGTACACGAGGGCAGAATCACGGAGATCCACCGGGAGGGAGAGTCAAAAGGGCCCCGCCCAACGGGGCAGGCCACCCTCGACGCCGAAGGCCTCGCACTCGCGCCCGGCTTCATCGACATGCACGCCCACAGCGACCTCGCCCTCCTCAGGGACCCGGACCACTCCGCGAAGGCCGCGCAGGGCGTGACCCTGGAGGTCATCGGCCAGGACGGCCTGTCCTACGCCCCCGTCGACGACCGCACGCTCGCCCAGGTCCGCCAGGCCATCACCGGCTGGAACGGCGACGGCAGCGACATCGACTTCACCTGGCGCACGGTCGGCGGCTACCTGGACACCCTGGACACCGCCCACGGCGGCCGCGGCATCGCGGTGAACGCCGCGTACCTCATCCCGCAGGGCACCGTCCGCATGCACGCGCTCGGCTGGGACGACCGCCCGGCCACCGCCGCCGAGCTGGACCGGATGAAGGAGCTCGTCGCCGAGGGGATGCGGGAGGGCGCCGTCGGCATGTCGTCGGGGCTCACGTACACGCCGGGCATGTACGCCGACGACTCCGAACTCACCGAACTCTGCAAGGTCGTGGCGGCCCACAACGGCTACTACTGCCCCCATCACCGCAGTTACGGCGCCGGTGCCCTCCAGGCGTACGAGGAGATGGTGACCCTCACCCGGACCGCGAACTGCCCCCTCCACCTCGCGCACGCCACCATGAACTTCGGCGTGAACAAGGGCAAGGCCCCCGACCTGCTCGCCCTCCTCGACGACGCCCTCGCGCAAGGGGCGGACATCACGCTCGACACGTACCCCTACACCCCGGGCTGTACGACGCTCGTGGCGATGCTGCCGAGCTGGGCGAGCGAAGGAGGGCCCGACGCCATCCTCGCCCGCCTCAAGGACGACGGGACCGCCGAGAAGATCCGTCACCACATGGAGGTCATCGGCGCCGACGGCTGTCACGGCGTGCCGATCGAGTGGGACAGGATCGAGGTCTCGGGCGTCTCCGACCCCGGTCTCGCCTCCTGCGTCGGCAAGACCATCGCCCGGTCGGCCGCCCAGCGCGGCGAGGAGCCGTGGATCACCGCCCGCCGTCTCCTCATCAACGACAACCTCGGCTCGACGATCCTCCAGCACGTCGGTCACGAGGAGAACGTGCAGGCGATCATGCGGCACCGGGTGCACACCGGCGGCAGCGACGGCATTCTGCAGGGCTTCAAGCCGCACCCGCGTGCGTACGGCACGTTCCCGCAGTACCTCGGGCGGTACGCACGGGAGCTCGGCGTCATGTCCCTGGAGGAGACCGTCGCGCACCTCACCTCGCGCCCGGCGGCCCGTCTGCGCCTGTCCGACCGGGGCGTCGTCCGTGAGGGCTACCGCGCCGACCTGGTCCTCTTCGACCCGGAGACGGTCGCGGCGGGGTCGACGTTCGAGGCGCCGCGCACCCTGCCCGTCGGTGTCCCGCACGTCCTGATCGACGGCAGGTTCGTGACGCGGGACGGCCGACGCACGGACGTCCTCGCGGGACGTGCCGTACGCCGGACCCCCTGAGGACGGACCCCTTGAGGACGGACCCCTTGAGGACGGGCGCCCGAGGACGGGCGCCTGTCGACTACCTCGCGGCGGCCGGCCGGGGCAGCTTGCAGCCCTTCCGGCCCAGGTCGATCTTGCTGGCCTTGCCGACGCACGGCACGATCCCGTACGTCTCCTGGGCGTAGTTGATGCCCTTGCGCACGGTCACCCTGCCCTTGCGGTCGATCTCACAGGGGTTGTTGAGGGTGCAGCGCTCGCCGTCCTCGTTGCCCGTGTTGTTGACCGCGGTGACCTTGCCGGTCTTGTGGTCGATCACCGGTGAGCCCGACGTGCCACCGATGGTCTGGCACTCGGGGGTGTAGCGAACGGAGTCCTTCCAGGTCCACCCGCCCTCCTTGATGCGGTGGACGAACCCGTCGATGTTGCAGCTGTACGTCTTCTTCCAGTAGCCGGAGACGACCGTGATCGGCCGCTTCTTCACCGGGTGGTCGTCCTCGAGCTCCAGCGGCTTGATCTTGTACTTCGCCGTGATGTCGCGGTAGCTGCTGGTGAGTTGGTAGAGCGTGATGTCGGTGTCCGTCATCGTCGCGTACGACACCTTGGACGCCTTGAGCGTGGCGACCTCGTTCGCTCCCGCGTCGAGCAGCTTGAAGGTGCGGGTGGACGGCTGGTCGACGATGACCTCACCCGCCGCGGGGAACCCGGACTCTATGCAGTGGCCGTTGGTGAGCACGAGGGCCGGGTCGCCCGGTTTGGACTTGGGCGTGCGGACGACCGAGCCGGAACAGTTGCTGAGCGCCACCGTCCCCGCGAAGTCGACCGCCTTGGTCTTGGACTTGGACTTGGACGTGGACTTGGACTTGGACGTGGCCTGAGCCTGCTGGGTCGGCTGGTCGTCGCCCGCGAACGCGGGTGCCGCACCGGCACCGGCCAGGGCGAGGGCGAGCAGCCCGCCCGCTACCGCTTTGCTCGTCTGTCCCATCTGTGGAGCCCCCCTTGCGATGTACACCAGTCGTACGTATGTCAGGGGCATTCTTGAGGTCACTGTGCAGCCGGACAAGAGGTGGGAACTCTTTCATTTCACCCACGTGGTGTGATGCGGACAGCGTGCGTGCCCGGCTCCGAACCGAGCGTGAGGATACGGGTCTTGGAATCCCAGTCCCAGGAGCGTCGCTCTACGCCCCGCACCCTGGCGCCCTTCGGAAAGTGGCGCGCGGGCAGCCGGACTTCCGTGCCGCCCCGTACGCCCGCCCTGCCCCGCCAGCTCACCGTAAGGACCTTGTCCGCCGCGTCCCACCGGTAGGCGACCGGGTCCCCGGCGATGGCAGTCGGAGAGGGCCGGTCGAGCACGGGCAGCAGCGCGGTCGGCTTCATGTCGGCGTCCCACGGCGCCCAGGTACCGGGGTCGTTGGACCAGTACGCGAAGCCCGCGCCCATCTCGTCGGCCGTCCGCTGCACCACCTCGACGTAATCCATGGCACCCGGCAGACCCACGTCGAGCCCGAACTCCCCGACGACCACGGGTGCCCCGAGCCGTCGCGCGGTCTTCTCCGTCTGCTCGCGCCAGGCCCGCAACGACCGGTCGACCTGGCTCTTGGTGCCACCGGTGTAGCCGCCGCCCAGGTCCATGGGGAGGGGGTAGAGGTGCGGCGCGTACGCGATGCGGGCCTCGTCGCCGTCACCGCGCGGGTCGTCCAGGCGCGGAAGTCCGGACGCGAAGCCCCAGTTGGCACCGATGGCCGACGGTTCGACGAAGAGCCAGTGGTCGCGGTCGACGGTGCGGATGGCGTCGATGCCGTCCTGGTAGAGGCGCGCGAGCGGGCCCGACTCGAACGCCGGACCCTGCACGCTGCCGCCCCACGGCTCGTTCATCAGGTCGTACCCGATGACGGCGTCGTCGTCGGCGAAGTGGCGGGCCACCTCACGCAGGGCGCCGACGTAGTGCCCTCGCAGATCGCGCCCGCCGCCTTCGACCGTCCCCCAGAAACGGTCGAAGGCGCGGACGGTCCCGGGCTCGGCGTAACCGAGTTCCCAGGGGTCGGTGGCGGCGGACGCGAGGCCGTCGGTCCCGGTGGCCCACGCGGGCGCGCCATTGCCGCCGACCCGTGGCCCGTACAGGTCCTGGTGCATGTCGAGCAGCACGTGATAGCCCCGCTCGCCGTACCAGCGCACGCGTTCGGCGACCCGCTTCAGATACGTCCTGTCGTACGTTCCCGGGGACGGCTCGACCTTGCGCCACTGGAGGAGGAAGCGGACGAAGTTCGTGCCCAGCGCGCGCTGTTCGCGCGCGACGTCCTTCTCCTCGATCCAGGGCATGCCGTCCGCCGCTTGTTTGGCGCTGCTCGCCGTGGACAGGCCGCGCAGCACCAGCGCGCGCCCCTGCCGGTCGGTGATCCAGCGGTGGCCGCTCGCGGTGTCGGCGCGCGCGGCGCCCGCGCCCTCCGGTCCGACGGCGACCAGCAGCGCGGCGGCGACGGCGAGCACGACGGCGCCCACCGCCCCGGCGCGCCACCGAGCGCGCCACCAAGTGCGCCGTGCCGCAATGGACTTCATGGCCGGGATGGTAGATCGCGGAAGCCCCGGCGCAACAGACCTGAGCATTGTTCACTTTTTTCGGCCGTGTCCCTGTCCGCGACGGCCGGGGCGGCCTACAGTGGCGCGCCATGCGGACGACATTCGACACGGTGCGGGACGTGGTCGTAAGGGCCCGGACCGATGCCACCGTCGTGGTCGCCGGGGTCTGCCTGTTGCTGGTTCTCGCACACGGCAGCGCCACCGTGCTGACCGCGTTCACCGCGCGGGCAGGCCTCACGGTCGCGCCGAGCGCGCTCGGCGTGCCCTACGCGCTGCCAGGCCTTCGGGCGACGCCTCTGGGCGCGACGGACTGGTCCTGGCAGCTGTGCGAGGACTTCGCGGCGCTGCTCCTGATCGCCGTGGCGGCCGCCCGGATGCGCCGCCATCTGCGCCTGCGCCCCCGCGCGGGCCGCGCCCTTCGGCTGCTCGCGGGCTGGACGGCACTGCTCGCGGGCGCCACCGTGGCCGGCGCGTGGCGGGGCATGGTCGCGGCCCGCATGGTCGAGGCGGGCACATGGGGGTGGCTGATCCTGCCGCTGACCGGCGCACTGTTCGGCGCGCTCTGGGGAGTGGCCCTCGGCTGGCTGCCGGGGGCCGCGGCGCTCGCTCCGGGACTACGGGACTACGGGACTACGGGGACGACGACGGACCGACTAGACGACTGACCGGCTAGACGACGGACGTGGGCCAGGGCGCGGGCTCCGGCGCGGGCACCACCGGCACCGGAGCGGTCCGGCAGGTGAAGCCGAGGCCGGTCAGCGCCCTGGTCACCTCGCGGGCCGAGAAGTCACGGCGGTCCTGCCGCGTGATGATCTCCCCCACCTGCTTGACCGGGTAGTGGCGCCGACCGATGATCACGGACTCACCCGTGACGGGTTCGGGCTTGACGCCCTTCATGACCTGCTCCACCTCATTCTTGAAGAGGTCGAACGGGAAGCGGGCGATGACACAGCGCATGGTGCCTCACAGGGAGAGGGGAGACGGGGAGACGGGGAGAGGAGCGGTGGTCGGGCAGGGCGCCGGGGCGGGGAGTCGGCCGGGCCCGTGGTCAGGCTGCGTTGTCCTCCCGCGAGCGGGCGGCGTAGGCGCGGCGCGCGCGGCCGTCACGGGGGCGGCGGCCACGGGCCGTCGATCCGCCGCGGCGGGAGTCCTCCCTCGGCGGCGCCGCGATGGTCACCGGGATGCCCGAGGGGGCCTTGGCGCCGGTGATGCGGGTCAACTCGGCCTCGCCGGAGCGGACTTGAGCGGTGTGCGGCCGGATGCCCGCGGCGGCCATAAGGCGCGTCATGTCGCGCCGCTGCGCCGAGGTGACCAGCGTGACGACGCTGCCCGAACCGCCGGCGCGGGCGGTGCGGCCGCCGCGGTGCAGGTAGTCCTTGTGGTCGGCGGGCGGGTCGACGTTGACGACGAGGTCGAGGTCGTCGACGTGGATGCCGCGTGCCGCGACGTTCGTGGCGACGAGCGCGGTGACCTGGCCGGACTTGAACTGGGCGAGGGTGCGGGTGCGCTGGGGCTGGGACTTGCCGCCGTGCAGGGCCGCCGCGCGCACGCCGCTGCTGAGCAGGTGCGTGGTGAGCCGGTCGACCGCGTGCTTGGTGTCGAGGAAGAGGATCACGCGTCCGTCGCGGGCGGCGATCTCCGTGGTGGCGGCGTACTTGTCGGCGCCGTGGATGTGCAGCACGTGGTGTTCCATCGTGGTGACCGCGCCCGCCGACGGGTCGACCGAGTGGACGACCGGGTCGCTGAGGTAGCGGCGGACCAGGAGGTCGACGTTGCGGTCAAGGGTGGCCGAGAACAGCATCCGCTGGCCGCCGGGCCGCACCTGGTCGAGGAGCTCGGTGACCTGGGGCAGGAATCCCATGTCGGCCATCTGGTCGGCCTCGTCGAGCACGGTGACGGCGACCTGGTCCAGGTGGCAGTCGCGGCGCTCGATGAGGTCCTTGAGGCGGCCCGGCGTCGCGACGACGACCTCGGCTCCGTTGCGCAGGGCACCGGCCTGCCGTCCGATCGACATGCCGCCGACCACGGTGGCCATGCGCAGCCTGAGCGACCTGGCGTAGGGGGTGAGCGCGTCCGTGACCTGCTGGGCGAGCTCGCGCGTGGGGACGAGGATCAGCGCGAGCGGGCGGCGCGGTTCGGCGCGCTGCCCGGCGGTACGGGTGAGCACCGCGAGGCCGAAGGCGAGGGTCTTGCCGGATCCGGTGCGCCCTCGGCCGAGGACGTCCCGGCCCGCGAGGGAGTTGGGCAGCGTGGCCGCCTGGATCGGGAAGGGGGCGGTGACGCCGAGGCCGGTGAGGGTCTGCAGCACCCCGTCCGGCAGGCCGAGCGCCGCGAAATCCTCGACGGGCGGGAGGGCCGGGGTGACGGTGACCGGCAGCGCGAACTCTCCCTGGAGCGCGGCGGGGCGGCGGCCCCCGTAGCTCTTGGGCCGTCGGCTGTGCGTGCTGTTGGTGCTGTGCGGACTGTTCGTGCGCGTTGAACGGTTCACGGAGAACCTTCCTCGATGCGGCGCGTATCGAGGAATTCTGACCGGCACCGACCGGTGCCGAGAATCGCAGGAACGGCCGGAAAAATGAAACACATTCCCAGCGGGCGCGGAATTATGCCGCGGCGGCCGGTGAAAAGCGGGGAAACATGAAACGTCTGCGTCATGTCCCGAAAACACAACGAGCTGGGGCCCGCACCCAAGGTGCGGGCCCCAGCTACGTAGTACGCGTGAGCGTCAGCGTCAGGCGGGAACGATGTTCTCGGCCTGCGGGCCCTTCTGGCCCTGCGTGACGTCGAAGGTCACCTTCTGGCCCTCCTGCAGCTCACGGAAGCCCTGGGTGGCGATGTTCGAGTAGTGAGCGAAGACGTCGGCGCCGCCGCCCTCCTGCTCGATGAAGCCGAAGCCCTTTTCCGCGTTGAACCACTTCACGGTGCCAGTAGCCATGTCATATCTCCTTCGGGGCAGTGCCCGGGAGCCCGCACTGTGCGCACTCCACGTCGCCGCGATGATTACCCCGTCCGGAAATGACCGGCAATACAAAGTGCCCCCGTCGGCACATAAAGCCAACCGGAGCACTTGGAGTCTCTGGGAACCACAACTGCAACTGAAATCGACAGTAGCACGCCATCGGCGCGAGCGCCCGTCTTTCCATAACGCGTCGCTGCCCCGCGAATAACCCGTCGCGCGCACCACCCGAAATTCTGCATTTGCCGTCATAGGTATACGGAGGCACGGGGCGCAGCGTTTCGTGTCCGACGGCCTCAGGACGGCGCCGCTCCCTTGTCCTCGGGGCCGCGCTCCTCGTCCCCGGGGACGCGGCGCAGGGCGTCGTTGAGGCGGAGTGCCTCTTCGAGCTGGTCCTCCAGGATGACGATGCGGCAGGCCGATTCGACCGGGGTGCCCTGGTCGACGAGTTCCCGTGCGCGCGCGGCGATGCGCAGTTGATAGCGGGAGTAGCGGCGGTGGCCGCCCTCGGAGCGCAGCGGCGTGATCAGCCGGGCGTCGCCGACCGCCCGGAGGAAGGCGGGCGTGGCACCGATCAGCTCGGCGGCCCGGCCCATCGTGTAGGCGGGGTAGTCGTCGTCATCGAGGCGCTCGGGGCCGTGCGAGGAGGTCACCGGAAGAACGCTACCAACGGGACATGCGCATGTCTGCTTCGGCCGTGACAGATATCCGCCACATCCGGGCCGGGGCCGACACCACGAGGTGCCGCCCCGGCCCGGAGCGAGGCGCCGCCCCCCGGCCGGGATGCGAGACGGGATACGGGAGGAGATACGGGAGAAGAGCTACTTCACGCCGGACGGCTTGGGCAGCTCACAGCCCGCGCGGCTCAGGTCGATCTTGTTGCCCGCGCCGACGCACGGCACGATCCAGTAGGTCTGCTGCGCGTAGTTGATCCCTTCGCGCACCGTGACCTTGCCGTTCTCGTCGACCTCGCACGGGTTGTTGTCCGTGCACCGCTCACCGCTCTCGTTGCCGGTGTTGTTGACGGCGACGACCTTGCCGGTCGCGTCGTCGATCACCGGGGAGCCCGAGGTGCCGCCGATCGTCTGGCAGGCGGGGGTGTAGCGGACCGAGTCCTTCCAGGTCCAGTTCCCCTCCTTGAGGCGGTACGCGAAGCCGTCGACGTTGCACTTGTAGAGCTTCTTCCAGTACCCGGAGGCGACGGTGATCGCCCGCCCCTGCTGGGGCCGCGCCGCGTTCAGCTCCAGCGCCTTGATCCCGTACCGGCTCTCGATGTCGCTGTACGTGCTGGTGAGCTGGTACAGCGAGATGTCCGTGTCGGTCATCGTGCCGTACGCGACCTTGCTGGCCTTGACCTTCCCCGCGTTGCCGCCGGAGGCGTTGAGCAGGGTGAAGCTGCGCGTCGAGGGCTTGTTGACGACGACTTCGCCGGGCCCGGGGAAGCCGCTCTCCAGGCAGTGCCCGTTGGACAGGACGAGCGCCGGGTCGCCGGGCTTCGAGTTGGGCACGCGGACCACGGAGCCGGAGCAGTTGCTGAGCGCCACCGTGCCCGCGAAGTTGACGGCCTGGGCCTTCGGCTTCGCGGGTCGTTCGTTGCTGACGGCCGCCGCGGGTGCCGCCGTCGCTCCGAGAAGGAGAACGGCGAAGCACGCACCGACGAGAGGCTTCTTCATGTGGGGGTCCCCTCTGATGATGACTATGTGACCGGAGTTCTTACGGTTTTGTCATGCGCATTGTTGAGGTCTCCGGCCGTCAGGACAAGACCACAAACGGACACAACTGACCGCTGACAGAACATCCCCTCGCACTCCCCCGGCGTCCCCCTTGTGTCCCAAAACACGGAGCGGCCCGTCCGACCCGGCCGTAAGCTCGCGGACATGCAGGTCATCCAGTCGACGAAGCTCTCCAACGTCTGTTACGAGATCCGGGGCCCGGTGCTCGAGGAGGCGATGCGGCTGGAGGCGGCCGGGCACCGCATCCTCAAGCTGAACACCGGCAACCCCGCCGCCTTCGGCTTCGAGTGCCCGCCCGAGATCCTGGAGGACGTCCTCCGCAACGTCGGCACCGCCCACGGCTACGGCGACGCGAAGGGCCTCCTCGCCGCCCGCCGCGCGGTCGTCATGCACAACCAGACCCTGGGCATCGAGACCGACGTCGAGCACGTCTTCATCGGCAACGGCGTCTCCGAGCTCATCGTGATGGCCATGCAGGGCCTGCTCGACGACGGCGACGAGGTCCTCGTACCGGCGCCGGACTATCCGCTGTGGACGGCCGCGATCTCGCTCTCCGGCGGCACCGCCGTGCACTACCGCTGCGACGAGCAGGCCGACTGGATGCCGGACCTCGCCGACATCGAGCGCAAGGTCACCGACCGCACCAAGGCGCTCGTGATCATCAACCCGAACAACCCGACCGGCGCCGTCTACAGCGACGAGATGCTGCGCGGGCTCACGGACATCGCGCGCCGCCACAACCTGCTCGTCTGCTCGGACGAGATCTACGACAAGATCCTCTACGACGGCGCGACGCACACCGCGACCGCCGCCATCGCCCCCGACCTCCTCACCCTCACCTTCAACGGCATGTCGAAGGCGTACCGCGTGGCGGGCTACCGCGTCGGCTGGATGTCGATCTCAGGCCCCAAGGCGCACGCCTCCTCGTACATCGAGGGCCTGACGATCCTCGCCAACATGCGCCTGTGCGCCAACATGCCGGGCCAGCACGGTGTCGTCGCGGCGCTCAGCGGGCGGCAGACGATCAACGACCTGGTGCTGCCGGGCGGACGCCTGCTCGAACAGCGCGACACCGCGTACGACCTGCTGACGCAGATCCCCGGCGTGAGCTGCGTGAAGCCGAAGGGGTCGCTCTACCTCTTCCCGCGGCTCGACCCGAAGGTCTTCAAGATCAAGGACGACCGGCAGATGGTCCTCGACCTGCTGCGCGCCGAGAAGATCATGGTCGTGCACGGCACGGGCTTCAACTGGCCGGAGCCCGATCACTTCCGCGTCGTGACACTCCCGGCCGCGACGGATCTCGCGGAGGCGGTCACGCGGATCGGGACCTTCCTGGACGGCTACAGCCAGCCGTGACGGACCTCTCCAGGACCCGCCCCCGGACCCGCTCCCGGGCCCATCCTTGGCCTCGACTCAACTTTAGACAGAATCTAAGCTAGGATGGCTTTCAAGCAACCGTCTGGAGGCCATCCCGTGTACGAGCCGATCCGCACCAAGTCGGTCCACTCGATGGCCGACGACGCCGGCTATCCCCACCGCTCCCGCGAGGAGGAGCTGGACATCCAGCTCGCCGGACACCTCGCGGCCCTGCTCGCCCTCACCGACGAGCTGCGCGCCCTGGCCCCGTCCGCCGACCTCGACGACGCCGCCGAGCAGCTGTCGCAGCAGGTGGCACGGCTGCGCGGTGGCGTGCGCCCGCCGCGTTCCGCCGTCGCGGCCGCCGTACACGAACCGCACCTCGCCGCCCTGCACCAGCGCGCCCACGCCCTCGCGGGCCGCGCCCTGGTCGTGGCGGCGTCCCGCGCCGACACCGCGGCGGCGATCCTGGCCGCGGGGCGCATGGACGCCCACGCGGACGCCACGCGCCTGGTCGGCGCCTCCTGATCGGCCCCGGTCCGCGGCCGGTGAGGCCACGGACCGGGTGCCACCAACGGCGAACGGCACTGGGGGTGCGCGTCCCGCCGCCGGTGCTCTGCGGTACCTGCCGCTAGCCGGTGATCTTCACCGTGGCGCGGGCGGACGAGCCCTCGTGCAGGGCGTCGCCCTCGTAACTCACCGCGTACACCGTCCGGCCCTTCTTGCCGGGCAGGTCCTTGACCTTGAAGGTGCCGTCGGCCGCGACCCGCGCCGACGTGAGCTCTCCCGTCGCGCCGAGCTTGTCGGTGCGGGTCACCTTCAGCTCGATCCCGGACGGCAGCGCGCGGCCCTGCCCGGTGAGTCTGCCGGTGATCTCGACGCCGCCCGCGCGGGTCGCCTCGGCGGGCGCGGTCAGCTCGACGGCCGTAGCGGCCTTGGCCACGTCCACCGTGACCGTGACGTCCTCGGCCGGGCGGTGCGTCACATCGCCGAGGAAGCGCAGCGTGTACGTCGCCTCGCCGAGCCGGTCCGGCACGTCGAGCACGGTGAAGCTGCCGTCCGCCGCGACCTTGGCGGCCGCCACCTCGGTCGTGCCGTCGGCGTCCTTGCGGACGGCGGCGACCTTCACGGGCTCGGCGGGCGCGGGCCCGTCGAGCTCCAACGTGCCGCGGATGCCGAGGGGTTCACCGACGGCGGGCTTCGACGGCGTGGTGGTGAGGGCGCCGGTGAAGCGGGAGTCGTGCTGAGCCGCCGGGGGCTGGATGATGTGCAGCCAGTACTCGTTGCCGAAGGCGTTGGTGGTGACCGCGAACAGCCGCTGGCCGTCCTTGGACCAGTCGAGGCCACGCGGCACGACGCGGTTGCCGTCTAGCGTGCCCTCGAAGGCGAACTCGAACGGCGTCGTGCCGTCCGCCGGATCGGCGGGCTGGACGAGGAGGTCGGCGGTGCTCCCGGAGGCAGCGGCGCCGCGCGCCACATACTTCCCGTCGCCGCTGAACGCCACCGCGGAGGCCTTGGCCCCCTCCGGCAGCGCCTGGTAAGGCGTATCAGTGTCCGAGAGGTCCCCCGCGTTCAGCAGCCTGGTGCCGTACGCGGCGTCCGCGACCGCCACCCGCTTGCCGTCGGCGCTGACCGCCAGGTCCCTCAGTTGCAGCGCGCCCTTGCCCTCGCTGTCGGCGAAGCGGCGTACGGCGTCGCGTACGGGATTGTCGCCCTCGGTGCTGAAGGAGGCCAGGAACGGGTTGGCGTCGCCGGGGCCGGCCTCCTGCCCCATGAAGAACCGGTTGGCGCCGTCGGGAGCGGCCTCCAGGTTGAGCCTGCCCTTGGCGTTCCAGCCCGTCCGGGCGTGCGCGCCGCCGACGAGGCCGTCCAGGTTGCTCTGCGCCGCGGGACAGTCGGAGATGTAGTCGGTGGACTGCGACGTCCACCACACCTTGCTGCCCGTGACGGCGACCTCGCGGCCGCAGGTCTCTTCGTACGCGCCGGTGGCGGCGGTCAGCTTGAACGTCGTGGTGTCGTACGCCGCGACCCTGGTGCGCTCTCCGGCGTACAGCGTGGCGCTGTCCGCGCTGAGCGCCAGGCCCGACACCCTGCTCGTCGTGGTCCAGGAGGTGAGCTTGTGCCCCTGGAAGTCGTAGACCGCGATGACGCCGGGGTTGGTGTAGCTGCCCCGGTAGTTGTCCGAGACGAAGACCCGCTCGTGCGCCGAGTCGACGGCGATCGCCGAGTACGAGGAGATCGGCAGCTTCGCCACCTCGTCCGACGGAGTGGCGGCGTGCGCGGCGGGTGTCCCGAGGGCGACCAGTCCGGCCGACCCCAAGACCACCGCGAGCGCGGTTCCCGTCACGCGTCTTAAGCGATGAGACTTCTTCAACTTGGCCCCCCACACCCTGTGTTGACTGCCCGGAGTGATCACCGGGCCACCTTGTGGGGCCATTGAAGCATGTGAGGGGCATGTGAAGGCAACGTACGCAAGGTGTGGATGTACGCGGATGGGCCCCGCACGCCGTCGTGCGGGGCCCATCCGGAATGTGCGGCAGATCAGCCGAGACGCTGCACCAGCGCGCGGTACTCGTCCCACAGCTCCTTGGGCGTGTGGTCGCCGAAGGTGTTGAGGTGCTCGGGGACCAGCGAGGCCTCCTCGCGCCAGACCTCCTTGTCGACCGTGAGCAGGAACTCCAGGTCGTCCTTGGCCAGGTCGAGGCCCTCGGTGTCCAGGGAGTCGACCGTCGGCAGGATGCCGATGGGCGTCTCGACGCCCTCCGCCCTGCCGTCGAGGCGGTCGACGATCCACTTCAGGACGCGGGAGTTCTCACCGAAGCCGGGCCACACGAACTTGCCGTCGGCGTTCTTCCGGAACCAGTTGACGTAGTAGATCTTCGGCAGCTTGGACTGGTCGGGCTTGTCCGCGCCGACCTTCACCCAGTGCGCCATGTAGTCGCCCATGTTGTAGCCGCAGAACGGCAGCATGGCGAAGGGGTCGCGGCGCAGCTCGCCGACCTTGCCCTCGGCGGCGGCGGTCTTCTCGCTCGCCACGTTCGCGCCGAGGAAGACGCCGTGCTGCCAGTCGAAGGACTCGGTCACCAGCGGCACGGCCGAGGCGCGACGGCCACCGAAGAGGATCGCCGAGATCGGCACGCCCTTGGGGTCCTCCCACTCGGGCGCGATGATCGGGCACTGCGAGGCGGGCGTGGTGAAGCGGGCGTTCGGGTGGGCGGCCGGGACACCTGATTCCGGCGTCCAGTCGTTGCCCTTCCAGTCGGTGAGGTGGGCGGGAGTCTCCTCCGTCATACCCTCCCACCAGACGTCGCCGTCGTCGGTCAGCGCGACATTGGTGAAGACCGAGTTGCCCCACAGGGTCTTCATGGCGTTGGCGTTGGTGTGCTCGCCGGTGCCGGGCGCGACGCCGAAGAAACCGGCCTCGGGGTTGATCGCGTAGAGGCGGCCGTCCTCGCCGAACCGCATCCAGGCGATGTCGTCACCGATGGTCTCGACGGTCCAGCCGCGGACGGTCGGCTCCAGCATGGCGAGGTTGGTCTTGCCGCAGGCGCTCGGGAACGCGGCGGCGACGTACTTGCTCTCGCCCTTCGGCGGCGTGAGCTTGAGGATGAGCATGTGCTCGGCCAGCCAGCCCTCGTCGCGCGCCATGACGGAGGCGATGCGCAGGGCGTAGCACTTCTTGCCGAGCAGGGCGTTGCCGCCGTAGCCCGAACCGTACGACCAGATCTCGCGGTCCTCGGGGAAGTGCGAGATGTACTTGGTGGAGTTGCAGGGCCACGGGACGTCGGCCTCGCCCGCTTCGAGCGGGGCGCCGAGCGTGTGGACGGCCTTCACGAAGAAGCCGTCCTCGCCGAGCTCGTCCAGGACCGCCTGACCCATGCGGGTCATGGTGCGCATGGAGACGGCGACGTACGCGGAGTCGGTGATCTCCACACCGATGGCGGACAGCGGTGAGCCGACCGGGCCCATGCAGAAGGGCACGACGTACATGGTGCGGCCGCGCATGGAGCCGCGGAAGACACCACCCTGGCCGTCGGAGCCCTGGAAGATGGCCCGCATCTCGGCGGGGGCCTTCCAGTGGTTGGTCGGACCCGCGTCCTCTTCCTTCTCGGAGCAGATGAAGGTGCGGTCCTCGACGCGCGCGACGTCGGTCGGATCGGAGGCCGCGTAGTACGAGTTCGGACGCAGAGTGGGGTCGAGCTTCTTGAACGTGCCCTTGGCGACGAGCTCCTCGCACAGGCGCTCGTACTCGGCCTCCGAGCCGTCGCACCAGACCACCCGGTCCGGCTGCGTCAGTTCGGCGATCTCGGTGACCCAGGAGGCCAGCTCCTGGTGGTTGGTCGGGGCAGTGCCCAAGGACAGGGGAGCCGCGATGTCGCGCGCCACGATTGCTCCTAATCGAGGGGTTTTCAGGATGTATGCCCCGTGGGGGCTGCGACCCGGACGCTTCACGTGAACTTCCCTTGGCGCTCATCCGGTGCCGACCGCACTCATTTGATCATCCGACTCGTTCGCGCATCTGTCCAGAGGGCTTCACACTTGAGCGGCGTGAGCATCGCCACTTGAGTGGGTACGGGTGCGAGGGCGCGGATCCGTCCTCTTGTAGGGCGGAACAGGCCATTTGCCGCCCGCCGCCACCCGGCCCCGGCCGCCCCCCGCTCCGCCCGACTCGCCCGGCTGATGTGCGACTTACGGGCCCGTAGGTACGATTCGGCTCATGACCGCGTCTGTCCCCGAAGCGAGCCCGCAGCCCGCGGGCGAGCCGTCACTCGTTCCGCCCCCGGAAGCCATGCCGCTTCCCGTGAAGCCGAAGATGCGCGGCTGGCTGCACGCCGGCATGTTCCCCGCGGTGGTGATCGCCGGCCTGGTGCTCACCGCACTCGCGGACTCCCCGCGCGGCCGCCTCGCCTGCGGCATCTTCGCCCTGAGCTCCTGCCTGCTGTTCGGCGTGAGCGCGCTCTACCACCGGGGCAACTGGAGCCCCAGAGCCGACGGCATCCTGCGCAGGCTCGACCACTCCAACATCTTCCTCATCATCGCGGGCACCTACACCCCGCTGACGCTCCTGCTGCTCCCCGAGGCGACGGGACAGTGGCTGCTCTGGGGCATCTGGGGTGCGGCCCTGGCGGGCATCGCCTTCCGTGTCTTCTGGGTCGGCGCCCCCCGCTGGCTCTACACCCCGTGCTACATCGCGATGGGCTGGGCCGCGGTGTTCTTCCTGCCGGACTTCATGCGGACGGGCGGCATCGCGGTCCTCGTCCTGGTCGTCGTCGGCGGCCTGCTCTACAGCGCGGGCGGCGTGATCTACGGCATCAAGCGCCCCAACCCCTCCCCCCGCTTCTTCGGCTTCCACGAGGTCTTCCACTCTCTGACGCTGGCCGCGTTCGCGGTGCACTACGTGGGCATCTCGCTGGTGGCGTACCAGCACGGCTGACCCCTCTCCCCCCTTTACCTCAGTGGCCGCGGCTCCCCAGCCGCGGCCACTTTTCGTGCGCCCAGCGTGCGCCCGCCGACGGACGACCGCTCGCACATATTGACTATGACTATCTTTTGCGAGTTACTTTCATTTCATGGTTACTGTCACTGACTCGACCGCTACCACCGCCGCGCGGCAGGACCCCCGACGGTGGTGGGCGCTGGGCGCCCTGGTCGCGAGCATGCTCGTGCTCGGCTTCGACATGACGATCCTCAACGTCGCGCTGCCGACGATGGCCGGACAACTGGGCGCGAGCACCGGCGAACAGCAGTGGATGGCGGACGCGTACGTCGTCGTCTTTGCCGCGCTGATGCTCCCGGCCGGACTCCTCGGCGACCGCTTCGGGCGGCGCAGGATGCTGATGACCGGGCTCGCCGTCTTCATGCTCGGCTCGCTCCTCGGGACCCTCGCCGACGACGTCACGCTCGTCGTCGTGGCCCGTGCCGTCATGGGCGTGGGCGGCGCCCTGGTCATGCCGCTCGCGATGGCCGTACTGCCCGCGCTCTTCGGGCCCGGCGAACGGACCAAGGCCATCGGCATCGTCTCCGCCGCCTCCGCCCTCGGCGCACCGCTCGGGCCGATCGTCGGCGGCTGGCTCCTCGACCACTTCTGGTGGGGCTCGATCTTCCTGATCAACGTCCCCATGGTCGCGATCGGCCTCACGGCCTGCGCCTTCCTGCTGCCCGAGACCCGCGACCCCGCCTCCCCCAGCGTCGACACCGTCTCCACCGCCCTGACCGCGGCCGGTCTCGGGGCGCTGATCTACGCGATCATCGAGGCCCCCGGCCTCGGCTGGGGCGACCCGCTGGTCCTCGGCGTACTCGCGGGCTCCGCCGCCCTGCTCACCGCGCTCGTCCTGCGCGAACGCCGGATGCCGCGCCCCATGCTCGACATGACGCTGCTGCGCGACCGCGGCTTCTTCCTGAACACGATGGCGGCGACGCTCGTCATGTTCGTCCTGTCCGGCCTGCTGTTCGTGCTGCCGCAGTACCTCCAGGCCGTCCTCGGCAACGACGCGTTCGGCACCGGAGTGCGGCTGCTGCCGATGATGGGCGGACTCCTGATCGCCGCGAAGGGCGCCGAGCCCGTCGTACGGCGGCTCGGCCCGCGCGCCGTGATCAGCGGCGGCCTCGTCGTCCTCGCCTTCGCCGCAGCCCTCGGCAGCCGCACGACCGTCGACAGCGGCTACGGCTTCACCGCACTGTGGCTCTCGGTGGCCGGTCTCGGCTTCGGCTTCGCCGTCGTGCCCGCCATGGACGGCGCACTCGGCGCCCTGCCCGTGGAGCGCGCGGGCGCCGGCTCCGGTCTGCTCATGACCGTGCGTCAGGTGGGCAGCGCCGTCGGGATCGCGCTGCTCGGCTCGCTCCTCGCGTCGGCCTACACAGACCGCCTGGACACCGACGGGCTGCCGGGCCCCTCGGCGGGCATCGCGCAGGACTCGGTGGTCGCCGCCCACACCGTCGCCGAACGGCTCGGCGCACCGGCACTCACCGACTCCGCCGACGCCGCGTACCTGCACGGCATGGGCCTCGTCCTGCTGATCAGCGCGACCGCCGCCCTGCTGACCGCGCTCCTGGTCGCCGCGCTGCTGCCGAAACCCGCCGAGGAGCGGGTAGGGACCCCGGACGTGGGCGGGCCCCCGGCCGATGCCCGACAATGAGGGGCATGACGGCCGCCCGAACCCCCACCGCCGAGACCCCCGGGACCGCCCCCCGCATGGGGCTGCGCGAGCGCAAGAAGCTCAAGACCCGGCTCGCCATCCGGAACGCGACGTACCGGCTCATCCGGGAACAGGGGTACGAGGCGACGACGGTCGAGCAGATCGCGGAGGCGGCGGAGGTCTCCCCGTCCACCGTCTTCCGCTACTTCCCGACCAAGGAGGACATCGTCCTCACCGACGAGTACGACCCGCTCCTGGAGAACGAGTTGCGGGAGCGGCCCGCCGACGAGCCGATCGTGGAGTCCCTGCGGCACGTCATGCGGCGGGCGGTGGGCGCCGGTTTCGCGGAGGAACCGGAGGTGTCGCGGCTGCGCACGAAGCTGATGACCGAAGTGCCCGCCGTGCGCTCGCGGATGATGGAGAGCATGTCGGTCACCGGCGGCATCCTCTGCCGCGTCCTCGCGGAACGCACCGGGCGCGACCCCGGCGACCTGGAGGTGCGGGCGTTCTCCATGAGCCTGATCGGCGCGCTCACCGAGACCGCCGCGTACTGGGCGGAGCACGACCACGAGGACGACCTGCCCACCCTCGTGGACCGGACGCTCGACATGCTGATCAGCGGGTACGGGGAATACGGGGGATACAGGGGAGCGGAAAATCCCCGCTGACCCCCCTCCCGCCATGCCATCCTGACGGCATGAACGGTCCGGAGATCCTCATCAGTTTCGCCCCCGAGCTGGGGATTTTCGTCCCGCACGAGCGAAGGGGCGGGCCCACCACGGCCGTCACGGACGGCGCGTCCACGCTCGGGCACGTCGTCGAGTCGCTCGGCGTCCCGCTGACGGAGGCCGGCGCGCTCGTGGTGGACGGCCGTGAGGTCGCCGCCGCACACGTCCCCGCGGCGGGCGAGACCGTCACCGTGCACGCCGTCACCCGCCCCCAGCCGGTCCCCGGCGCCCCGCTCCGCTTCCTCCTCGACGTCCATCTCGGCACGCTGGCCCGGCGCCTGCGGCTGCTCGGCGTCGACACGGCGTACGAGAGCACGGACATCGGCGACCCGGCGCTCGCCACCCGCTCGGCGGCCGAGCGGCGCGTCCTGCTCAGCCGCGACCGGGGGCTGCTGAGGCGCCGCGAACTGTGGGCAGGCGCGTACGTCTACAGCGACCGCCCCGACGACCAACTCCGCGACGTCCTCGGCCGCTTCGCCCCCGAGCTGCGCCCCTGGACCCGCTGCGGAGCCTGCAACGGAACCCTCCGTCCGGCCACGAAGGAGGAGGTGACCGACCGTCTGGAGGGCGGCACCCGGGGCACGTACGACGTCTTCGCCCAGTGCGAGGCCTGCGCCCGCGTGTACTGGCGGGGCGCCCACCACGACCGGCTCGACGGCATCGTGGAGCGGGCGATGGCGGAGTTCGGCGGCCCCTACGCCGCGGCGGCCGCACCCTCCGACTCGAACGCCTGAGCCACCGCCAGGCTGTCCTCGTAGACGTGGTGGCGGGTGACGAGCCCGCCCTCGACCGTCAGGTGCAGGGCGAACCTGGCCCGATAGGCGCGTCCGGTGGACCGGGCCGTCTGGCGGATCTCGCCGAGCACCACGGCGTCGGCGCCGTCGACGAGGATGCGCTCGACCTCCGTCGCCACCTGCTCCGGCACGTGGTGCTCGGCGAGCTCGCGGTAGTGCGCGGCCGCGTCGGCCCGGGTGGTGCGGTGCCGGATCCACGGCGTGGCCGCCCTGCCGTGCTCGGACTCCGGCCAGTCCAGCTTCCAGTCGCCCCGCTCGGCATACAGCTCGGCGATGCGCTCGGGGTCGCCCTCGCCGATCCGCCGCAGCAGTTCCTCGATGACGGTACGGGTGTGCTCAGGTGCGGCGGTGGACATGGCTGGCCTCTCGGTCCGGCCCGCGTCCGGGCGGCGCGGGGAGAACGGCAGTCTCTCCGGGGCGGGCCGGGCGGGCGATTACCCCGCAGGTAATCGCCCGGAACCCTCTTCCGTGGCTGGCCCTTTCCGTAACGGCTGGCTCTTTCCGTAACGGCTGGCTCTTTCCGTAACGGCTGGCTAGGAGAGCAGCCCCGCGAGCACCGCCGGGTCCGTGGTGGGCGCGTCGCAGACGAAGTTGCGGCAGACGTACGCCGCCGGGCGCCCCTCGACCTGGGGCCGGTCGGCGAGCAGCGGAAGCTCGTCGCCGCCCTCCGGGCCCGCCGCGACCACCGCTCCCGGCGCGGTGCCCAGCAGCGCCGTGCGGTGCAGGTCCCCGAGGACCTCGCCGACGACCGCCACCTCGCGGGGCCCGTCAAGCGCCGCCTCCGCGGCCGCGAGACCGTGACCGATGAAGCGCGGTACGCGGGGGCCGAGCGCCTTGACGATGCCGAGCGCCCGCTCCGCCGCGGTGCGGTGCGGCTCGGCGCCCGTGTGGGCCGCGTACGAGAGGAGCGCGTCCGCGGCCGCGGTCCACCCGGAGGGCGCCGCGTTGTCCGTGGGGTCCTGCGGGCGGCGGATGAGCTCTTCCGCGTCGGCCGCCGTGTCGTACAGCGCCCCGCTCTCCGCGTCGACGAACTGCGCGAGGACGTGGTCCAGGAGGAAACCGGCGAACTCCAGCCACACGCCCTCGCCGGTCACCGACGCCAGCACGAGGAAGCCCTCGGCGACGTCGGCGTAGTCCTCGAGGACACCCGCGTTGGCGCCCGCCTGCCCGTCCTTGGAGGTACGGGCGAGCCGCGCGCGGTCGTCCATGTGGAGCCGTACGAGGAGGTCGCCCGCGCCCACGGCGGCCGCGATCAGGTCCGGCCGGTCGAAGTAGGCGCCGACCTCGGCGAGCGCGGCGATCGCGAGGCCGTTCCACGCGGCGACCACCTTGTCGTCACGCCCCGGCGCGGGCCGCTCGGCGCGGGCCGCGAGGAGCCGCTCCCGCACGGAGGACAGCCGCGCGGCATCCGCCAACGGCCCCTCCGCCTGCGGAAGTTGCAGAACAGAGGCCCCCTTCTCGAAGGTCCCCTCCTCCGTCACGCCGAAGCAGCTCATCGCCAACTCCGCGTCGGCCTCCCCCAGGACCTCCCGCAACTCCCGCGCCGTCCACACGTAATACGCGCCCTCGACGTGCTCCCCCGTCGCCGGGTCCGCACTGTCGGCATCGAGCGCGGAGGCGAAACCGCCTTCACCGGTGCGCAGTTCACGGACCATGAAATCGGCGGTCTCCAGAGCGACCCGACGCGCCAGCTCGGAGCCGGTGGTCCGCCAGAGGTGGGCGTAGGCGCGGCACAGGAGGGCGTTGTCGTACAGCATTTTCTCGAAGTGGGGCACCACCCACTCGCGGTCGACGGAGTAGCGCGCGAAGCCGCCGCCGAGCTGGTCGTAGATGCCGCCGCGGGCCATCCGCTCGCAGGTGTCGGCGGCCATCTGCAGCGCGCCCTCGGCGCCCGTGCGGGCGTAGTGCCGCAGCAGGAACTCGATCGTCATGGACGGCGGGAACTTGGGCGCGCCGCCGAAGCCGCCGTACGTCGCGTCGTAGTCGCGGGTCAGGCCGAGCAGCGCCTGGGCGAGCTCGTCCTCGCCGGGCCGCTCGGCACTGTTGTGGGTGAGCTGCCGCTCGCCGAGGTCACGCACGATCTTGCCCGCGACCTCGGCGACCTCGCCGCGCCGGTCCGTCCACGCCCGGTGCACGCCGTCGAGAACCTGCGCGAAGGACGGCATGCCGTGCCGCGGCTCGGGCGGGAAGTACGTACCGAAGTAGAAGGGCTCGGCGTCGGCGGTGAGAAAGACGGTCATGGGCCAGCCGCCCTGCCCCGTCGCGGCCTGCACGGCCTCCATGTAGACGGCGTCGACGTCGGGCCGCTCCTCGCGGTCGACCTTGATGTTCACGAACTTCTCGTTCATGAGCGCGGCGGTCGCGTCGTCCTCGAAGGACTCGTGCGCCATGACGTGGCACCAGTGGCACGCGGAGTAGCCGACCGAGAGCAGGACGGGCACATCGCGCCGCCGCGCCTCCTCGAAAGCCTCCGCCGACCAGGGCCACCAGTCGACCGGATTGTCAGCGTGCTGAAGCAGATAAGGCGAGGTCACGCCAGCCAGCCGATTCATGCGCCCCAGCCTCTCACAGGGCCCCTCCCAGCCGTGGAGGCCGCACGGGCTCGGCTCGCCCGGCCGGCGCAATCCGGGGACGGCGCCCCGTGATCAGTGGACACCCTCGCGCCCGCGCCCCGTACGCAGGACACTTGTGACCGCAGGCGACTGTTGCTTTCGGAGGGGGGACCCATATGCGGGACAGCCATCGGGCCGAGGCCGAGCGGCTGTTGGGGCGGGCCGTGGAGGAGGAGGTCCGGCGTTCCGGCGGGCGTGTCGACGGGGGCGTGCTGCTCTCGCGGGCGCGCGGTGCGCTGGACGCCATGGCGCTGACGGCGGCCGAGGAGTACGCGTCGTACACCGGGGCGCTCGACGAGGCGGACGCCGGGCGGCTCAGTTTCGGGCAGCGTTATGCGAAGGAGGGGGCCGGAACTCCGTTGCTGGTGGCGGTGGTTGCGGCCGTCGCGGCCGGGTTCTCCGACCTGTCGTTCGGTACGAGCGTCGGCACCGCCCTCGGCACCGGCGCGGTCGTCGCCGTGGCCGGTGCGGCGGCGACCGTCGTGAAGGTGACGGCCTCCCACGTGCCCGCGGCCAGCCGCCGCGCGGGTGAGCTCAGCAGGCCGGGCGGCCCCGAGCAGCTTCGGCTGCAGTGGCTGACCGCGCTGGAGGTGCGCGGCATCCGGCCCTTCCTCGACCAGCAGCGCGTCCTCGCCGCGTCGACGGGCACGCACGCGACGAAGAAGGCCGCACCCCAGCTGCGCGGCACGGACAAGAGTGCGGCGGCGCGCCGGCGCAACGTGCTGCAGCAGTCCTTCGGCCAACTCGCGGAGACCGCCGCCCCGTTCGTGGGCCGCCGGACCGAGCTGGGGCGGATCGCCCAGTGGGTGCACGCGGCGCGCGCCAGCACCGACACCCGGCCCACGGTCGTCGTGCTACACGGCGTGCCGGGTTCGGGGCGCACCTCGCTCGCGGTGCGGGCCGCGCACGATCTGCGGGACCAGTTCCGCGGCGCGTGCGTGGTGGACCTGCGCGGCGACGCCCCCGAGGACACCCCGCTGTCCACACGCGACGCCCTGCTCCACCTCCTGAACCGGCTGGGCGCCCCGCGCGAACAGCTGCTGTTCCGGGAGCGTTCCTCGCAGGAGCAGCAGGTCAAGCGGCTCAGCGAGCTCTACCACCAGTATCTGACGGGCCTTCCGGTGACGATCGTGCTCGACGACGCCAGCGACATCGAGCAGGTCCGTACGCTGATACCGGAGCGTTCGGACAGCCTCGTCCTGATCACCGCGAGGGAGCCGCTCGAACTGCCCGACGACCTGCCCGCCTGGGTGCACCCGCTGCCGGTCGAGGCGCTGGACGAGGCGGCGGCGGAGCAGCTCCTGAGGGAGTCCGCCGAGGATCTCTCCGGGCCCTACGACGCCGAAGCGGGCGACGAGGTACGGGAGTTGTGCGGCGGGCTGCCGCTGGCCCTGCGGGCCGCGGGCTCCTCGCTCGGCCCGCGGACGCCGCGCAGGCTGGCCGCCGACCTGTCGGCGTACGGGCCCGCCGAGAAGGTCGGTCCGGTCGAGCGCGTCTTGTGGCTGCGCTACTCCGACCAGTCCGAACCGGCCCGGCGGCTGCTGCGCCGGCTCGCGCTGGCCGGGCGCGCGTCGCTGGGCACGGCCGCCGCGGCGGCACTGCTCGGCACCGACGAGCAGGAGGCGGCCCGGCAGCTGACCGCGCTCTCCCGGGCCGGTCTGGTCGATCTGCCCCGCCCCCGCGCGGGCAGCGACGCGCCGTCCCCGGCCAGCCGCTACCGCCTGCACGACCTCGTGCGCGCCTTCGCGCGGACCCGTCTCCTCGACGAGGAGGAGCCCGCCGAGCGCACCGCCGCGCAGGAGCGCCTCATCGCCAGCTACGGCGAGCTCGCCGACACGGTGATCCGTCTGGTCGACGGCAAGACGTCCACGCGCGCGGACCAGTTCGGGCAGCACGGTTTCGCCTCCCTCGACGCGGCGCTGCGCTGGCTGGACGACGAGTCGACGTTCATCACCGCGGCCTTGCGGTACGCGGAGGGCGTCGACCAGCGGGCCGTGCTCAACCTTCTGGGCGCCCTGTGCGACTACTGCCTGCTCCGCGGTGACCTCTACCGTCTCGGCGAGATCAACGAGCTCACCCAGGCCATCGACCAGGGTCTGCTCGGCCGCAGCGTGCAGTGGCGTACGGGTATCGCGGCCCGGCAGCTCGGCGAGCTCGACCAGTCGCGTACGACGCTGAACTCCGTCGTGGACCTGTACTTCGAGGCCCACCAGGACGCGGCGGCCGCCCGTGCGCTCGGCTCCCTCGGCATCACCCTGCACCACCAGGGCAATCTGACGGAGGCCGCGGCCCGCCTCACCGAGGCGCTTGAGCTACAGACGGCCGACGAGCTGGCGGGCGACCGCGCGTGGACGCTGCACGCGCTCGCGGCCGTGGAGCGGGACCGCGCCCACCTGGCGCACGCGCTCGACATGCTCCGGACGGCGCTCGCTCTGCACCGTACGAGCGGCTCGGTGCACGGCGAGGCCTGGACGCACTTCCAGCTCGGTCAGCTCTGCCTGCGCATGGGCGACGTAGCGCGGGCGGAGGGCGAGCTGCGGGACGCCCTCGAACTGTACGGCCGCACCCACGACGCGCGCGGCGAGGCCTGGGCCCTCACGCAGTTGGCCCGGGCCCGCCTCGTGGACGGCGATCCGTCGCCCGCGGTCGACGGCATGCGTCAGGCGGTGTCCCGGCACCGCGACAACGACGACGCACGCGGCGAGGCCTGGTCGCTGTACTACCTGGGCCAGGCCCTCGAGGAGACCGGCGACCTCGACCAGGCGGTGCGGGAGCTGGAGCGGGCCCGCACGATGTTCTCCCGGATGCGGGACGTGTACGGCCTTGCGTGCGCCCGGCACCACTCGGCGCGCGTGACCCGCGACCAGCGCGCCGCCCAGACGGGCTCGCTGCGCAACTCCGGTTTCGCCCGGCAGCTCCTGGTGGACGCCCGTGCCGACTTCCAGCGCATCGGTGTCGCGCACGGCGAGGCCTGGACCTGTCTGGAACTGGTGGTCGTGGACGCGGGCAACACCCGTGCCCAGCAGGCGCTCGCGCTGTGCGACGAGGCGATCGGCCTGTTCACCTCGTACGGCGACCGGCGCGGTGAGGACTGGGCCCGCTTCCTGCGCTGCACCCTGCTGCCGTACGCCTCACCGGGCGGCTGGGAGATCGGTACGGCCGTCGCGCAGGAGGAGCTGAGCCGGCTCGCCCGCGCCGACCACCCGACCCGCGACGGCAAGCTCGCCGACTACGTCCAGGCGTACGGCCTGCTTCTGGAGCGGGGGGCCGAGCTGGAGACGGGCTGGCAGGCCTGGCGCCTCGGCATGGTGCCGAGCCGTCATGCGCGGGAGGTGATGGGGGTGGATGTGCCCCAGCCGCAGTGAGGCGGCGCGGGGCAGGGGCACAGTGCCGGGGCAGGGGGCAGTGCGGCGGCGGGGGGCAGTGCGGCGGCGGGGGCGCAGTGCGGCCGCGGGGGCAGAGGGCTCGGCCGGTCGGCCATGGGCGCCGACACATTCCCGCGGCACCGGCACCCATGGGTTGGACAGCACCGCCCGGGGAGGGGAGCTGAACGCGGGCGGCACGCCCTGTCTCCACACTCCTCTTCGCGCGGGCTCCTGACCGGAACTACGGTGCGCAATTCCTCTACGCCAGGAGGCTGGTGTCAGTCTCCGGTGTCCGTTTTCGGACAGGAAACCCGCAGAACGCCCAGGCGGCATTCCCACCGGTGCCGCCGTCGCTCTACCCTCACGTAGAGAGGGATGGAGCGCTGCCGCCTTGAGGGCCCGCGCCCACCCCGAACCACGGCTCCCAGACCCCGGGTCGCGCACGGTTTCGTACCAGGACATGCCCGCGCCTGCTGGAGCCGCATCGCCGACGACCCGGCTCCAGCCGCCGTTCTCCGAACGCGCGGCCAGGAAACTCCCGCTTCCTGCCGGCCCAGGAGGACACCCGCGCGAGGAGGCGTCGGAGGGGAGCCCGCCGCCTCGCGCGCCCGACGGTCGCCGCCGCACCCATGAGCGGCGGCGGCCGTCACCCACGGCGGTGGGTGACGGACCCAGGCGGTGGGTGACGGACCCAGGCGGTGGGCGACGGACCCGACCCGGCGGAACTAGCGCTGCTCTCCGGAAGCGGGCTTCTCGGGGTCACCGGCGGCCGCGCCGACCGGCTCCTTCTCCGGATCCTTGAAGTCGACCTTGCGCATGTGCTTGTTCATCGACTTCATCAGGCCCCAGACGGCCAGTGCCATCACCGCGAAGACGATGAAGCCCAGGACGCCGGGAGTCACCTTGTCGTCGTCGACCTCCTTGGCAAGAGGGACGAGATGCGTCATTGCCAGATGTGCGTTCACGCTAGGCATTGTCGCGGATGCCCGCAAAGAGGTCGTCCTCGGGGAGGGAAGTATCGACGAGCGACTTCGCGAGCTCGTACTCCTCCGTGGGCCAGACCTCCTTCTGGATCTCCATGGGCACCCGGAACCAGCCGCCCTCGGGGTCGATCTGCGTGGCGTGCGCGATCAGCGCCTTGTCACGGATCTCGTAGAAGTCGGCGCACGGCACGTGCGTGGTCAGGGTGCGCTCGACCCGCTCGAACTCGTCCCAGCGCTTGAGCCAGTCCCCGTACGGCGACTCCATGCCGCGGTCGAGCATCGCGTGGTGCAGAGCCTCGGTGCGCGGCCGGTTGAAGCCCTGGTTGTAGTAGAGCTTCTGGGGCTGGAAGACCGGGCCGAACTCGCTCTCAGGGTACTTCTCGGCGTCGGCCGCACCGTCGAAGGCCACCATCGAGATCTTGTGGGTCATGATGTGGTCGGGGTGCGGATACCCGCCGTTCTCGTCGTAGGTCGTGATGACCTGCGGGCGGAAGGAGCGGATCTGCCGGACCAGTTCGCCGGCCGCCTTGTCGACGTCCTCGAGGGCGAAACAGCCCTCGGGCAGCGGCGGCAGCGGGTCGCCCTCGGGCAGGCCGGAGTCGACGAAGCCGAGCCAGTCCTGCTTGACGCCGAGGATGGCACGCGCCTCGTCCATCTCCTTCCTGCGCACCTCGTGGATGTTCTCCTGAATGTAGGTGTCACCCTGGAGCTTGGGATTGAGGATGTCGCCGCGCTCGCCACCCGTGCAGGTCACGACGTGCACGTCCACCCCCTCGGACACGTACTTGGCCATGGTGGCCGCGCCCTTGCTCGACTCGTCGTCGGGGTGGGCGTGCACGGCCATCAGTCGCAGCTGCTCAGTCAAGACTCGATCCTCAAGTTTTTGGGCGCCCTCGGTCATCCGGCGCAACACGCGGCTTCTATAGTGACGGAACCGGGGGGCGGAAAATTCCGGCATCCCCTGTTCCTGGAGGACGATCATGGCGGCGGCGAGCTCGAAGCTCCCCGAGGGACGTCCCGGCGGCCTCCCCGAGGGTCGGTACGGCCGCTCGCGCACGGCCGACGAAGCGGCCGACCGCAAGCTGAAGATCATCGGTGCGGTGCTCGGCGTGCTGCTGCTCGGCATGGTCGGCTGGTTCGGCTACGACTACATCGACGGTACGAAGGTCAGCGGCGAGGTCATCAAGTTCGACGTCGTGTCGGATCACGCCGTCGAGGCCCATCTGGAAGTGCGCAAGGACTCCGACGCGCGCGGCTACTGCACCCTGCGCTCGCAGGCCGAGTCCGGTGCCGAGGTGGGCCGCGCGGACTTCCGCTTCGACCAGCGCACGGACCGGATCGACCAGACCGTCACGCTGCGCACGACGGGGAAGGCCACCAACGTCGAGCTGCTGGGCTGCCACTCCGACTGAGCTGCCATCCGACCGCGTTGCCACTCCGACTGGGTCGATCGGCTTTACCGCGTTCACCTGCGTTGACGCAAATCTGACGGCTTATGTCCTCCCCCTGGGGCCCCTGAATTGTTAGGCTCGTGGTTTCGCCCACCCGTGAAGGAACATCCTTCTGGGTAGGGCGATGCTTTGTATTCCCAGTACCTACGAGGAGCACCTGTGACCCAGACCAGCGAAAACGTCACCTGGCTGACCCAGGAGGCGTACAACCAGCTCAAGGCCGAGCTGGAGTACCTGTCTGGTCCCGCGCGCACCGAGATCGCGGCGAAGATCGCGGCAGCGCGTGAGGAGGGCGACCTGCGCGAGAACGGCGGGTACCACGCGGCCAAGGAGGAGCAGGGCAAGCAGGAGCTCCGCGTGCGCCAGCTGACCCAGCTCCTGGAGACCGCGCGGGTCGGCGAGGCGCCCGCCGACGACGGTGTCGTGGAGCCGGGCATGGTCGTCACCATCGCCTTCGACGGCGACGAGGACGACACCACGACGTTCCTGCTCGCCTCCCGTGAGTACGCGAGCGGCGACATCGAGACGTACTCGCCGCAGTCCCCGCTGGGCACGGGCGTGCACGGCAAGAAGATCGGTGAGAACGCGGAGTACGAGCTGCCGAACGGCAAGCTCGCCTCCGTGAAGATCCTCCAGGCCAAGCCGTACAAGGCCTAGCGCGCTCTTCGAGCTCCACACATGGCTCCATACATGGCAGGGCCCCCGGCACCGTGAGTGCCGGGGGCCCTGTCATGCCGCCGCCGAGCGGTACTTGCGCACCGCGAGGGTCCGGAAGACCACGAGGATGATCACGGACCAGATCAGCGACGCCCACACCGGGTGCTGCATGGGCCAGGCGTCCGGGGTCTTGAAGCCGGGCGGCAGATTGCCGAAGAGCTCCCGGCAGGCCTGGACCGTGGTGCTGAACGGGTTCCACTCGGCGATGTGCCGGAAGAACGTCGGCAGTTTGTTGGAGTCCACGAAGGCGTTCGAGATGAACGTCAGTGGAAACAGCCAGATCAGGCCACCCGAGGTCGCCGCCTCCGGCGTACGGACCGAGAGGCCGATCAACGCGCCGATCCATGAGAAGGCGTAGCCGAGCAGGAGCAGCAGGCCGAATCCGGCGAGGACCTTGCCGAAGTTCTCATGGGTGCGCCAGCCGATGAGGAGCGCGACCATGGCGAGCACGACCAGCGTCAGGGCCGTCTGCACCAGGTCGGCCACGGTGCGGCCGGTGAGGACCGCGCCCCGGGCCATGGGCAGGGAGCGGAAGCGGTCGATGAGGCCCTTGTGCATGTCGTCGGCGATCCCCGCGCCCGCGCCGGCGGTGGCGAAGGTGACGGTCTGCGCGAAGATGCCCGCCATCAGGAAGTTGCGGTAGTCCTGCGAGGACAGGGAGCCGCCGACCTGGATGGAGCCGCCGAAGACGTACGTGAAGAGGATCACGAACATCACCGGCTGGATGAGGCCGAACAGGACCATCTCGGGAATCCGGCTCATGCGGATCAGGTTCCGCCGGGCGATGACCAGGGAGTCCCTGACGGACTGGCCGATGCCGCCGGAGGGCCTGGGGCCCGCCGTGGGCACGGTGTCGGTGGCGGTGCTCATTGGTCGGCCTCCTCCTTGCGCTGGGGACCCTGGGGACGCTGGGGACGCCGGGGATCGGTCTCGGCGCTCTCGCCGTTGCCCTCGGCCTGCTGTTCGGCGACATGGCCCGTGAGGGAGATGAAGACGTCGTCGAGGGTCGGGCGGCGCAGGCCGATGTCGTCGATCTCGATGCCGCGGGTGTCCAGTTCGCGGATGACCTCCGCGAGCAGCTTGGCGCCGCCGGTGACCGGGACGGTCAGCTTGCGGGTGTGCCGGGCGACGGCGACCTCGCCCTTGCCGAAGCCGCGCAGCACCTCGGCGGCGGCGGCGATGTGGTCGGGGTCGTGCACGACGACCTCGACGCGCTCGCCGCCGGTCTGGGCCTTGAGCTGGTCGGAGGTGCCGCGCGCGATGACGCGGCCGTGGTCGACGACGCAGATGTCGTGCGCCAGGTGGTCGGCCTCTTCGAGGTACTGGGTGGTCAGGAGCAGGGTGGTGCCGCCCGCGACGAGCTCCTGGATGACTTCCCACAGCTGCTGGCGGTTGCGCGGGTCGAGGCCGGTGGTCGGCTCGTCCATGAACATCACCGGCGGGGAGACGACCAGCGCGGCGGCGAGGTCGAGGCGGCGGCGCATACCGCCCGAGTACGTCTTGGAGGGGCGGTCGGCGGCGTCGGCGAGGTGGAACCGGTCGAGCAGCTCGGCCGCCCGGACCTTGGCCTCCTTGGCCTTCATCTGATAGAGCTGGCCGACCATCTGCAGGTTCTCACGGCCTGTCAGATACTCGTCCACGGCGGCGAATTGGCCGGAGAGGCCGATCGAGCGCCGCACCTCGTTGGGGTGCTTGAGGACGTCGACGCCCGCGACGACCGCCTTGCCGCTGTCCGGCGTGAGCAGTGTCGTCAGGCAGCGGACCGCCGTCGTCTTGCCCGCGCCGTTCGGCCCGAGGAGGCCGAGCACGGTTCCTTCCGGGACATCGAGATCGACGCCGTCCAGAGCCCTTACGTCACCGAAGGTCTTCACCAGGCCTTCGGCGTAGATGGCGCCTGGCATGTGGTTTCTCCCGTGGTGTGGGTGACTTTCTACGTGTGGGTGACTTTCTACGGACGAGCTTAGATTTTCCGGACTTCGCTCGCCCGGCGAACGGGTGACACGAGACACACCATAACGCGATACATCGCGTCGGCTCAGCTGTTTTTCGAAAGACGAACCAGAATCCGGGTAACCCCTACGGGCTCGTCCGGTCTGCCCCCTCCAGCCCCGGCCGATGTGCCCCCTACAGCCTCCCAACAGCCTCAGCCGATGACCGTGTAGCCCGCCGCCCGCAGCTCCGCGCCCACCTCGGTGCAGTGCGCGGGCCCCTTCGTCTCCAGGTGCAGCTCGACCTCCGCCTCCGTCAGGCCGAGGCGCGGGTCGGTGCGTACGTGGCTCACGTCGAGGACGTTGGCGTCCACCTCCGACAGGACCCCGAGAAGCGTGGCCAGCGCACCCGGGCGGTCGGTCAGGCGCAGCCGCAGCGAGAGGTAGCGGCCCGCCGCCGCCATGCCGTGCCGCAGGATCCGCTGCATCAGGAGCGGGTCCACGTTGCCGCCGGACAGCAGCGCCACCACCGGCCCCTCAAAGGCCTTCGGGTCGCTCAGGAGGGCCGCCACCGGGCTGGCCCCGGCCGGTTCCACGACCATCTTGGCCCGCTCCAGACAGAGCAGCAGGGCGCTGGACAGCTCGTCCTCCGAGACCGTCACGACATCGTCGACGAACTCCTCGAACAGCTGGAACGGCACGTCGCCGGGGCGCCCGACCTTGATGCCGTCGGCCATCGTCGCGGGGTTCTCGATCGAGACCGGGCGCCCGGCGGCCAGCGAGGGCGGATAGGCCGCGGCGCCCGCCGCCTGCACGCCGACCACCCGCACGTCCGGGCGCAGCGCCTTCACCGCGACCGCGATGCCCGCCGCGAGACCGCCGCCCCCGACGCCGACGAGGAGGGTGCGCACCTCCGGGCACTGCTCCAGGATCTCCAGGCCGACCGTGCCCTGCCCCGCGATGATGTCCGGGTGGTCGAAGGGGTGGATGAAGACGGCGCCGGTCTCGTACGCGTACTCCTGCGCGGCGGCAAGCGTCTCGTCGACCACCTGGCCGTGCAGCCGCACCTGAGCCCCGTACTCCCGGGTCGCCGCGACCTTGGGCAGCGGCGCCCCGGCCGGCATGAAGACCGTGGAGCGCACGCCGAGGAGCGAGGAGGCGAGGGCCACGCCCTGCGCGTGGTTGCCCGCGCTGGCGGCGACGACACCGGCGGCGCGCTCCTCGGGGAGCAGGCCCGCGATCCGCACGTACGCGCCGCGGAGCTTGAAGGAGCCGGTCCGCTGGAGGTTCTCGCACTTGAGGTGCACCGGAGCCCCGACCAGCTGCGACAGGTGCCTGCTGCCCTCCATCGCGGTCGTCCGGGCCACTCCGGAGAGCATCTTCTGCGCGCCGCGCACGTCGTCGAGGGTCACCGTCGGCAAGGAGTGAGGCGTGCGGTAGCTCATGTCGGCAAGTCTTGCAGCCGGCGCCCGGATCCTCCTGGGACGACCAAGGGACGAGACCGTTCTCCCCGTAGGTTTGCGCAGCGCAGGTACGGGGCGCCCCGCAGCCGCGTACCCTGTCCCCCAACCCATCGCCCTCGCATGAAGTGAGCCCCCGGCCATGCCCACAACTCCGGACATGACGACCGCCAGCGACCCCGGCCTCCTGGACAGCCTCCAGCACCAGGTGGCCGTCTTCGCACGCCGCGCGGAGCAGACGCGCCTCGGCGGCGTAGGCCAGGTCCGCAACTCCATGGACCGCGCCGCGTACCTGCTGCTCAACCGGCTCGACAAGGAAGGCCCGATGGGCGTCAAGGCGCTTGCCGCGAGCATGGGCATCGACTCCTCGACGGTCACCCGGCAGGTCGCTCCGCTGGTCGACACCGGACTCGTCAAGCGCACCTCGCACCCCGAGGACGGCCGCGCCGTCGTCCTGCAGCTCTCGCCGCGCGGCCAGGCCAGACTCGACGAGGTGCGCTCCTCGCGCCGCGAACTCATGGCCGAGCTGACCCAGGAATGGGCTCCGGAGGAGCGCGAGAGCTTCTGTGCGCTCCTCACACGCTTCAATTCCGCCCTCTCGGCACGGCAGACGTCCCAGACGGCCCCCGCGGGAGAAGTTCCGGCCACTCCGGAGTCTTGACCCCGGCCCCGCATCTGGCCTCATATGAGACCGGGACCCCCCTTCCTTCCGGCCGGGAGGCGTGGTGCGAGAACGGCAGGCGCTCCAGAGCGCCCGCCGTGCCCGGGAGTTCGAGGCGTTCGTCGCGGGCGCGGCAGGGCGGCTCCTGCATGCCTCGACGCTGCTCACCGCCGAGCTCCCGGACGACAACCCACGCGCGCGGGGCCTGCTGACCGCGGCCCTCGCGCACACGTACGCGACGTGGGACCGGCTGCGCGGCGAGGACCCCTACGACCGCACCCGCCAGCAGCTCGCCGTCCGCTTCGGGCGCGCGGCCTGGCGCCGCCACCGCGGCCACGGCGGGGTCCTGGCCGGGCTCAGCCCCCAGGAGCGGCTGATTCTCGTCCTGCGGGTGTACGAGGGCGTGGCCGAGGAGCAGACGGCGGCGCTCCTCGGTCTTCCGGCGGAGCGGGTCGCGCTGATCTGTGCCCGCGCCACGGCGACAGCCCTGCACCCGCCGCGCGGGCCCGCGCCGGCCGCGGCGCTGAGCGGGGCGGTGCCTCACGGGACGGTGCCCCACGGGACGGTGTGCCCTCATGAGCCAGTACGAGCGCAAGGAGCAGGCCGTCCGGCGCCTTCTGGAGGGCACGGCGCCCGCTGTGCCGCCCGAACTCCTCGATGACGCGGTGCGGCGCGGCAGCCGTCTGCTGCGGCGCCGTACGGCGGTGCGGAGGCTGTTCTGGACGCTGCTGTTCGCCGCCGCGGTGGTGTTCGTCGTGTGGGCGTCGCTCACCCGGCCGTGGGTGGAGCCGCCCTCGGACACGACTCCACCCCTGACCCGCTGGGGATAGGGCTTAACCCAGCGCCTGCTGCAGGTCGGCGACGAGGTCATCGGCCGACTCGATGCCCACGGAGAGGCGTACGAGGTCTGCGGGGACCTCGAGGGCCGAGCCCGCGACCGAGGCGTGCGTCATGCGGCCCGGGTGCTCGATCAGGGACTCGACGCCGCCAAGGGACTCGCCGAGGGTGAACAGCCCGGCGCGGTTGCAGACCTCGACGGCCGCCTCCTCGCCGCCCTCGACCCGGAAGGACACCATGCCGCCGAACGCCCTCATCTGCTTGGCGGCGATCTCGTGGCCGGGGTGCTCCGCGAGGCCCGGGTAGAGGACGTGCGTCACGCGCGCGTGCCGGGTCAGCATCTCGGTGATCTTGGCGGCGTTCTCGCTGTGCCGGTCCATGCGCACCGCGAGGGTCTTGATGCCGCGAAGGACCAGCCAGGCGTCGAAGGGGCCCGCGACGGCGCCCATCGCGTTCTGGTGGAACGCCAACTCCTCGCCCAGTTCGGCGTCGTCGACGACGAGCGCGCCGCCGACGACGTCCGAGTGGCCGCCCATGTACTTCGTCATGGAGTGCACGACGACGTCCGCGCCGAGCGCGAGCGGCTGCTGGAGGTAGGGGCTCGCGAAGGTGTTGTCGACGACGAGGCGCACACCGGCCTCGCGGGCGATCTGCGCGACCGCGGCGATGTCGGTGATGCCGAGCAGCGGGTTGGAGGGGGTCTCCACCCAGATCGCCTTCGTACGGTCGGTCAGCGCGGCCCGCACGGCCTCCGGGTCGGAGGTGTCGGCCACCGACCACTCCACGCCCCAGCGCGAGACGACCTTGGCGAAGAGGCGGAAGGTGCCGCCGTACGCGTCGTTGGGGATGACGACGTGGTCGCCGGGGCTGAGCAGCGTACGGAGCAGGCAGTCCTCGGCGGCCAGTCCGGACGCGAAGGCGAGTCCGCGGCGGCCGCCCTCCAGTGCGGCCAGGTTCTCTTCCAGGGCGGTCCGTGTCGGGTTGGCGCTGCGGCTGTACTCGTAACCGCCGCGCAGGCCGCCGACGCCGTCCTGCTTGTAGGTCGAGACCTGGTAAATGGGCGGGACGACGGCGCCGGTGAGGGGGTCGGCGGTGTTGCCCGCGTGGATCGCCACGGTCTCGAAGTTCTGGGTGCTGTGCGAGTCGCTCATGCGGCCTGAGCGTAGTCCGCGCGCGGCCCCTTACGGGGGGTCGGTCCGGGTACGTCCGGGCAGGTTGGCCAATTGTCCGACGCTTCTGGTTCGCTTGTGTCATGGAGATTCTCTGGTTCCTGTTCGCGGTGATCATGATCGGTGCGGTTCTCGGGCCCGTACTGCTGCGCAGGCGCGGCGGAATCCGGCAGGTGGCCCCGGGCTCGCCGGACGCCGCGGACCCGGAGAACTACGGCTTCCTGCGCCAGGAAGAGCTGGACATCCGCATGCCGGGTCCGGACACCGACCTCATGGAGGTCCTCGACCTCGTGCAGCGCACGCAGGGGTGGCAGGCGGCCTCGCAGCTGCTCGCGGGCACGGAGACGCACGGCGAGCGGCGGTGGCAGCGCGTGCAGGCCTTCGCGGGCGCGGCCTCCCTCGAACTGCAGCAGCGGCCTGGCGGCGTCGGCGACAGCCCCGGCGGGCAGTGGCTGCGGGTCTGGCGGGCGGAGGCGCCCAAGGACGCGGGCGGTGCGGCGGTGCACGCGGAGTTCCTCGTTCAGCAGGCGTGGCGCACGGCGGTGCAGGGGACGGATGAGTTCCGGATCATTCTGGAGGAGGCCAGGGAGGCGTGCGGGCAGGCGGCGCTGCTCTCCCCCGGCGACCCCGTTCCGTACGTCATCGAGCTCTCCATCGCGCGCGGACTCGCGTACTCGCGCGAGGAGTTCGAGCAGCTGTGGCTGAAGATCCTGGACCGCGCGCCCGCGCACATGGGCGCGCATCTGGCGGCGCTGCACTACTGGTGCGAGAAGTGGCACGGTTCGCGTGACCTCGCGTACAGCTTCGCGGAGGCGGCCGCGGCCCGCGCGCCCCGGGGTTCGCTGCTCGCCGCGCTCCCCCTCTTCGCGGTCTACGAGCACCTTCCCGAGGTCACCCTCGTCCGTGGTTTCTACGAGAGCGAGGTCGTCACCAAGGCCGTCGAGGGCGCCCTCTTCGCGGTGCACGCCGCCCGCCCGGACGACCCGATGCTGGCGCACGTCCGCCACCTCCTGGTGTTCTTCCTGGTCCGCAGCGAGCGCTGGGGCGAGGCCATGGGCCAGCTGGTGCACGTGGACGGCCACGTCGGCGCCCTGCCCTGGACCCTGACCGGGGACCCGGCCGAGGGGTACGCGGTGTACCGCGCGCTCGCCGTCGCCGGTTACGAGGCGAACGGCGGCAGCCCGGCGACGCTCCCGCACTGACCGGAATGCGCACTGACCGGAGTGCGCACTGGCCGGAATGCGGCGACGGCCGCCCACGTTGACGTCGTAGACCCCTGTCACGCACGAGGAGAGACCCCATGATCTTCGGCCGCACGCCCGAGCTCCCCACCCCCGAGCAGGCCCTGAAGGGCCGGGCGACCCCGGAATTCGAGGTCCCCTCCCGCCACACGGTCCTCGGCAATCCGCTGCTCGGCCCCTACCCCGCGGGCCTGGAGGTCGCCGACTTCGCCCTCGGCTGCTTCTGGGGCGCCGAGCGCAAGTTCTGGCAGACCGAGGGCGTATGGACGACGTACGTCGGCTACCAGGGCGGTTCCACGGAAAACCCCTCCTACGAAGAGGTGTGCTCCGGCCTGACGGGCCACACGGAGGCGGTCCGCGTCGTCTTCGACCCGGCCAAGGTCTCGTACGCCTCGCTCCTGAAGCTGTTCTGGGAGTCCCACAACCCCACGCAGGGCTTCCGCCAGGGCAACGACGTCGGCACGCAGTACCGCTCGGCGATCTACACCCACTCCCCCGCCCAGGCGGAGGCGGCGACCGCCTCCCTCGATGCCTACCAGCAGGTCCTGACGACCGCGCGCTACGGCACGATCACGACGACGGTCCTCCCCGCCGACACCCGCCCCCTGTGGCCTGCCGAGCCGTACCACCAGCAGTACTTGGACAAGAACCCCGACGGCTACTGCGGAATCGGCGGCACGGGCGCGGTCCTTGACGCCCCGTCGGAGACGAACTGGGGGCGGGCCTGCCCTACGGGGATCGCGCCTGCCGGTGACTGAGGGGCCGCGTCTATCGTTGCCGCATGGCCCTGGGCGACGGCGGGATCGGTAGAGCGGAAGTCCTGCGTGCGGTCGGGGAGTTCGACCGGATCGGGCGGGACGCCTTCCTGCGGAAGTACGGCTTCCAGCCTGCCCGTACGTATCTGCTGGTGATCAACGGGCGGTACTACGACTCGAAGGCCGTCGTCGGTGCCGCCCACGGCTTCCTGCCGGGCCGCGGTCCGTTGCTGGCCCGGGAGTTCTCCGGCGGGCGCGATCACGCGGCGAAGCTGCTCGGCGCTCTGGGGTTCCAAGTGGTGTCCCGCGAAGCGGTCACCGACCCCTCGCCCCGGCACCTCGTCGAGCAGATCGCCCGGCTTCGCGTCGCCCACGCGGAGGACGGCCCCCGCCTCTACCAGCCGATCGCTCTCCTGTGGGCGATCGGACGCGCGCTCCGCGGTGAGCCGCGCACCCTGCCCTGGAGCAGGACGAACGCGGCCCTGAGCTCGCTTCTGGAGACGTACGGGGTGCGCGGCGAGCGTCCCCGGCCCGACTACCCGGTCCTCGCGCTTTACCACGCGGGGCTGTGGTCCCTCCACGACTACGAGGGGACCGTCCCGCTCGCCCACGGCGATGCCGTGCCCCGCCGCTGGTTCGCCGCGCAGCAGCCCGTCGGAGGCCTGGCCCTGCCGGTTCACGACGCCGTGCACGGCTCCGGGCAGGCCCGCGTCGAGGTGATACAGGCGATCGTGGACCGGTTCTTCGAGGGGCTCGACGAGGTTCCGCTGCTCCGGGCGGTCGGGCTGTTCGCGGAGTCCGTGGCCGAGGACCTGGATCCCGTCACCCCGGACCCCGTCGCCCTCGCCGCGCAGTACGACAGGCTGTGCACCCTTGTGGAGCGGCGGGAGGAGTCCCGGCACGGTCGGCGGCGCGAGCGGCTGACCAGGGATCCCCTCCGCTCTGGAACGGCCCGGCGTGCGGTACTCCTGCGCAGCGGGGGGCGCTGCGAGAACCCCGCCTGCAGCGGGCAGCCGGTCGACGTGACCGATGCGGGCGGCCCGATACTCGAGGTCGACCACATCGTGGAGATCGCGGGGAAGGGCCGCGACCACCCGAGCCAGATGATCGCCCTCTGTCCGAACTGTCACGCCGTCAAAACCCGCGGCAGGACGCGGAACGAGCTCCGCGCGGCCTTCCTCGAAGTGGTGCGCGAGCGCCACGCGCGGGCGGGCGGAGCGGGGCCGGGCGCCTCCTGAGCCAGCCGTCACCGCCCGGCGAAAGACCTCCTCTGCCCTCAGCGAATCTGCCGCAAGCCGAGATCTCTGACAGCGGTGGTTGTGTGGGCAACAGTGAAGTCATGGCGCGGCGTTGGGGCCGCGGGACTTCATGGAGGCGGCGTGATGGCAGGGAACGACAGTGGGTGGGACACGGTGGCGCGGCCGCGTGGGGAGGACGGGGAGACCGTTCCTTCGCGGTTCGACGATCATCTGGCCACGCAGTTGCTGAACCAGCGGATCGTGTTCCTCGGGACACAGGTCGACGAGGTATCCGCCAACCGCGTCTGCGCGCAGATGCTGTTGCTGTCGGCGGAGGACCCGAAGACCGACATCAGTCTGTACATCAACAGCCCCGGCGGCTCCGTCACCGCCGGGCTCGCCATCTACGACACGATGCGGCTCATCCCGAACGACGTCGCGACCCTCGCCATGGGATTCGCCGCCAGCATGGGGCAGTTCCTGCTGAGCGTGGGGACGCGCGGCAAGCGGTTCGCGCTGCCGAACGCGCGAATCATGATGCATCAGCCGTCCGCGGGCATCGGCGGCACCACCGCCGACATCGCCATCCAGGCGGAGAACCTGGAGTTCACCAAGCGGGCCATCGAGCGGATCACCGCCGAGCACACCGGCCAGAGCGAGGAGACCGTCTCGCGGGACGGCGACCGGGACCGGTGGTTCACCGCCGAGCAGGCCAAGGAGTACGGGATGGTCGACCACGTCGTCCAGTCCCTGGAGGACGTGCGGCCCGCGGGGTCGAAGCGGCGCATCGGTCTGGGAATCTGAGAGTACGAGGGGACTGAACAGAATGAGCCAGTACACGATTCCGACCGTCGTCGAGCGCACTCCGCAGGGCGAGCGGGCGTACGACATCTACAGCCGGCTGCTCTCCGAGCGCATCATCTTCCTCGGTACGGAGATCGACGACGGCGTCGCCAACGTCGTCATCGCGCAACTGCTCCACCTGGAGTCGTCCGCCCCGGACCGCGAGGTCGCCATCTACATCAACTCGCCGGGCGGTTCCTTCACTTCACTCATGGCGATCTACGACACCATGAGCTTCATCTCCGCGCCGATCTCCACCTTCTGCGTCGGGCAGGCCGCCTCCACGGCCGCCGTGCTGCTCGCGGGCGGCGACCCGGGACGGCGGTTCGTGCTCGACCACGCGCGCGTCCTCCTCGGGCAGCCCGCGAGCCGCGGGCAGCAGGGGACCGTGTCCGATCTGAGCCTGCAGGCCAAGGAGATGCTGCGGATCCGGTCGCAGGTCGAGGAGGTCCTGGCCCAGCACACGCACCACGACGTGGCCACCCTGCGCGCGGACATGGACCGCGACAAGGTCTTCACCGCGCAGGAGGCCGTCGCGTACGGGCTCGCCGACCAGGTGCTCGGCCGTCGGGCGCTGCCCCTCGCCGCCTGAGGTCAGGCCGCCAGCCGGACCTCGGCCTGGTACGACGCCCTGGCCGGCCTCGCGCGGGGAAGGCCGGCCAGCCGCGTCTGGGCCAGGGACAGCAGGTCGGGCAGGCCGAGACCGAGGGCACGGGCAGCGGCCGCGAGGACCTCCGACGAGGCCTCCTTACGGCCGCGCTCCAGCTCGGAGAGGTAGGGCATGGAGATCCGGGCGGCGTCCGCCACGTCCTTGAGCGTGCGTTCCTGGGCCAGGCGCTCGCGGCGCAGGACGTCGCCGACGATGTCCCGCCAGAGGGGTTCCTTGGCTGGTTTGTCTGCCTTGCCCACCTTGTCCGCACCGGCCGTCCTGCCGCCCGGCGCGCGCATCTCGCCCGGCGCACGCATCTCGCCCGGCGGGCGCAAGGGGATCACGCGGGCTTCCGGCTTCCGCGACGGCTGCTGCTTCGGCGACTTCTGCGGCGCTTGCGCCTCATGGCTGCTCACTCCCACAGCCTAGGAGGCGCGGCGCCACCGGGTCAGTACGAAGCGTTCCGCCGCCCGCGAAATCCCGTACGCCCGGATCGGCGGCGAAGCGATCGGCGCCGGATCGGCCTCACTTCGATGCCGAGCCCACCGACGACGCGTCCCGCCCCCAACTGGCCAGCAGCCGCAGCCCCTGCGCCGACGCCGATTCCGGCTCCGCGTGGTACATGATCAGCGACTGATCGCAGTCGTCCGGCAGCTTCAGCGTCTCGAACGACAGCGTCAGCTCGCCCACCAGGGGATGCCGCAGACGCTTGCTGCCGTGCCCCTTCTCCCGGACGTCATGCGTGGCCCACAGGCCGCGGAACTCCTCGCTCTTCACGGAGAGTTCGCCGACCAGGGAGGACAGCTCGGGGTCGTTGGGATAGCAGCCCGCGTCCATGCGGAGGAAGCTGACGATGTCCGACGCCTTCTTGTCCCACTCCACGAAGAGGTCGCGCGAGCGCGGGTCGAGGAAGCAGATCCGCGCCCAGTTGCGTTCCTTCGGGTCCAGCTCGCCCCAGTCGCCGAAGAGCGCGGCGGCCAGCGCGTTCCAGCCGAGGATGTCCGAGCGGCGGCCGACCACGTACGCGGGCACGCCGTCGATGGAGTCCAGGAGCCGCTGCAGCGCGGGCCGCATGTGCTGCTGCCGCGCGGCGCGCTTCTTCTTGTGGGCCTTCGGCTTCGCGAGGTGGCTGAGGTGGGCGCGCTCGGCGTCCGTCAGGCGCAGGGCGTGCGCGATGGCGTCGAGGACCTCGCCGGAGACGTTGCGGCCGTTGCCCTGCTCAAGGCGGGTGTAGTACGCCACGGAGACCCCGGCCAGCTGCGCCAGCTCCTCGCGGCGCAGACCGGGCACCCTGCGGTGCCGGCCGAAGTTCGGCAGCCCGACGTCCTGCGGCTGCAGCCGTGCCCTGCGCGTACGCAGGAACTCGCTCAGCTCGGCCCGGCCGTCCAGGGGCTTGCCCTCCGGCCCGGCGGGCAGCGCGGGGCCGTGCGGACTGCCGGGCGCCTGGGGACTGCCGGGCACCTGAGGACTTCCGGGCACCCGCGTACGGCCTGTCGCCTGCGGACGGCCGGTCGTCGCCTCTGCCTCGGGGATCTCGTCCATACGTTCCAGTATCCAGGGTCGCGGGGCGTTATCCAGGGTCGTACGCCGCTGAGCCTGACCCCGCCAGTGGTAGGCACAGTGGTCGTAGGCAGAATGGGTGTCTGGGCGATTGACCAGGTCAGTGGCAGCCTCGATGACATGACTGAGCAGATCACCACCGTTTCCGCCTACGCCGCTCCCGCCCCCGGGGCGCCCCTGGAGCGGACCACCGTGCCGCGCCGCGCCCTCGGCGAGTCCGACGTCCTGATCGACATCAAGTACGCCGGTATCTGCCACTCGGACATCCACCAGGCCCGTGACGGCTGGGGCGAGGGCATCTACCCGATGGTGCCCGGCCACGAGATCGCCGGAGTCGTCACCGAGGTCGGCCCCGGTGTCACCAAGTTCACCGTGGGTGACCGCGTCGGCGTCGGCTGCATGGTCGACTCCTGCCGCGAGTGCGAGAACTGCAAGGCCGGTCTGGAGCAGTACTGCGTCAAGGGCAACGTCCCGACGTACAACGGCATCGGCAAGGACGGCGAGCCGACCTACGGCGGCTACTCCACGCACGTCGTCGTGGACGAGGCGTTCACCGTCCGCATCCCCGAGGGGATCTCCCTGGACGTGGCCGCGCCGCTGCTCTGCGCCGGCATCACCACGTACTCCCCCCTCCACCGCTGGAACGCGGGCCCCGGCAAGAAGGTCGCCGTGGTGGGCCTCGGCGGTCTCGGCCACATGGCCGTCAAGATCGCGCACGCCATGGGCGCCGAGGTGACCGTGCTCTCGCAGTCCCTGCGCAAGAAGGACGACGGCCTGCGACTCGGCGCCGAGCACTACTACGCGACCAGCGACGAGGCCACCTTCGAGCAGCTCGCGGGCTCCTTCGACATGATCCTGTCGACGGTTTCCGCGCCGCTCCCGCTCGACAAGTACCTGGGCCTGCTGCGCTCGGAGGGCGCCTTCGTGAACGTCGGCGCACCTGAGGAGCCGGTCTCCCTCAACCTCTTCTCGGTGATCGCCGGTGGCAAGACCCTCGCGGGCTCCATGATCGGCGGCATCCAGGAGACGCAGGAGATGCTGGACTTCTGCGCGGAGCACAAGCTCGGCTCGGAGATCGAGCTGATCCGTGCCGACCAGATCAACGAGGCGTACGAGCGGGTGCTCGCCAGCGACGTGCGCTACCGCTTCGTGATCGACACGGCGACGATCTGAGCGACCTGGCTTGAATCCGGTGCGCCATGGGGCCTAGGCCCCATGGCGCACCGTTTCGTCGTCCCCGTGACCGATACGGCGGCCGCCCTCCCGACCTACCGTTGTCCGCATCAGCGACGCACAGCAGGCGACGGACAGCAGGAAACGGACAGCAGGAAACGGACAGCAGGAGGTCACACGATGTCGATCGAGCTGAACCACACCATCGTCGCCGCCGAGGACAAGAAGGCGTCCGCCCAGTTCCTCGCGGACATCCTGGGGCTCGAAGTCGGCCCCCAGTACGGCCCCTTCATCCCGGTGGAGATCCCCAACGGCGTGACCCTCGACTTCTACGACGGCGACCAGGGCCCGTTCGCGCCGCAGCACTACGCCTTCCTGGTCTCCGACGGCGAGTTCGACCAGATCTTCGGGCGCATCAAGAGCCGTGGCCTCACCTACTGGGCCGACCCGTACCACCGGCGCGACGGCGAGATCAACACGAACGACGGCGGCCGCGGCCTCTACTGGGAGGACCCCAACGGCCACAACCTGGAGATCATCACCAAGCCCTACGGCAGCGGGGCCTGAGCCAGGAACTCGAGGACCGGCGGGGTGGCGACGTCCGCGAACTCCTCGAAGTAGGCGTGCCGGGCGCCGGGCACCAGCAGGGTCCTGGCATCCGGGACGCGGGCGGCGATCAGCGGGGCGTTGGCCGTCGGGTTGAACACGTCGTCCGTGCCGTGCACGATGAGCGTCGGAGCCTTGATCCGCGTCAGCGCGTCCCACGCGTCGTGGCGGGCGCTGGCCCGCAGATGGCGGCGGCGCGCGTACGCGGGCATGGTGGCGTCGCCCAGCGTGTGGAACTCCCGCCCGGGGCGGGCGCGTTCCTGTTCGGCCTGCCAGCCCGGCGTGTACATGAACGTGAGCAGGGCGCGGCGCACGGCGTCCGGATCGGCCTGGATCAGGGCCTCCCACACCTCGGGGCCGCGCTCGACGGCATGCGGGCCGCCGGGCGAGGTGCAGCCGAGGACGAGACGGCCGACGCGGTCCGGGTGGTCGGCCGCCAGCCACTGGGCGATGCGGCCGCCCATCGACGTGCCGTAGACGTGGGCGCGGTCGATGCCCGCGTGGTCGAGGACGGCGAGCACGTCACGGGCGAATCCGGGCGTGCTGTACGTGTCGGTGTCGGGCCGGTCGCTCCCGCCCGTGCCGCGGTGGTCGAGGACGAGCGTGGTGAAGTGTGCGGCGAAGTCGGCGCGTACGGGATCCCACCAGTGGTGGTCGTTCGACTGCCCGGCGATCAGCACCAGGGGCTCGCCCGAGCCGTACATCAGGTAGTGGAGGGCGGCGCCGTCGGCCGCCTCGGCGAAGGGCACGAACAGTCACTTCTCCCGCAGGTCGGCCACGAGCCGGAAGCGCTGGAGGACGAGCGAAGTCGCGTCGTCCACGGTGAAGGCGGGGTCGCCGAGCGAGGCGCGCATCTCCGCGCCGTGCCAGAACTCCTCGTGCTGCGCCCGCCATTGGGCGACCGTCGTGTATCCCTCGCCCTCGTCCACGGCGTGGGCGAGGTCCACGTCGGCGAGCGGCGCGACGCGGACCTCGGTCGTCTCGATGATGCCCACGGGCCGGTCGTCGGAGTCGACGACGAGCTCGCGCTCCCCCACGACCGGCAGCGGGTCGCCCTCGTGCTCGTAGTCGGCGACGAGCCCCGTCGTAGAGGTCTTGGACCCGTCGAGCACGGCCGCCACGAGCTGGTCACGCAGCGGGCCGGGGAAGCCGAACTCGGCCTTGGGGAGAGGCTTGGGGAGAGGGTCGGGCGCGTCCGGGGGGCTCTTCGTCATGGGGGCACAGTAGCGAGGGCCCGACGAGCGACGCGGCGCCGGAGGGGGTTCTGGCGGTATATGACCGTCAGTCCCTCCGGCGCCGCGCCGCAGTCAACTCGCTGAACTCACCGTTTGCGCGTCAGGACGGCAGCCTCACTTGCCGTAGTACGCGTTGTAGATCGACAGCGTCGACTTGTTGCCCTTCTTGTCCGCGATCTTGGCGTGGAACGAGACCGCCTTGTCCTTCGCGGGGTTCTTCACGGAGATCTTTCCGTTGCTGACCGTGGCCTTCTTCCAGGTCTGGCCGTAGTCGTAGGAGACGTACACGGCCAGGGACTTGAGGTTGGCGCCGGCCGCCGAGCCGAGGACCTTGACCGGCACGGACTGCTTCTCACCGGCCTTCGCCCTGCTCCACAGATCGACCGCGGGGCTGAACCGCGCCGCGGAGACGGGCAGCCTCGCGTTGTCCGCCTTCTTGGAGCGGAACGAGAAGCTCGCGTCGACGCGCGTGGTGGCCGCGCCGATCCTGACGCTGCGCTTCACGGACGTGGTCAGCCGGTACGCGGCATCGCCCGAGGGCACCTTGAACGGCTTCTCGCCGACCAGCGGGTCGTCGCTCTCGCCGTACTTGGTGCCGTTGCGGTACAGCGTCGTCTTCACCGACGAGTACAGCGAGTACCCGGCGTGCGTCTGGCCGTCCGCGTAGAGCGGGAGGTAGCCCTCGATCTCGTTGCCCCGCCGGAAGACGCCGTACGAACCGCCGATGCGCGGGCCGAAGACGGCCGTGTTGAACGTCTTCTCGTAGGTCTTGCCCGCCTCGAAGGTCTGCGGGGTGCCCAGCGAGTAGCCCGCCTCGGTCGTCGGGAAACCGTCCTCGTCCGGCGCCCCGAACTGCTCGAACTCCAGTCCCCACTTCACCTTGTCCGCGGTGGACACGTGGAGCGTGCGGGTGGTGGGCAGCTTCGTCCCTACGCCGACGGACCAGTTGCCCCCGGTCGCGGGCAGTTCGCCGGACGCGCGCAGCGAACCGGACTTGCCGCGCGTGGAGGCGCCGAGACCGGCCTTGACCGTGGAGAGCTCCGCGGCCTTGTAGTGCTTGGTGTAGCCGGTGGCGACCTGCTTCACCGGGCCGCCCGCGACGGTGTTGTACTCGGTGTTGTCGCCCTTGGTCCAGACGGCCGCCCACTGCTGGCTGACCTTGACGCCGGTCGGGACGGGCCCGACGGCGCCGGTGCGGAAGTTCTGGAACTCGTCGAGCAGCCAGCCGAAGCCGCTGGCGAGCTCCGTCGTCGACACCGTGTACTCGGGCGCGGCGAGCACGCCCTTGAGGCCGGTGGCGGGCACGGTGACGTCGACCGGCTTGGCGGTCCGCGCGTCGACCGTCACCGTGGTGTTCTTGGTGACGTCGAGCTTCGGCTGGGCCAGCCAGTCGATGCCCTTGGAGAGGTCCTCCGAGTCGACCAGGACGTTCGAGTTGAGGATGTAGGCGCCCTTGGGCACCCGCACCTTGACGGTGCCGGACGCGTCGTACGGCGACAGGTCCACGCCGATGGCCGTGCCGGTGATGCCCGTAAGGGAGGCGTCGTAGTTCTTGGTCGGCTGCCCGTCACGGCCGAGGTACTTCAGCGTGACGTCGTACGACTCCACCTCGCGGTCGACCGCGGCCGCGGTGCGCACCGACTGGCCGCCGCCGTCCGCCACGACGTACGCGGAGTACGCGCCGTCGACCGTGCCGCCCAGCTTGGAGTCGGCGGTGAGGTCGACGGAGGCGGTGCCGCCCGCGGGGACGGTGACCTTCTTCGTGCCGAGCGTGAAGAACCCGGCGGGGGCCGGACGGCCCTTCGGGTCGGTGGCGGTCACCGTCAGGTCGAGGGTGACGTCGTCCTTGCCGAGGTTCCGGTACGTCACCTTCTTGGTGACCGGCTTGTCGTCGGTGTGCGGCCACTGCTGCGTGCCGAAGCTCACCGACACCGGGTCGGCGATGACGGTCTGCTTGATGGCCTTGTCGACCGCGATGCGACCCGAACCCTGCTGGAACGCCGTGTACGCGCCGCCCTTGGTGGAGCCGGTGAGGGCGCCCTTGAGCTCGGGCTGCTTCCAGTCGGGGTGCTGCTGCTTGAGCAGGGCGGCGGCGCCCGCGACGTGCGGGGTCGCCATCGACGTACCGGAGATCGTCAGATAGCCCTCGGGGTTCTGGCCGACCTCCTTCTCGATGACGGAGCCGGGCGCGGCGGCGGCCGTGATGTCCACGCCGGGCGCGGTCACGTCGGGCTTGATCGCGCCGTCGCCGACGCGCGGGCCCTGGCTGGAGAAGTCCGCGAGCTTGTCGTTGTCGTCGACCGCGCCGACGGTCAGGGCGGCGTCCGCGCTGCCGGGCGAGCCGACCGAGCCGGGCGTGCCGTCGTTGCCCGCGGCGATCGCGAAGAGGATGCCCTTGTCCTTGGACAACTTGTCGACGGCGGCTTCGAGCGGGTCGGTGCCGGGGGTGTCGCCGCCGCCGAGGCTGAGGTTGACGACGTCGGCGCCCTCGCCGGCCGCCCAGTCCATGGCGGCGATGATGCCGGAGTCGTCGCCGTAGCCGTCGTCGCCGAGGACCTTGCCGTTGAGGAGCTTGGCGCCGGGTGCGACACCCTTGAACTTGCCGCCGGACTTGGCGCCCGTACCGGCCGCGATGGACGCGACGTGGGTGCCGTGGCCGTAGCGGTCCTTGGCGTCGGCCGACTGCGAGAAGTTCCTCTCGGCGACGACCTGGTCCTTGAGGTCCGGGTGGGTGGCGTCGACGCCCGTGTCGAGCACGGCAATCTTGACGCCCTTGCCGTCGTACCCGGCGGCCCAGGCCTTGTCGGCGCCGATCTGCTTGACGCTCTTGTCGAGGCTCGCCTTGCGGACGCCGTCCAGCCAGACGTGGCTGATGCCGGACGCCGCGGTGCGGGCGCCTTCCTTGCCGCTGGTGAGCGCGGACCACAGGTCGGCCGCGTCCTGCTTGGGCGTGCTGACGGCGTCGGCGTTCAGCGACTTCAGGGACCTGCGGACGGCGGTGTCACCGGCGCCCCGGACGCCTGCCTTGGCGCGGGCGGCGGCCCCCTTGTAGCCGACGATGACCTTGAGGCCCTTCTTCTGGGCCGTGCGGTTGGGCTTCTTGTTCAACTCCGTGACGTCGAACAGCCGTCGGTCGATCGTGCCGTCGGCTATCAGGCGCCGCGCGTCGGCGGGTATCAGCAGCGTGTGCCCGCCGTTGCGCCGCACCTGTACGGGTATGTTTTCCCGGCCCTTGGCGCGGTCGAGCCCGATCACGCGGCCGTCGGCGTCGAGGACGGCACGGTCTCCGGTGATCAGCGTGATGTGGGTGGTGCCACTGCTGCCACTGGATGACGTGGCACCCAGGCCCCCCGCCGCGCCGCCCTGTCCCGCGGTGGCCGGGTCCGCGGATGCCGGGCTGGTCATGCCCGCCGCGAGGGCCACGGCCACCGCCGCGGCGATACCGGCCCCGTACGCTCTCTTCACTTGTCTGTGCAAGTCTCCCCCTGGAGGTTAAGGGGCAGCCGCCCCTCGGACATCGAAGTATGCCGAGGGGCGAACACCTGCTCAATAGCGAGACAGGAGTGCAGAGTTGGTGCGACCGAAATTCATTCAGCCCTGGCCGCTTCGGAGGCCGGAATGCACGGAAACGGCCCGCACCCCCTCAGTCAGGAGTACGGGCCGTGGGCCGTGGATCAGGCGGCGGAGCCGGCCTTCCACTGCGCCCAGTCCATGTTCCAGCCGTTCAGGCCGTTGTCCGGCGCGACGACCTTGTCACCGGTGTTGCGGACGTCGACGACGTCACCGGTGATGGAGTTCTCGTAGAACCAGGAGCCCGGGGTGCTCTTGTTGTTCGCGCCCTTGGCGTCCTGCAGGCCGATGCAGCCGTGGCTGGTGTTGGCGCCGCCGAAGATCGAGGGCGAGCCCCAGTAGTTGCCGTGGATGAACGTGCCGGAGTTCGACAGGCGCATGGCGTGCGGTACGTCCTTGATGTCGTACTCGCCCTTGCCGTCGCCGTCCTTGAAGCCGACGGTGGCGCCGTCCATGCGGGTCTCCTTGAACTTCTCGGAGATCACCATCTTGCCGTTGTACGTCTTGTTCTGGGGCGAGCCCGCGGAGATCGGAATGGTCTTCACGACCTTGCCGTCCCGCATGACCTTCATCGTCTTGGTCTTTGCGTCGACGATGGAGACCTGGTTGCGGCCGACCTTGAACTGCACGGTCTTCTGCTGCACGCCGTAGACGCCGTCGGCGCCCTCGACGCCGTCGAGGTTCAGCTTCAGCGTGACCGTGGAGTTGCCCTTCCAGTAGTCCTCGGGGCGGAAGTCCAGGCGGTTGTTGCCGAACCAGTGCCCGACGATCTCCTGCCCGCCGGTGGAGGACACCTTGACCGCGGACTGGACTTCCTTCTTGTTGGTGATCGCCTTGTCGAAGTTGATCGACACGGGCATACCGACGCCGACCGTGGAGCCGTTCTCGGGGGTGAAGTTCCCGATGAAGCTGTTGGCCTTCGAGACGGTCGTGAACGCCGAGTTCTCGTGCGCCTTGCGGCCCTCGGAGTCCTGGGCGGTCGCCGAGATCTTGTATTTGGTGGCGCGCTCGAGCTGGCCGGTGGGCTTCCAGCTCTTCTTGTCCGCGGCTATCTGCCCCTTGACGGCGGTGCCGCCGTCGGCCGGCGTCATCGTCACGTCCGTGAGCGTGCCCTCGCTGACGGTGACCTTGGCCGCGCTGTTGATGCTGGCATTGTCGGAGCCGTTCTTCGGCGCGATCTCGATCTGGGCGGCGGAGGACTTCTTGGCGGCCGCCTCGTCGACCTGGTTCTGCGACTCCTTGCCGCCCGAAGCCTTGTCGCCGTCGTCGCTGCTGCACGCCGAGAGCACGAGCACGCCGCCCACGAGGGCGGACACGGCTGCGACGCCCTTGCGTCCACGCCCGAGCTTGCGACGCCTACTGTCCGTCATCACACGCATCTCCATAGTTGCCGAATCCCCAAGTCAACCCCCGAGAGTCCCCCGCAACCCCGCATAACGTCCTGCCCGGTTCGTCCCGTTCCACTATCGCGAAGAGTGTGGGGAACACCACGTTCGCGGTACTGGACTGCCTGCCGTCGGCCACCGTGCACGGTGAGACGACTGAACCCCGGGCGGCGGTTGCTGCCCGGGGTTCCCGTTTCCGGATTCTTCAATCCGGGCTACAGCTCGTCGTCCTCGCCGTCATCATCCTCGTCCGTCTCCCAATCCGGCGAATCGGGGTCGTAGTCGATCATCTCGCTGCTCCACGAGGCCTGCGTGAGCTCGATGCCCGGGACCTGGCTGACCAGGTCGAAGGGGTCCACGAGGTAGGCAAGCGCCTCGGCGGCATCCTCCTGCACGGCGGCCTCGGCGTGCGCCCGCTCCTCCGAAGGCATCTGCTCGTCCTCGCCGATATGGCCGAGCGCGGCCGCGGTCAGCTTCTCGGCGTCACCGACCTCGACAACCATTTCGACCCTGAGCCGTACAAACCGTGATGTCTCGTCTCCACTCATACGACGGAGCGTACGGCCCGCCGCCCTCGCGACTTTCCCGCGACCCGCACCTTTCATTAGCATCGCCCCACACGGCCAATTCGCCAGCGCCACAAGGGGGATCCGATTCCGTGTCCGCACGTCGATCATTGCTGACCACAGCCGCCGCCGGAGCCCTGCTCGGCGCCCTGTGCTTCGTCCCCTCCGCGAACGCGACGTCCCCCGCGCCGCACGACGCCCCGGCCGACAACCGGCCCGCGACCTCGCCCGCGTCCCACCACGAGACGACGGCCACGGGCCGCCTCGCGGAAACGGGCACCGGCTTCGACACGACCCCGTACGTGATCGGCGGGACGGCGTTCCTGGGCCTCGGGGCGGGTTTCGTGGTCTTCTCGGTCCGCAGGGAACGGGACGGCGGGGACGCGGCGTACTGAGGGCCCCGCCTACCCGTCGGCGGCTGGGCGGCCCGCGTGCCGCCCGACCTCACACCAGAGCGGCTTCCCGCCCCGCCCGAACAGATCGTCCCCCAGCGGGTAGCCGCCCCACGCGTCCGCGTCATGGCATACGAGGAAGAGCCCCCGCCCTCCGTCCGCCGCCCCCGGCACGGGACACGGCCCGGCGACGCCGGTTCCCCGGAAGGGAGGGGGAATGTGCGGGTTGGAGTCCCACACACTCACCCGCAGCCGCTGTCCGCCCTCCAGCGCCCGCAGTGGGCGGCGGGCCACGCGTGGCGCGCGTGCGTCGTGCGGGAGCTGTAGGGCGTAGGCCCAGGGTGTGGCTTCGGCGAGCGGGCCCGCGGGCGCCTGCGGCGGGGATACGGTGACCATGAATGCCTCCTACGGTGACGGGACTTGTCCGCTTCGCGGCTGCGCCGGGCGGTGGCATGCCGCGGCCTCGCGGTGCGCTTCCGGCTTGCTGGCGAGGCCACGATGCCACCCAGCACCAGCGTGACGTTGCGCCAGCAGCGCCTAGGCGCCGAGCTGCGCAAGCTTCGCGAGCGCGCTGGTCTCACCGGAGGGCTCATCCTGCGTGTACATCGCAGCCGCCCCCGACCGAACGCTCCACCTCCGCGAGAGCGACGACCACCCTGCCGCGATCCTCACCACTGGCCCGCGCCAGCTGAACGCCCTGCTGACAGCGATACGTACCTACGGGCGCTGAACAGCACGGCACCTACGGCGGGGCGGTGTCTTCGACGGCTTCCCGGGGCCGCCCGGCTTTTTGCGGAGTGTGGCGCCTCCGGGCCGCCAGTAAAGGGCGCTCCGCTGCGCTCCACGTCGGCTCCGCCGATTCCGCTCCGCTCCACCCTTGACTGCCGTCCCTCCACCGCACGCTAACTTTGACCCGGACGCCCAGGGGTGGGGGCTGCGGACTCCTCTGCTCGGGCCATCACCCTTCACTGCCGGGTGCGGACCGGCCCAACGTGAGCGCGGGCTACGGCCTGAGCGCGGTCCCCGGCCACGCCGCTCGGGCCACCCCCGCCCGCCGCCGGGTGCGGACCGGCCCATCGTGGGTCCCCGTCACGGTCGAGACGCCGCCGGGCACGCGGAATGAATGGCGAGACCGGCCGCTCCCGGACATCTACTTTGGGAAAGTTGCGAAGCAGATCGCCGCGCGCCCCCCTGTCGGAGGGGAGTGCGCCCCCTTCACCCTCAGGTACTCGGGTCACCATCAGGTTTACGGGCCCGTGAAACACGGCCGGGGCAGGGCGCGCGGGACATCGCAGGGGGCGCGCGGCCAATCGGTTCGCAACTTTCCCAAAGTAGATGTCCGGGGGCGGGGCCAGCCTGCTCGTCGGCGCCTCGACCCTCACGTCCAGCCACGATGGGCCGGTCCGCACCCGGCAGCGGGCGGGGATGGCCCGAGCGGCGTAGCCGGGCGGCTGGCCGAGCCCCGAGCGTGGCGCCCACTCACGATGGGCCGGTCCGCACCCGGCGGTGAAAGGGGATGACCCATCCCCACAGTCCCCGTCGGCCCCACCCCTGGGCGTCCGGGTCAAAGTTCACGTGCGGTGGAGGGACGGCAGTCAAGGGTGGAGCGGAGCGGAATCGGCGCAGCCGACGCGTAGCGCAGCGGAGCGCCCTTTACTGGCGGCCCGGAACCGCCACACTCCGCAAAAAGCCGGGCGGCCCCGGTCACCGTCGAAGACACCGGTCGATCGGGTGACCCTGGGCGCCGGGCAACATGGGCGGGCCGGGTGGCGGCTAGGCATGCGGTATGAGATTCGAGCCCCGGCCCATGAAGCCCGGCACCACCCGCGTCCGCCGCATCCGCCTCGTCGGCACCGTCTGCGCCATCGCCGCCTCGGCCGCCCTGGTGACGGGCTGCGGGGACAGCGACAGCGAGACGTCCGCATCGTCGGCGTCCGGCGCGGCGCAGTCCGCCAAGGACGCGCCCACCCCGTCGGAGAGCCCCTCCGGCGGCGCGTCCCTCACGCAGGACCAACAGGAGCGCAAGGCGCTGCTCACCACCACCAAGGTCACCTACGACAAGGCGGCCGCCACGGCGGTGAAGAAGGTCGACGGCGGCATGCTGACCGACCTGGACCTGGACGGCGTGGACGACGACGATGACAGCGACGACGCGAGTGCGAGTGCCAGCGCGAGCGCCAGTGCGAGTGCCAGTCCCAGCGGCAGCTCGGCCGGGCCGCGGTGGAACGCTGACGTCGCCGAGAAGAACGGCACCGTCCACAAGGTGAGCATCGACGCCGTCTCGGGCGAGGTGATCAGCTCCGCCCCGGACAAGGACCAGGACGCCGACGACAAGCGCGAGACGGCCGACTGGCTCTCCCGCAGCAAGCAGACGGCGGAGCAGGCCGCCAAGACGGCCACCGACAAGAAGAAGGGGACCGTCACCTCCGTCAGCCTGGACGACAACGACAGCGGCGGTCTCGTCTGGAACGTCGACGTCGTCACCGACGACTGGAACAAGACCGACTTCGACATCGACGCGGTCAAGGGCAAGGTCACCCGCGAGCACGTCGACCGCGACTGACGTGCCACCAGAGACACGGAAGAGGGTGCCGCCACCATGTGACGGCACCCTCTTCGACGTACGGGCCTTGCGATACGGGCCTTGCGATACGGGCCTGCGATACGGGCTTTGCTAGGCCAGCGCCCCCGTGACCGGCTCCACCGCCGCCACCAGCGCACCCGTCCGTACGAACGTGTCCGCCGCCGCCAGGTCCGGCGCGAGGAAGCGGTCCGGGCCGGGACCCTCGACGCCCGCCTTGCGGATCGCCTCGACGACCGCACGCGTCGCGGGCGCCGGAGTGAGGCCCTCGCGCAGCTCGACCGCGCGCGTGGCGGCGTACAGCTCGATCGCCACGATGCGCGTGAGGTTGTCGACCGCGGTGCGCAGCTTGCGGGCCGCGGACCAGCCCATGGAGACGTGGTCCTCCTGCATGGCGGAGGAGGGGATGGAGTCGGCCGACGCCGGGACGGCGAGCCGCTTCATCTCGCTGACCAGGGCCGCCTGCGTGTACTGGGCGATCATCAGGCCGGAGTCGACGCCCGCGTCGTCCGCGAGGAACGGCGGCAGGCCGTGCGAGCGGTTCTTGTCGAGGAGGCGGTCCGTGCGGCGCTCGGCGATGGAGCCGAGGTCGGCCGCGGCGATCGCGAGGAAGTCAAGGACGTACGCGACGGGGGCGCCGTGGAAGTTGCCGTTGGACTCGACGCGGCCGTCGGGCAGGACGACCGGGTTGTCGACGGCGGCGGCCAGTTCGCGCTCGGCGACCAGACGCGCGTGCGCCATCGTGTCGCGGCCCGCGCCCGCGACCTGCGGAGCACACCGCACCGAGTACGCATCCTGCACCCGCGGCGCGTCGTCCTGGTGGTGCCCGGTGAGGCCGGAACCGTCGAGGACGGCGAGCATGTTGGCGGCGGAGGCGGCCTGGCCCGGGTGCGGGCGGATGGCGTGCAGCTCGGGCGCGAGGACCTTCGCGGTGCCGAGCAGCGCCTCCAGCGTCAGGGCGGCCGTGATGTCGACCGACTTGTAGAGGTTCTCCAGATCGGCGAGGGCCATGATCAGCATGCCGAGCATGCCGTCGGTGCCGTTGAGGAGGGCCAGGCCCTCCTTCTCGCGGAGCTCCACGGGTGTGATGCCGTGCGCGGCGAGCAGTTCACCGGCGGGCTTCAGCTCGCCGTCGGGGCCCTCGGCGTCGCCCTCGCCCATCAGCGTCAGCGCGCAGTGGCTCAGCGGCGCGAGGTCGCCGGAGCAGCCGAGCGAGCCGTACTCGTGGACGACGGGCGTGATACCCGCGTTCAGGACGTCGGCCATCGTCTGTGCGACCTCGGGGCGCACGCCCGTGTGGCCGGAGCAGACCGTCTTCAGGCGCAGGAACATCAGCGCGCGGACGACCTCGCGCTCCACGCGCGGGCCCATGCCGGCCGCGTGCGAGCGCACGATGTTGCGCTGCAGCTGGGCGCGGAGGTCGGGGCCGATGTGGCGGCTGGCCAGGGCCCCGAAGCCGGTCGAGACGCCGTAGACGGGCTCGGGCTTGGCCGCGAGCGCGTCGACGATCTCGCGGGCGGCGGCGAGCGCCGTCAGCGCCTCGGCCGACAGTTCGATCCGTGCGTTCCCGCGCGCGACGGCGATGACGTCCGCCGCGGTCGTCCCGGAGGTCCCAAGGGCCACGGTGCCCACGCTGTGCATATCCATATTCAGCAGCGTACGGACTGAATCGCCGGGTGTCACTGGTGGATTCGGTGCGGGCCTCTTACAGGCCTCTCACGCCGGGCCCCGCCCCCGGAACTTCCGCCGCTCCCCCGCACCGGACGTACCCTCCGGCGCGTCCGCGAGGCGGATCACCGGGTCGTCGTCGCCCTCGCGCCCCGCCACCACCGGCTTCACCGCGCGTGCCGCCTTCGCGCGGTACTGCGCCGCGTCGGCGAGGCGGAAGAGGCGGCGGGCCGAGTGCACGGGGCCGATCGGGTCGCCGGTCGACGCGACGCCGCACGCGACACCGTCGCCGAGCTCCAACTCGGCAGCCCGTACGCAGAGTTCGTCGGCGACCCGCACCACCTCGTCGGCGGTGGGCCCCACACTGAGGAGGCAGAACTCGTCGCCGCCGAGCCGCGCGGCCAGCGTCCCCTTCAGCATCGCGCCGCAGAGCGAGAGGACCGAGCCGAAGCGCTCCAGGAGCCGGTCGCCGACCGCGTGGCCCTGGGTGTCGTTGACCCGCTTGAGCCCGTTCACGTCACAGACGACCAGGCTGACCACGGTCTCATCGGCGAGGTGCCGCTCCACCGCCTCGTCGAGCCCGCGGTCGACCGCGCGGCGGTTGGCGAGTCCCGTCAGCGCGTCCGTGAAGGCCAGTCGGCGGGCCTCCTCAAGGCGCTCGGTCTGCGCGATCCCGGCGGCCACCACCGCCGCGAGGACCGTCGCGAGGTCGGCGTCGGCCCGGTCGAAGACCGGTGCGCCCGGCGGACGCGCCACGTACAGCTCGCCCCACGCGCGCCCGTGCAGCACGATCGGGGCGACCACGCAGCAGCCGCGGCCCCGGCGGCGCAGCGCGGCCACCCGCTGGTGGCAGTAGCCCGCGGCGCGGGCGCCCGCGGGGCCCTCGGCCGTCTCGACCCAGGCGTGCGGCTCGCCGCCGCCCGCCCAATGCTCGTGCAGGAACTCGGTGATCTCGGGAAACTGGTGGACGGGGTACGCCTCGTTCGCCGGGAACTCCTCCTCGCCCCTGGCACGTTGGCCCGCGTTCACCAGGACCCGCAGTCGGGACATGTCGCGCTCCCACACGGACAGCGCGGCGAAGTTGCCGTTCAGCGCGCCGCAGACACCGACGGCGGCGGCCCGCCAGGACTCACGTGGAGTGTGCGCGGCAGCCATTCCCTGCGCCAGTTCCACCACGGCCCGCAGCCGGATATCCTCTCCCATTTCCCCAGATTATGAGGTTTACGGGGTTTTGGAACATCGGGGTGCCGCGCACGTTCCGTAGCGGCCGCCCCCTGCACGCAAGCGCTCCCTCACTCGCCGGGCCACTGCGGCTTCCGCTTCTCGTTGAACGCCGCCACGCCCTCCGCCCGGTCCGCCGAGAACGCCACCGTGCGCCACGCCGCGTCCTCGACCTCCAGACCGGCCCGCAGGTCGAGGCCGTGCCCCAGACGCAGGGCGCGCTTGGCCGCGCGCAGGCCGACGGGCGAGTTGGCCGCGATACGGGCGCCGAGCGCGAGCGCCTCCGTACGAGCCTCGCCCTCCTCCACGAGGACGTCCACCAGGCCCAACTCCCGCGCCTCCGCGGCCTCCACGCGGCGCGCGGAGAAGATCAGCTCGGCGGCGCGGGCCGCGCCCACCCGGCGCGGCAGGAGCTGTGTGCCGCCGCCGCCCGGGATGACGCCGACGGAGACCTCGGGGAGGCCGACGACCGCGGTCGGGTCGGCGACGATCATGTCGCAGGAGAGCGCGAGCTCGAAGCCGCCGCCGAGCGCGAAGCCGTGCACGGCGGCGACGGTCGGCATGGGCAGGTCGAGCACGCCGGTGTAGGAGGCGCGCGTGGTGGGGCGCTGGCGGCGCAGCTCGGCGTCGCCGAAGGAGTTGCGCTCCTTCAGGTCGGCGCCCACACAGAAGGCCCGCTCGTGGGTGGAGGTCAGGACGACCGCGCGGGCGTCCCGGTCCTCGGCGAGGGCGGCGCAGGCGGCGGCGATGGAGCGGGCCATCTCCGTGGAGACGGCGTTCATCGCCTTGGGGCGGTCGAGGACGAGCTCGACGACGTGGCCGTGCCGCCTGACCGCCACGTACTCCCCGTACCGCTGCTCGTCACCCATGACGCTCCTCCACCCGGCGGTTAACGACCGTTACCCGTGGATCATGTCAGCCGGACCCGGGCTCGGGAAGGGGTCAGCCGCGGCGGGCGAGCAGCCACGGTTCGACGACGCCGAGGCCTCGCACGGGGCGCTGCCACATCGGCTGGAGGGCGAAACGGTACGAGGGCGGCTCCTCGCCCTCCTTCTCCGCCTTGGCGGCCTCCTCCGCGGCATCCGCCTCGGAGGCGGGCGCCTCGCCCGTCCGCGTCAGCTCCTCCGCGAGGGCGCCGTCGACGAGGACGGCGTCCCGGGGCGCTATCGACGTGAGGCGGCTCGCGAGGTTCACGGTCGTGCCGAAGACGTCACCCATGCGGGTCGTCACGGTTCCGAAGGCGATGCCGACGCGGAGCTCCGGCATGGTCTCGTCGTTGGCCATGGTCTCGATGAGCCGCAGCGCGATCTCCGCGGCGACGCCCGCGTCGTCGGCGGCGTAGAGCACCTCGTCGCCGAGGGTCTTGATCAGGCGGCCGCCGTGCGCGGCGACCAGGTCCGCGGCGGTGGTCTCGAAGGCCTCGACGAGCTCGCCGAGCTCCTCCTCCTCCATGCGCCGCGTCAGCCGCGTGAAGCCGACCAGGTCGGCGAAGCCGACGGCGAGCCGCCGGTCGACCATCTCCTCGTCGTCCGCGGCCTGCACCACCCGGCCGGTGGCGGCGGCGAGCTGGCGCCGCCAGACGTAGACGAGGAACTCCTCCAGCTCGGGCAGGAGCAGCTCTATCAGCGGATACGTGACCTCGGTGCGGGTCATGCCGGGCTCGGGCGGCTCGGTAAGACCTTCGAGGAAGGAGTCGATCTGCCACTCGGCGAGCCGGGCCGTGGTCTGCCCCGTGGAGCGCGCCACCTGCACGGCCATCGCCTCGCTGAGCAGGCCCGCCTCCACGAGTCCCGCGAGGCGGCGCAGGGCAAGCACGTCCGCCTCGGTCAGCGCCTTGGCCTGGCCGATGTCGGGGAAGCCCATGGCCCGCCAGAAGCGGGACGCCAGCTCCATCGAGACGCCCGCGCTGCGGGCCGCCTGGAACGGTGTGTACCGGCGGTCGGCGCCGAGGATGAGCTGTTCGAGGCGGAGGGCCAGCGGGTCCTTCTCCGCCTCACCCTCGCCCCTGTCGTCCACGTCGGGCACCTCGGGCACCCCGGAGACGTCCGCCACCGCACCCTCCGCCCCGCCGTCGCGGGCGGCCGCGGACTCACCGGTACGGCCGGACCCGCCGTCGGGGGCGGGGTATGCGCCCTCGCCGGAGCCCGTGTCGTCGACGGTCACGCCTGCTGCCCTTCCGATCTGCCGCGGTCATATATCGACCGGCGCCAACTTTACGGCAGGTGTGCCGCAGCTCACTCCCGACTCCCCCGACCGGCTTATTGACGCGGCCGGGGGTCCGGGGGTCGCCCCCGGGCAAACACAGCACGGCAGGTGTGCCGCAGCTCACTCCCGACTCCCCCGACCGGCTTATTGACGCGGCCGGGGGTCCGGGGGTCACCCCCGGGCAAACACAGCACGGCAGGTGTGCCGCAGCTCACTCCCGACTCCCCCGACCGGCTTATTGACGCGGCCGGGGGTCCGGGGGTCGCCCCCTCATCCCCGGCCCCCGACGACCGACTTGCTGACGCGGCCCGGGTACCGAAACTCACTCAGTCAGAACCGCCTTCACTCCGCGCCCCTCAAATGCACGATGTCCCCCGCCCCCACCGGCTCCTGCACGCCCTCCTCCGTGGCGAGGACCAGGCGGCCGTCGCCGTCCACCGCGACCGCCTCGCCCACGATGAAGCGGTCGCCGGGGAGCTCCGCGCGGACCCGGCGGCCGAGCGTGGCGCACCCGGCGGCGTAGGTCTCCTGAAGCCGGGACGCCGCGGGGTCGCCCTCCGCGTCGCGCCACTCCCCGTACCACTGCTCCAGCGAACGCAGCACGGCCCGCAGCAGCGGATCGCGGTCCGTCGTCCCCGCGCCGGCCAGGGCGAGGGAGCCCGCCGTGGGCACCGGCAGCTCCTCCTCGCGGAGCGTGACGTTGATGCCGACGCCGACGACGACGCCCCCGCCGGACGCCGACCCCGCCCGCTCCACGAGGATGCCGCCGGCCTTCCGCTCCTCGTCGCCCACGGTCACCAGGAGGTCATTGGGCCACTTGAGTGCGGTGTCCACCCCGGCCACCCGGGAGAGCCCCGTGGCGACGGCGACCCCGGTGAGCAGCGGCAGCCAGCCCCACCGCTCGACCGGCACCTCGTCGGGCTTGAGCAGGACGGAGAAGAAGAGGCCGGAGCGGGCGGGCGCGGACCAACGGCGGTCGAGACGGCCGCGGGCCGCGCTCTGCTCCTCGGCGACGAGCACCGCACCCTCGGGCAGCTCGTCGGCGCGCGCCGCGAGGTCGGAGTTGGTGGAGCCGGTGACGGCCACCACGTCCAGGGAGGACCACAGACCGCCGTCCCGCAGCAGCGTCCGCCGCAGCGATGCGGCGCCGAGCGGCGGCCTGTCGAGGTCGGACCAGCGATTGTCTTCAGCATCTGACGGCGTCATGCAAGCCACCTTAGGTGTGGTAAACGCCGCACTGCCGAACGGTATCGGCGCCGATACGCTACGGGTCAGTAGCCACCCGCACCGCCGTAAGACAAGCCCCTTTGAGCAGGCAGGGAGCCGCATCCCGATGTCCGAGCCGGAAGAGCCCAACGTGCCCGCGTCAGACCGCAGCGCCGACCGCAGCGCCGACCATGGCGCCATCGACATCCATACGACCGCGGGCAAACTCGCCGACCTGCAGCGCCGCATCGAGGAGGCCAAGCACGCGGGGTCGGCCCGTGCGGTCGAAAAGCAGCACGCCAAGGGGAAGCTGACGGCCCGCGAGCGGATTGAACTCCTGCTCGACGAGGGCTCCTTCGTCGAGCTCGACGAGTTCGCGCAGCACCGTTCGACCAACTTCGGCCTGGAGAAGAACCGGCCGTACGGCGACGGCGTGGTGACCGGATACGGCACCGTCGACGGCCGCCCGGTCGCCGTGTTCTCGCAGGACTTCACCGTCTTCGGCGGCGCCCTCGGCGAGGTCTTCGGCCAGAAGATCGTCAAGGTCATGGACTTCGCGCTGAAGACCGGCTGCCCGGTCGTCGGCATCAACGACTCCGGCGGCGCCCGCATCCAGGAGGGCGTCATGGCGCTCGGGATGTACGGCGAGATCTTCCGCCGCAACACTCATGCCTCGGGCGTCATCCCGCAGATCAGCCTGGTCGTCGGCCCCTGCGCGGGCGGCGCCGTCTACTCCCCGGCGATCACCGACTTCACGGTCATGGTCGACCAGACCTCGCACATGTTCATCACGGGCCCCGACGTCATCAAGACCGTCACCGGTGAGGACGTCGGCTTCGAGGAGCTGGGCGGTGCGCGCACCCACAACTCCACCTCGGGCGTGGCGCATCACATGGCGGGCGACGAGAAGGACGCCATCGAGTACGTCAAGTCCCTTCTCTCCTACCTGCCTTCGAACAACCTCAGCGAGCCGCCCGCCTTCCCCGAGGAGGCCGACCTCGCGCCCACGGACGAGGACCTGGCGCTCGACACGCTGATCCCGGACAGCGCCAACCAGCCGTACGACATGCACGGCGTCATCGAGCACGTCCTGGACGACGCCGAGTTCTTCGAGACGCAGCCGCTGTTCGCGCCGAACATCCTCACCGGCTTCGGCCGCATCGAGGGCCGCCCGGTGGGCATCGTCGCCAACCAGCCGACGCAGTTCGCCGGGTGTCTGAACATCGACGCCTCCGAGAAGGGCGCCCGCTTCGTCCGCACCTGCGACGCGTTCAACGTCCCGGTCATCACGTTCGTCGACGTGCCGGGCTTCCTGCCGGGCGTCGAGCAGGAGCACACGGGCATCATCCGCCGCGGCGCGAAGCTCATCTACGCGTACGCGGAGGCCACCGTCCCGCTGATCACGATCATCACGCGCAAGGCCTTCGGCGGCGCGTACGACGTGATGGGCTCCAAGCACCTGGGCGCCGACCTGAACCTCGCCTGGCCGACCGCGCAGATCGCGGTCATGGGCGCGCAGGGGGCGGTGAACATCCTGCACCGCCGCACGATCGCCGAGGCCGGGGACGACGTCGAGGAGGTCAGGGCGCGGCTGATCCGGGAGTACGAGGACGCCCTGCTCAACCCGTACACGGCGGCCGAGCGCGGCTACGTCGACGCGGTGATCATGCCGTCGGAGACCCGGTCACACCTCGTACGCGGGCTGCGTCAGCTGCGGACGAAGCGGGAATCCCTTCCTCCGAAGAAGCACGGCAACATCCCCCTCTAGTCCCTCAGGGAGGGCTCATGATCAAGGTCGTACGGGGCAACCCGACCCCCGAGGAGCTGGCCGCCGCCCTGGCGGTGGTCCAGGCGCGCGCCGCGGCCCTGGCCGACGGGCCGGCCGGCGCGCCCGCGCTGCCCGACTCCTGGGCCGACCCGGCGCGCGTGGCCCGCCACCGGCTCCCCGCGCCCTCACCCACGGCGTGGGGCCGTAGCTACTGGCCCGGCTAGGGCCACCCGTCCTGGGCACGTCGGGCCGGGGAACTTGAGTACGCGTACTCAGGTGTCCCGGCCCGCCCGGTCGCAGTATCGATTGCATGCTGTGGTCGGACCCTGAGAACAACCCTCCCAAGGACATGCGGGACCTGCAGGCGAAGATGCGCCGCGCGGGCCTCGTCCTTGCGCTCGCCATGGTCGTGGCGATGTTCGTGCTGGGCATCCGCTGAGTGCCCCGCCGCCCCGCGCAGCGCCTACGCTGACCCGCATGAATGATCAGCCCCGCCGTCTCGTCCTCGCCTCCCAGTCGCCCGCCAGGCTCGGCCTGCTCCGGCAGGCGGGCCTCGCCCCCGAGGTGATCGTCAGCGGCGTCGACGAGGACAAGGTGACCGCGCCGACGCCCGCCGAGCTCGCCCTCGCCCTCGCCGAGGCCAAGGCCTCCGTGGTCGCCGCGCGGCCCGAGGCCAAGGGCGCGCTGGTCGTGGGCTGCGACTCGGTCCTTGAGCTGGACGACCGGGCGCTCGGCAAGCCCGCCGACGCCGAGGAGGCCACCGCCCGCTGGAAGGCCATGCGCGGCCGCGCGGGCGTACTGCAGACGGGCCACTGCGTCTACGACACCGTCTCGGGGCGGTACACGTCGGCGACGGCGTCGACGGTGGTCCGTTTCGGCGAGCCCTCCGACGACGAGATCGCCGCGTACGTCGCGAGCGGTGAACCGCTGCACGTGGCAGGGGCGTTCACCCTCGACGGCCGCTCGGCGCCGTTCATCGAAGGCATCGAGGGCGACCACGGCAACGTCATCGGCCTCTCGCTGCCACTGCTCCGCCGCCTCCTGGGCGAACTGGGAGTGGGCATCACGGAGTTGTGGCAGCGGTAGGTGTCGGGACCGCCCGGGAGGGGCTCAGGCCGTCTGGGGCGCCCCCACCGCGTCGTCCGCCCCGCCGTCCCGCTGCGCCTTCTTCTCGTACGCCACGAGCGGCAGCACGATCAGGCCGAGCACGACCATCATGAAGACGAACGCGACCCAGCCCACCAGGCCGACGCAGAAGGCGCCGAGCAGTCCGTGTACGACGGCGCAGCTGATCAGGAGCAGTCGGCCGAAGGTGCCGGGGGCGCGGTCGCGGACGGCGGTGCGGGCCAGGACGACGGCGCACAGCGCTAGGTAGCCGCCGAAGAGGAGGCCGGCGATCCAGGTCGAGACGGTCATCGCGTGCGGGTCGAGGCCCGCGAGGGACATGTCCTGCTTGTCGACGACGAGGCCGAGGAACCAGTTGAGGAGTGCGATCCCGACCGCCTCCGCGAGAAGTACGATCGCGCCCACCCAGGCCACCGGTCTGCGCGCCACGGCGCCCCACCCACTCTCCGCTGCTGTTACCCCAAGTACGTTCGAGCCACGGCGAACGCTACTAACGGGTAAACCCCGGGACAAGAGCTGTGCCACAGGCAAAGAATCGTTGAGCCATTCGTAGGGACTCCACAAAGAAAGCCGTGCCGCCGCAGCGCGGACACACAGAGACCTTGACCACACCGGCGGGCTACGCTGCCGTGGAGAGACCCCGTCTACTCCGGTACGACAAGGGATTTCGCGGACCTAGCCGGCCTCGAGTCACACTCCGTGTGGGCAAGCTCACCATTGGGGACGGGTCGTAAGCCCGTGTCGGCAGTCCCTAAACTCGGCTTGTTTCAAGGAGGGAGCCATCGTGCGCAAGGTGCTCATCGCCAACCGTGGCGAAATCGCTGTCCGCGTTGCTCGGGCATGCCGGGACGCAGGGATCGCGAGCGTAGCCGTCTACGCAGACCCGGACCGGGACGCTCTGCATGTACGGGCAGCCGATGAGGCGTTCGCGCTGGGCGGTGACACTCCGGCCACCAGCTACTTGGACATCTCCAAGGTGCTGGCCGCGGCCAAGGACGCGGGGGCGGATGCCATCCACCCCGGCTACGGCTTCCTTTCGGAGAACGCCGACTTCGCGCAGGCCGTCATCGAGGCGGGCCTGAACTGGATCGGCCCGCCGCCGCAGGCCATCCGCGACCTGGGTGACAAGGTCGCCGCGCGGCACATCGCGCAGCGCGCCGGTGCCCCGCTGGTCGCCGGTACCCCCGACCCCGTGTCGGGCGCCGACGAGGTGGTGGCCTTCGCCGAGGCGAACGGCCTGCCCATCGCCATCAAGGCCGCCTTCGGCGGTGGCGGGCGCGGCCTGAAGGTCGCCCGCACCCTCGAAGAGGTCCCCGAGCTGTACGAGTCCGCGGTCCGCGAGGCCGTGGCGGCCTTCGGCCGCGGCGAATGCTTCGTCGAGCGCTACCTCGACAAGCCGCGGCACGTGGAGACCCAGTGCCTGGCGGACAAGCACGGCAACGTGGTCGTCGTCTCGACCCGTGACTGCTCGCTGCAGCGCCGCCACCAGAAGCTCGTCGAGGAGGCGCCCGCGCCGTTCCTGACGCCCGAGCAGAACGCCGAGCTGTACGCCGCGTCGAAGGCCATCCTCAAGGAGGCCGGGTACGTGGGCGCGGGCACCGTCGAGTTCCTCGTCGGCGTCGACGGCACGATCTCCTTCCTGGAGGTCAACACCCGCCTGCAGGTGGAGCACCCGGTCACCGAAGAGGTCGCCGGCATCGACCTGGTGCGCGAGATGTTCCGCATCGCCGACGGCGAGGAGCTCGGCTACGGGGACCCCGAGCTGCGCGGGCATTCCTTCGAGTTCCGCATCAACGGCGAGGACCCGGGGCGTGGCTTCCTGCCCGCGCCCGGCACCGTCACCACGTTCGCCGCGCCGAGCGGCCCCGGCGTCCGCCTGGACGCGGGCGTGGAGTCCGGCTCGGTCATCGGCCCGGCCTGGGACTCGCTGCTCGCCAAGCTGATCGTCACCGGCGCGACCCGCGAGCAGGCGCTGCAGCGTGCCTCGCGGGCGCTGGAGGAGTTCACCGTGGAGGGCATGGCCACCGCCATCCCCTTCCACCGTGCGGTCGTCAAGGACCCGGCGTTCGCGCCGGAGCTGACCGGCTCCAGCGACCCGTTCACCATCCACACCCGCTGGATCGAGACGGAGTTCGTCAACGAGATCCCGCCGTTCACGTCCGCCTCGGACACCGAGACGGACGAGGAGCCGGGCCGCGAGACGGTCGTCGTCGAGGTGGGCGGCAAGCGCCTCGAGGTCTCGCTGCCGTCCTCGCTGGGCATGACCATCGCGCGCACCGCGGCGGCGGGCGGCGCCCGTCCCAAGCGGCGCGCGGCCAAGAAGTCCGGCCCGGCCGCCTCCGGTGACACCCTCGCCTCGCCCATGCAGGGCACGATCGTCAAGGTCGCGGTCGAGGAGGGCCAGGAGGTCAACGAGGGCGACCTGATCGTCGTCCTGGAGGCCATGAAGATGGAACAGCCCCTGAACGCGCACCGCTCGGGCACCATCAAGGGCCTCACCGCGGAGGTGGGCGCGAGCCTGACCTCCGGTGCGGTGATCTGCGAGATCAAGGACTGACCTTCGACGGCGCGAGGTCTCCCGGGGCTCCGCCCCGGACCCCGCTCCTCAATCGCCGGAGGGGCTGAATTCTCAGCCCCTCCGGGTGATTTCGGCGCAACCACCCCGCTCCCGCCCCGCGTCCTCCCCCCGTAGAACCGAAGACCACGGGGGGACTTCAGTGAAACGCACGGGGGACATATTCGGCCTGCTCGCCGCGGCGGGCGCCATCACCACCGGCGGCTGGCTCGCGGCGACCGCCCATGCCGGGCAGCGCTACGAGGCGGGACTCGTCCTGGGCCTTGCCGCAGGCCTCTCCGTGGCGCTCCTGCGCCGCTTCACGCACCTGCCGCTTGGCAGGCGCCGCCCCTACACCTTCGCCCTGCCGCGGCCCGCGCCCGACTGGCGCGCACCGCTGCCGGATCCGGGGGGCGATCCCGAGGCCCTGCGCCCGGACGCCGAGCGGCGCGCGGAGCTCCTCAGCGACGCGGCCGCGCTCGGCGACACCCTGCACCACACCTGCTCGCTCGCGGGGCAACTCCGTGCCGAGCTCGCCTCCTTCGCCGTCACGGCGGCCATCCAGGCGAGCAATTCGGTGATCCGCCCGGCCTGCGACGGGCCGCGGAGCCCGGACCCCGCCTACGACTCCGCGTACGCCCTCGGGGAACTGGTGGCGGCGGTCGAGTTCAGCCGCATCGGGATGCGCGCCCTGGCGGCCCTGGTGACGGAACAGCCGCTGCGGCCCGATCCGCCCTGCTACTTCAACCCGCTGCACGAGCGCGGGCACGCGCGCGTGGCGCTCCCGGACGCACCGGACATCCCGGACGGCGTCGAGGAGGTCGCCGCCTGCCACGCCTGCGCACGGCGGCCCGCGCCGCTCCTGGTGCCGTCGGCGGCGGGCCCGGTGCCGTATTACGAGAGCGACGCCGTGGACGTCCGCTGGCGGCTGCTCGGTTATGGCGCGGTGGTGCCGGACAACGGCGCCACGATGATCGACACGGCCCGCGACGGCTTCCACCATCCGAACTCGGCCAATTCTGGCAAAACCCCCAAAAAGCTCCACACGAAGGCGAGTTGATGATCATGAGCGAGTTGGCCGCCGGAGTGCTGAGCGGTGCGCTCATCGGCACCTGCGTCACGTATCCGCTGGTCCTGTGGCTGACCCGGAACCTGCGCGGGGGCGCCCTGCCGCCGCACCGGCGCGAGCGCAGGGCCAGGGCCGAGCTGGACGCGTTCTTCACCCGCGGGGAGCCCTGACCGGACCCGCCCGCACCCCCGCCCTCACCCGTGGGGGCCGCGCGGTCAGTGGCATCCTTGAGGTACGCGTACGTTCACGAAGGGTGCGGGGATGACCACCGGCACGGGCCAGCAGGCGAGAACGCCGCAGCAGACGGCACAGTCGGCGCGGGCCATGCGGGCCGACGCCCGCCGCAATTACGACCGGCTCCTCGCCGAGGCGCGCTCCGCCTTCGCCGAGCACGGCACGGGCACGTCCCTGGAGGACGTGGCGCGCCGGGCGGGCGTCGGCATCGGCACGCTCTACCGGCACTTCCCCAACCGGCACGCGCTGATGAGCGCGGTGTGGGAGGACGCGGTGAGCGATCTGCTCGCGCGCTCGCACGCGCTGCTCGACGACCCGCAGCCCTGCGCCGCACTGGTGGTGTGGCTGCGCGCCATCATCACTCATGCGGGTGAGTATCGCGGTCTGTCGAGCGCCCTCATGTCGGCGTCGCACGACGACACTTCGGCGCTCGCGCGGTGCAGCAAGCCGATGCGCGAGGCGGGCGCGGCACTGCTCGCCCGCGCCCAGGAGGCAGGGACCGTGCGCCCCGACGTCTCCATCTCCGACCTGCTCCAGCTGACCAACGCGATCTCGCTGGCGGCCGAAGAGACCCCGGACGATCCGGAGTTGGCCGACCGCCTGCTCACGCTGACCCTGCGGGGCCTGAAGGCGGACGGACAGCTCTGAAGGCGGGCGGGCAGCTCTGAAAGCTGACCGGCAGCTCTGAAAGCTGACGGGCAACTCTCAAGGCGGACGGGCAGGCGGCGGCGTGACACCACCTGCCACGCCACCCGCCACACCAGCCGTCCGGCTCAGCGGCGGCGCAGGTCGGCGACGCGCGCGGCCCGCTCCCCGGGCGGCTGCTCCCCGAGGACGGCGCTCCGGAGCTGCTGGCCCGGTCCCGCGCCGTGGTTGCGGCGCTGACCCGGCAGGGGCACGTCCCGGCGCGGCTGGCGCCCCTTCTGGACCGCGTCGGGACCGGGCCCCGCGTTAGGGCCGACGGCACCGCCCGCCACCGCGATCTGCACGCCCTGGTCGGCCAGGGCCTGCAGTTCCGTTGCCGCACGGTCGTCGTGCCCCGGTGGCTCGTCGGTGACCAGGCGCGTGATGACGTCCGTCGGCACCGTCTGGAACATCGTGTCGGTGCCGAGCTTGGTGTGGTCCGCCAGGACCACGACCTCGGCCGCCGCCTGGACCAGCGCGCGGTCCACGCTCGCGGAGAGCATGTTGGACGTGGAGAGGCCGCGCTCCGCGGTCAGACCACTGCCCGACAGGAACGCGCGGGTCACCCGCAGCCCCTGGAGGGACTGCTCGGCACCGCTTCCCACGAGCGCGTAGTTCGAGCCGCGCAGGGTGCCGCCGGTCATGACGACTTCGACCCGGTTGGCATGGGCCAACGCCTGAGCCACCAGCAGGGAGTTGGTGACGACGGTCAGGCCGGGAACCCGCGCGAGCCGTCGGGCCAGCTCCTGCGTGGTCGTACCCGCCCCGACGACGATGGCTTCGCCTTCTTCGACGAGACCCGCCGCGAGATCGGCGATAGCCGTCTTCTCGGCGGTCGCGAGATGTGATTTCTGCGGAAAGCCGGACTCCCGCGTGAATCCGCCCGGCAATACCGCACCGCCATGTCGGCGGTCGAGGAGTCCTTCTGCCTCCAGCGCGCGCACGTCCCGCCGTACGGTCACTTCGGAGGTCTGGACGACGCGGGCGAGCTCACGGAGCGATACCGCCCCGTTGGCCCGCACCATTTCGAGGATCAATTGGCGACGTTCTGCAGCGAACACGAAACTGACAGTAACCCCAACGACCGTCTGCTTTCAGCAGTTTGCGCCGAATTACAGAAGTTGTTCGCACGACAGGGTGGGAAGTGGTATAGGTGCTTACGCCCGGCGCCTATGCCGCGCGAATGGGCGACAACACTCCGTGACCTGCAAAGAGTTGTTTCAGGCCGCGGCCCGGATCAGCCCTCGCCCGCCGTCTTCCGCGTGTGGAGCTGACGCGCCACCTCGGCGATCGACCCCGAAAGCGAGGGGTACACGGTGAACGCATTCGCGATCTGCTCGACCGTCAGATTGTTGTCGACCGCGATCGAGATGGGATGGATCAGTTCCGAGGCGCGCGGTGCTACGACCACACCGCCGACCACGATCCCCGTTCCCGGCCGGCAGAAGATCTTGACGAAACCGTCGCGGATGCCCTGCATCTTCGCGCGCGGATTGCGCAGCAGCGGCAGCTTGACGACGCGGGCGTCGATCTTGCCGCCGTCGACATCGGCCTGGCTGTAACCGACGGTCGCGATCTCCGGGTCGGTGAAGACATTCGCCGAGACGGCCTTCAGATTCAGCGGCTGCACCGCGTCGCCCAGGAAGTGGTACATCGCGATGCGGCCCTGCATGGCGGCGACGGAGGCCAGCGCGAAGATCCCGGTCACGTCACCGGCGGCGTACACACCGGGGGCGGAGGTCCGCGAGACCTTGTCGGTCCAGATGTGACCCGAGTCCTTCAGCTTGACCCCGGCCTCCTCCAGGCCCATGCCGCTGCTGTTCGGGATGGCGCCGACGGCCATCAGGCAGTGCGTGCCGGAAATGACGCGGCCGTCGTTGAGCGTGACCTCGACCCGGTCCCCGACCCGCTTGGCGGAGGCGGCGCGGGAGCGGGACATGACGTTCATGCCGCGGCGACGGAAGACGTCCTCAAGGACGGCGGCGGCGTCCGGGTCCTCGCCCGGCAGCACGCGGTCCCGGCTGGAGACGAGCGTGACGTTGGACCCGAGGGCCTGATAGGCGCCGGCGAACTCGGCACCCGTCACGCCCGAGCCGACCACGATGAGCTCTTCGGGCAGCTCGTCCAGGTCGTACACCTGGGTCCAGTTCAGGATCCGCTCGCCGTCGGGCTGGGCGTCCGGGACCTCGCGCGGGTGCCCGCCGGTCGCCAGCAGCACCGCGTCCGCGACGAGGGTCTCCTCGCTGCCGTCGGCGGCGCGCACCACGACCTTGCGCGAGCCGTCGGTGTCCTGCTGGCCCTCCAGACGGCCGCGACCGCGCAGCACGCGCGCACCGGCCCGCGTGACGGACGCGGTGATGTCGTGGGACTGCGCGAGCGCGAGCCGCTTCACACGGCGGTTGACCTTGCCCAGGTCGACACCGACCACGCGCGCGGGGGTGTCGATGTGGGGGGTGTCGTCCGCGACGATGATCCCCAGCTCCTCGTACGAGGAGTCGAAGGTGGTCATCACCTCGGCCGTGGCGATCAGAGTCTTGGACGGCACGCAGTCGGTGAGCACCGACGCCCCGCCCAGACCGTCGCAGTCGACGACGGTCACCTCCGCGCCGAGCTGGGCGGCCACAAGGGCCGCCTCGTATCCGCCGGGTCCGCCGCCAATGATCACGATCCGAGTCACGTACTCCATTGTCCCGCACGCTTCAAGGTGCTCACGCGCGGGGGCCCTCCGTCCGTGGCACCGCCCCCGTGCGAGCGGTCCTCCCGCTACGTGAGGGGCCTACGTGATTGCTGCCGTACCCTCGACCACATGTCGCTCTACGCCGCGTACGCCGGCAATCTGGATCCGCGGCTCATGTCACGCCGCGCCCCGCACTCACCGCTGCGCGCGACCGGCTGGCTGACCGGCTGGCGGCTCACGTTCGGCGGGGAGCACATGGGCTGGGAAGGCGCGCTCGCCACGCTGGTCGAGGCGCCCCGTTCCCAGGTCTTCGTCACGCTCTACGACATCGCTCCCATGGACGAGGACTCCATGGACCGGTGGGAGGGCGTGGGCATGGACATCTACCGGCGCATGCGGGTCCGCATCGACACGCTGGAGGGCGAGGAACCCGCCTGGGTGTACGTCCTCAACGGATACGAGGGCGGGCTGCCCTCGGCGCGGTACCTGGGCGAGCTGGCCGACGCGGCGGAGTCGGCGGGCGCCCCCCACGACTACGTGATGGAACTGCGCAAGCGCCCCTGCTAGCCGCGAAGGCCCCGGGTACCGGCTGCGGTCACCACGGCTGCGATCACCACGGCTGCGGCCACCACGGCTGCGGCCACCACGGCTGCGATCGCCCTCGTCGGAAACGACAAGACAACGATCGCAATCCCGTAAGCATCGTCATCTACGCGCGTAGGCCCTGAGCGGCTACTCTCGTCCGCGTGAACGCTTCAGTTATTCCGGACCACATCCAGGGCGACCCCTACGCCGCCGCCGACGCCGCCGCCGCGCGCCTGCGTGAGCTGACGGGCGCCGAGACCCACGACGTCGCCCTCGTGATGGGCTCCGGCTGGGCCCCCGCCGTCGGCGCGCTGGGCGAGCCCGAGGCGGACTTCCCCGTCACCGAGCTGCCCGGCTTCCCGCCGCCGGCCGTCGAGGGCCACGGCGGCCGCATCCGCTCCATCAAGATCGGCGACAAGCGCGCGCTGGTCTTCCTGGGCCGCACCCACTACTACGAGGGCCGTGGCGTGGCCGCCGTCTCGCACGGTGTCCGCACCGCCGTGGCCGCAGGCTGCAAGACCATCGTCCTGACCAACGGCTGCGGCGGCCTGCGCGAGGGCATGCGCCCCGGCCAGCCGGTGCTGATCAGCGACCACCTCAACCTCACGGCGACGTCCCCGATCGTCGGCGCGAACTTCGTCGACCTGACGGACCTGTACTCGCCGCGGCTGCGCACCCTCTGCAAGGAGATCGACCCCTCCCTCGAAGAGGGCGTCTACGCGCAGTTCCCCGGCCCGCACTACGAGACGCCCGCCGAGATCCGCATGGCCCGCACGATCGGTGCGGACCTGGTCGGCATGTCGACCGTCCTCGAGGCCATCGCCGCGCGCGAGGCGGGTGCGGAGGTCCTCGGCATCTCCCTCGTCACGAACCTCGCGGCGGGCATGACCGGCGAGCCGCTCAACCACGAGGAAGTCCTCCAGGCGGGCCGCGACAGCGCGACGCGCATGGGCGAACTCCTCGGCAAGGTGCTGGGCCGGATCTAACGGGCGGGGCGCTCCCGCGGTGGGGCGGGAGGCTAGTCCTCCCACCCACCCACCCACCCGTTTGCCCCGCGACGTTCAGCGGGAGTAGGGGCATGAGCAAATGCCCCCCATCCGCAGCCGCCCACGCCCCGCACCACGAGAGGCTGAAGAACCCGTGCAGGACACCGAACTCATCGCACGTGCCCAGGCCTGGCTGGCCGAGGACCCGGATCCCGAGACCCGCGAAGAGCTGGCCAAGCTCATCGACGCCGAGGACACCGCCGAACTGACGGCCCGTTTCGCCGGCACCCTCCAGTTCGGCACCGCCGGCCTCCGCGGCGAGCTGGGCGCGGGCCCCATGCGCATGAACCGCTCCGTGGTCATCCGCGCCGCCGCGGGCCTCGCCGCGTACCTCAAGGCGAAGGGGCAGACGGGCGGCCTGGTCGTCGTCGGCTACGACGCCCGCCACAAGTCCGCCGACTTCGCCCGCGACACGGCCGCCGTGATGACCGGCGCCGGTCTCCGCGCGGCCGTCCTGCCCCGCCCCCTGCCGACCCCCGTGCTCGCCTTCGCCATAAGGCACCTCGGCGCGGTCGCGGGCGTGGAGGTCACGGCCAGCCACAACCCGCCGCGCGACAACGGCTACAAGGTGTACCTCGGCGACGGCTCCCAGATCGTGCCGCCCGCCGACGCGGAGATCGCCGCCGAGATCGACGCCATCGCGAGCCTGAACGACGTACCGCGCCCCGAGGCGGGCTGGGAAACCCTCTCCGACGACGTCCTGGCGGCCTACCTGGCCCGTACGGACGCCGTCCTGGCCCCGGGCTCCCCGCGCACCGCCCACGCCGTCTACACGGCCATGCACGGCGTCGGCAAGGACACCCTCCTGGCCGCCTTCGCCCGCGCCGGGTTCCCCGCGCCCACGCTCGTCGCCGAGCAGGCCGAGCCCGACCCGGACTTTCCCACGGTCGCGTTCCCGAACCCGGAGGAGCCGGGCGCGATGGATTTGGCCTTCGCGACGGCGTCCCGCACCACGCCCGCCCCGGACCTGATCATCGCCAACGACCCGGACGCGGACCGCTGCGCGGCAGCGGTCAGGGACGGTGACGGCAACGGCAACGGCAACAGCAACAGCAACAGCAACAGCAACAGCAACAGCAACAGCAACAGCAACAGCAACAGCAACAGCAACAGCAACAGCAACAGCAACAGCTGGCGGATGCTCCGGGGCGACGAGGTGGGCGCGCTGCTCGCCGCGCACCTGGTCGGCCGCGGCGCCCGCGGCACCTTCGCCGAGTCGATCGTCTCCTCCTCGCTGCTCGGCCGGATCGCCGAGAAGGCGGGCCTCCCGTACGAGGAGACCCTGACCGGCTTCAAGTGGATCGCCCGCGTGGACGGCCTGCGCTACGGCTACGAAGAGGCGCTCGGCTACTGCGTGGACCCCGAGGGCGTACGCGACAAGGACGGCATCACCGCCGCCCTGCTCCTCACGGAGCTCGCGTCCGAGCTGAAGGAGCAGGGCCGTACGCTCCTCGACCTCCTCGACGACCTGGCCGTGGAGCACGGACTGCACGCCACCGACCAGCTGTCGGTGCGCGTGGAGGACCTATCCCTGATCGCGGACGCGATGCGCCGCCTGCGCGAGCAGCCGCCGACGGAGCTCGCGGGCCTGCCCGTGACGAAGGCGGAGGACCTGACGCGGGGCACGGACGCCCTGCCGCCCACCGACGGCCTGCGCTACACGCTCGACGGCGCCCGGGTGATCGTGCGCCCGAGCGGCACGGAGCCGAAGCTCAAGTGCTACCTGGAGGTGGTGGTCCCGGTGGCGTCCACGGCGGACCTCCCCGCGGCGCGCGCCGAGGCGGCCCGGACGCTCGCGACGATCAAGCGCGACCTGTCGGCGGCCGCGGGCATCTGACGGCGGCGCACCACCACGCGCCGCCCCCGGAACCGCCACAGCCACCCGTGCGAGTGGTTCCGCTAGCGCAGCTGCCGCAGTGATCCGGTGCGCTGCCGGTCCCCCAGGAAGGGACGACCGGTAGCGCACGATCACGTTCCGGGAGCTGCCGCAGTGCCGTACGGAATCTCCGAGTCCTCGACCGCCACCGCCGCCCCGTCCCGCGTACCCGTACCCGTACCCCCGTCCAGGGGCCCCGGCAGCGTCGCCCGCCCGCCCGCGGGCTTCGGGGGGCGCGTGGTCCGGGCCCTGCGGCACGCCTCCCCCGCGCTCCTCGCGTACGCGGCCGTGCGCACCCTGGGCCTGCTGGTCCTCACCGAGTGGGCGCACCGGGAGCACCGCGGGGTCCGGCACCTGCTGATGAGGTCCTGGGACTGCGACTGGTACCTGAGGATCGCCGCGCACGGGTACGCGCACACCCTCGGGGACCGGATCGACGCGAACAACCTGGCGTTCTTCCCGCTGCACCCGATGCTCGTCAGGGCGGGCGACACGCTGTTCCCCTGGCTGCCGCGCGGCGCGGCGGGCCTGGGCGTCGCGCTGGTCTGCTCCTTCCTCGCGGCGTGGGGGATCTTCGCGGTGGGCGACCGGCTGTACGGCCGCCGGGCCGGAGTCGTCCTCGCGGTTCTCTGGGGCAGCCTGCCGGTCGCCCTGGTGCAGTGGATGGGCTACACGGAGTCGCTTTTCACGGCGCTCACCGCGTGGTCGCTGTTCGCGGTGCTCACCGGCCGCTACGTGTGGGCGGGCTCCCTGGCCGCGCTCGCGGGGCTCACCCGTCCCACGGGGGTGGCGCTCGCCGCGGCGGTGTCCGTGACGGCGCTCCTGTCGCTCTGGGGCCGCTTCTCCGTACCCCGCTCGCCCCACCCTTCCCTGCACCCCTCCCCTCACCCCCTGCGCCCCGTCCTCGGCGCCCTGCTCGCCCCGCTCGGCTGGCTCGCGTACGTCGCGTGGGTGGGCCTGCGCCTGGGCCGCTGGGACGGCTACTTCGCCGTGCAGAAGCTGTGGCGCAACGACTGGGACGGCGGCGTGGAGACGCTCCGTCGCATGCAGGGCGTACTCGTGGTCGAGCGGCCGCCGCTGTTCCTGGCCATGGTGACGGTGACGCTGCTGGGCGCGGTGGTCCTCTTCGCACTCTCCGCGGGCGACCGGCAGCCGCTGCCGCTGCTCCTGTTCACCGGCCTGCTGCTGCTGATCGTCCTGGGCAGCAGCGGGGTCTACTTCCCGCGGGCCCGCTTCCTGCTGCCCGGCTTCCCGCTGCTGCTGCCGCTCGCCGCGGCGCTCGCGCGGGCGAGGACGCGGGTGATGGTGACGGTGCTGACGGTGGGGGCTCTCGGTTCGGCGGCGTTCGGCGGCCACATGCTTCTGGGGTGGCTGGGCCCGCCGTAGTACGACGGTCAGCCCCGCCCCGACCGCGTCACGTCACGTCACGTCACGTCACGTCACGTCACGTCACGTCACGTCACGTCACAGCGAGCAGCACCGCGAGCAGCACCGCACCCGCGAGGGCCGGCGCGATGATCTCGTACGCCCAGCGCACCACCGGCTCGCCCTGCGCGGACTCCTCGGCGGCCTGGCGTTCGGCGAGTTCGCGGAGGTCGTCCATGGACTGGTCGCCCGCGGAGCGCGTGGACGGCGCGTTGGGGTCGAGGAAGGTGCGGCCCGTCGTCGGGTCGCCGGCCGCGGCGGCCTGCGACTGCCTGCGCGCCGCCCTCTTGCGGCCGCGCAGCGAGACGGGGATCGCCCAGAGCTGGAACTTGGCGCCGGTGCCGGTCAGGACCTCGTTGGAGTATCCGGAGCGGAGCGTCGCGACGGAGGCCCACGGCAGCGTGATGGTGCGGAACGGGTTGCGGATGCGGAGCCGGTCGTCGTTGGCGTACACGACGGGCCGCACGGTGTACGCGACGACCAGCGGCACCGCGAGCAGCAGCCCGGCGAGCGCGAGCCACGGGGCGCGGCCCTCGCCGCGGACGGCGGCGTCGATGCCGAGCCAGGCGCCCAGGGCGAGCAGCAGGACGCCGCCGGCGATGCCGGCGGGGGACCGGAAGGTGCGGTCCTTGTACGCGGGCTCCGCCACGGGGTTCTGGGGGTCGCTCATACCCTGATTCTGCCTGAAGCCCGCCCGGCCCCCCAGCGCCGGTACCCACCCACCCCGGCGAGCACCCCACCCCTGTACAGCAGCTACGCGCGTAGATATGCTCCCCTCGTGACCATGCCCACTGCATTCGCTGACGTGACAGCGTCCGACAGCACGCTCCGCCGCTTCCTTCACGGGCTGCCCGGCGTCGACGCGGTCGGCCTGGAGGCGCGTGCCGCCTCGCTCGGTACCCGTTCGATCAAGACCACGGCGAAGGCGTACGCCATCGACCTGGCCATCTCGATGATCGACCTGACGACGCTCGAGGGCGCCGACACTCCGGGCAAGGTCCGGGCGCTCGGCGCGAAGGCCGTGCACCCGGACCCGACCGACCGTGAGACCCCGCGCACCGCGGCCGTCTGCGTCTATCCGGACATGGTCGCCACCGCGAAGGAGGCCGTCGGGTCCAGCGGCGTGAAGGTCGCCTCCGTGGCGACCGCCTTCCCCGCGGGCCGCGCCGCCATCGACGTGAAGCTCGGCGACGTGCGCGAGGCCGTCGCGGCGGGCGCCGACGAGATCGACATGGTCATCGACCGGGGAGCCTTCCTCTCCGGCGACTACATGACGGTGTTCGAGCAGATCCGGGCCGTGAAGGAGGCCTCGGGCACCGCCCGGCTGAAGGTCATCTTCGAGACCGGTGAGCTCTCGACGTACGACAACATCAAGCGCGCCAGCTGGATCGGCATGATCGCGGGCGCCGACTTCATCAAGACCTCGACCGGCAAGGTCGGCGTCAACGCCACCCCGCCCAACACGCTGCTGATGCTGGAGGCCGTCCGCGACTTCCGCGCGCAGACCGGCGTGCAGATCGGTGTGAAGCCCGCGGGCGGCATCCGCTCCACCAAGGACGCGGTGAAGTTCCTCGTCCTGGTGAACGAGACGGCCGGGCCCGACTGGCTGGACAACCACTGGTTCCGCTTCGGTGCCTCGTCGCTCCTCAACGACCTGCTGATGCAGCGCCAGAAGCTGGCCACAGGACGCTACTCCGGCCCTGACTACGTGACGGTGGACTGACCCATGACCTCCACTCCTTTCGAGTACGCACCCGCGCCGGAGTCCCGCTCCGTCGTCGACATCGCGCCCAGCTACGGCCTGTTCATCGACGGCGAGTTCACCGAGGCCGCCGACGGCAAGGTCTTCAAGACGGTCTCCCCGTCGACCGAAGAGGTCCTCTCCGAAGTCGCGCAGGCCTCCTCCGAAGACGTCGACCGCGCCGTGCGGGCCGCCCGCAGGGCCTTCGAGAAGTGGTCGGCCCTGCCGGGCGCCGAGCGCGCCAAGTACCTCTTCCGCATCGCCCGGATCATCCAGGAGCGCAGCCGCGAGCTGGCCGTCCTGGAGACCCTCGACAACGGAAAGCCCATCAAGGAGACGCGCGACGCCGACCTCCCCCTGGTCGCCGCGCACTTCTTCTACTACGCGGGCTGGGCCGACAAGCTCGACCACGCGGGGTACGGCCCGAACCCGGCGCCGCTCGGCGTCGCGGGCCAGGTCATCCCCTGGAACTTCCCGCTTTTGATGCTGGCCTGGAAGATCGCCCCGGCGCTCGCCACCGGCAACACGGTCGTCCTGAAGCCCGCCGAGACCACCCCGCTCTCCGCCCTCTTCTTCGCGGACATCTGCCGCCAGGCGGGCCTGCCCAAGGGCGTCGTCAACATCCTTCCCGGGTACGGCGACGCGGGCGCGGCGCTGACCTCCCACCCCGACGTGAACAAGGTCGCCTTCACCGGCTCGACCGCCGTCGGCAAGGCCATCGCGCGCCAGGTCGCGGGCACGGACAAGAAGGTCACGCTCGAACTGGGCGGCAAGGGCGCGAACATCGTCTTCGACGACGCCCCCATCGACCAGGCGGTCGAGGGCATCGTCACGGGGATCTTCTTCAACCAGGGCCAGGTCTGCTGCGCGGGCTCGCGCCTCCTCGTACAGGAGTCGGTCCAGGACGAGGTGCTCGACGCGCTGAAGCGGCGCCTCTCCACCCTGCGCCTGGGCGACCCGCTCGACAAGAACACCGACATCGGCGCCATCAACTCCGCCGAGCAGCTCGCCCGCATCACCGCGCTCGCCGAGACCGGTGAGGCGGAGGGCGCCGAGCGCTGGTCGGCCCCGTGCGACCTGCCGTCCTCCGGCTACTGGTTCGCGCCGACGCTCTTCACCAACGTCACGCAGGCGCACACCATCGCCCGCGACGAGATCTTCGGCCCGGTGCTCTCCGTGCTGTCCTTCCGCACGCCGGACGAGGCGGTCGCCAAGGCCAACAACACCCAGTACGGGCTCTCCGCCGGCATCTGGACGGAGAAGGGCTCGCGCATCCTCGCGGTCGCGAACAAGCTCCGGGCGGGCGTCGTCTGGGCCAATACTTTCAACAAGTTCGACCCGACCTCGCCGTTCGGCGGCTACAAGGAGTCGGGCTACGGCCGCGAGGGCGGCCGGCACGGCCTGGAGGCGTACCTCGATGTCTGACCGACTCACGGTTCTCAAGACCTACAAGCTGTACGTCGGGGGCAAGTTCCCCCGCTCCGAGAGCGGCCGGGTGTACGAAGTGACGGACTCGAAGGGCACGTGGCTCGCCAACGCGCCGCTGGCGTCCCGCAAGGACGCGCGTGACGCCGTGGTGGCCGCCCGCACGGCGCAGGGCGGCTGGGCGGGCGCGACCGCGTACAACCGCGGCCAGGTCCTCTACCGCGTCGCGGAGATGCTGGAGGGCCGCAAGGACCAGTTCGTACGGGAGGTGGCGGACGCGGAGGGCATCTCCAAGCCCAAGGCCACCGCGGTCGTGGACGCGGCGATCGACCGCTGGGTCTGGTACGCGGGCTGGACCGACAAGATCGCCCAGGTCGTGGGCGGGGCGAACCCGGTGGCGGGCCCGTTCTTCAACCTCTCGACGCCGGAGCCGACCGGTGTGGTCGCGGTTGTCGCGCCCCAGGAGTCGTCGTTCCTCGGCCTCGTGTCAGTGCTCGCCCCGGTGATCGCGACGGGCAACACGGCCGTCGTCATCGCCGCCGAGAAGTCCCCGCTGCCCGCGCTGTCCCTCGGGGAGGTCCTCGCGACGTCCGACGTGCCCGGCGGCGTGGTCAACATCCTGACCGGCAAGACCGCCGAGATCGCGGCCCCGCTCGCCGCCCACCAGGACGTCAACGCGATCGACCTGACGGGCGCCGGGGCCGACCTGGCGCGCGATCTGGAGATCGCCGCCGCGGACAACCTCAAGCGCGTGCTGCGTCCACAGCCTGTGGACTTCTCCGCCGACCCCGGCACGCACCGTCTGACGGCCTTCCTGGAGACCAAGACGGTCTGGCACCCGACGGGCTCGCTCGGCGCGTCCGGCTCGGCGTACTAGTACGGGCCACTCCCGGCCTCCCGCACCGCGAAGCCCCGGTCTCCTCCGTCCAGGAGGCCGGGGCTTCGTCATGCCGGATGTCATGCCGGATGTCATGCCGGTCCGTGTCCGCCGGACAGGTGCTCACAGGCGCTCACAGGTGCTCACAGGCCGAACCGCGCCGCGATCCCGTCGAGCACGCAGTCGAGGCCCGTCTCGAACTCCCACGCGGGGTCGTCCTTGCGCCGCGCCTCGTGGATGTAGCGCCGGTAGGTGGGGTAACGCCCGGTCTCGATCAGGTAGTTCATCTGCGGGGCGAGGCCGCGCCGCATGTCGTCCGGGCTCTGCCAGTCCTGCTGCCGCAGATACTCGCTCAGCGCCACCTCGGACCGGACCATGGCGCCCACATAGGCGGTGACGGTGCGGAAGACGACCATCAGCGTGTCGACGTCCAGACCGTGCCCGTCGAGCGCGGCGAGCTGACGCTCCGCGGACGCGAACCGGTTCGGGGTCAACGCGTGCAGCGGAGTGGGCAGTTCGGCCATCCACCGGTGACGCAGCGTCATCTCGCGGGTCGCGTGCGCGGACTCCCGCAGCACCTCGCGCCAGCCCGTCACCTCTGCGGGCGGCCCCAGTTCGGCCGAGACGGTGTCGACCATCAGCGCCAGCAGGTCGCCCTTTCCCGAGACGTGGCGGTACGCGGCCATGGGTGCGACGCCGAGCTCGGTGGCGAGGCGGCGCATGGTGACGGCCGCGATGCCCTCGGCGTCGGCGACCTGGACCGCGACGGTGGCGATGCGCTGCGGAGTCAGGGTGGTGCGGGGCGCGGACGCGGGGCGCTCCAGGCGCTCCCAGAGGGTGACCTCCGGGCTGTCCTTCTTCTGCGTGACCATGCGTACAGCGTATCCCTTGTGGACGCCGTACACATTGGTGTGTACGTTGTACGCATACCGATACGGCGTACACGACCGTGTCGTCCACACCAGGCCGTCCACACCAGGTCGTCCACACCAGGTCGTCCACACCAGGGGGTCCCCATGAGTACTCAGCCGCAGAAGCTCCGTATCGCCGTCATCGTCGGCTCCACCCGCGAGGGCCGCTTCGCCCCCGTCGTCACCCGCTGGGTCAAAGGCCACCTCGACCAGCGCGACGACATGCACGTCGACGTCGTCGATCTCGCCGAGACCCCGCTGCCCGCGGTCCTCCCCGCCTTCGGGCAACCACCCGCACCCGGCACCACCGAGGCCCTCGCGCTGGTCACCCCGCGTCTGGCGGCGGCCGACGCCTTCGTCTTCATCACACCGGAGTACAACCACAGCTACCCGGCGTCCCTGAAGAACGCCATCGACTGGCACAACGGGGAATGGCATGCCAAGCCGATCGGCTTCGTCTCCTACGGCGCGATCTCCGGAGGGCTGCGTGCGGTCGAGCATCTCCGGGTCGTCATGGCCGAGTTGAACGCGACGACCATCCGCAACACGGTCAGCCTGCACAACGCCTGGGGCCTGTTCGACGCGGACGGGCGCATGACGGAACCGGCCAGCGACGCCGCCGTCAAGACCATGCTCGACCAGCTCGCCTGGTGGGCCCTTGCACTGCGCGACGCGAAGGCCGTCCGCCCGTACGCCGCCTGACGTCACGTCACCCATCGCGAGGACGCCATGAACCAGCGCACGGAAACCACCGCGCCCGCCACCCCCAGCACCCCCAGCACCCCCAGCGCCCCGGAACCCCCCTCCCGCCTCGCCCTCCTCGGACTGCTCCTCGGCATCATCCTGGCGACGCTCGACGGCACGATCGTCGGCACCGCGCTCCCGACGATCGTCGGTGACCTCGGCGGCCTCGGTCACTTCTCCTGGGTGGTGACGGCCTATCTGCTCACCGCCGCCGTCTCCACCCCGATCTGGGGCAAGCTGGGCGACCTCTACGGCCGCAAGGGCAACTACCAGACCTCGATCACGGTCTTCCTCGTCGGCTCCGTGCTCTGCGGACTCGCCCAGAACATGGAGCAGTTGATCGCCTTCCGCGCCCTGCAAGGACTCGGCGCGGGTGGGCTCTTCGTGGGGGCGATGGCGCTCATCGGGACGCTGCTGCCACCCGCGCAGGCGGGCCGCGCACAGTCCATGATCGGTGTGCTGCTGCCCGTCGCGATGATCGGCGGCCCGCTGCTCGGCGGCTTCCTCACCGACCAGTTGGACTGGCGCTGGGTCTTCTACGTCAACGTGCCGGTCGGCGTGGCCGCGCTCCTGATCGTCGGCCTCCTCGTCCACGTGCGCGGCGAGCGCAGCACGGCCCGTATCGACGTCGCGGGCGCCGCTCTGCTCACGGTGGGCATCCTGGCCCTGACGCTGCTCGGGACCTGGGGCGGCGCGACGTACGACTGGCTCTCCCCGCAGATCGGCTCGCTCACGCTGCTCGCGGTGGCCGCGCTCGCCGCCTTCGCACGGGTGGAACGGCGCGCCCCGGAACCGGTCATCCCGCCCCGCCTGTTCCGCGACCGCAACTTCACGCTCGCGCAGGTACTCACCTTCCTCGCGGGCGCGGCGATGCTGGGCGCCGCCAGCTATCTGCCGCAGTACATGCAGTTCGTCCGCGGCCAGTCGTCGACGGCGAGCGGCCTCCTGCTGCTCCCGCTGATGCTGGGCATGATGGGCGCGCAGCTATACATCGGGCGGGCGGTCGGCAACGGCGGCGGGTACCGCGCGTACCCGATCGCGGGCGGCGCCATCGCCACGGTGGGCGCCCTCGCCCTGCTTACGGTCGACGTGGACACGGCCACGCCCGTCGCCTCCGCGCTCACGTTCGTGCTCGGCGCGGGCCTCGGCTGCCTGTTGCAGCCGTCGCTGCTGATCACCATGAACAGCGCGGAACCCCGCGACCTGGGAGCCGCGAGCGGCACCACCACGCTGCTGCGCACCGTCGGCGGCTCGCTCGGCGTCGCCGTGCTCGGCTCGGTCTACACCGGCCGCGTCACCGACACCGTCACCGACCGGCTCGGCCCGGACGGCGAGCGTCTCGCGGGCGGCCACGAGCTGACCCCCGCGGTCCTGCACGGCCTGCCCGAACCGGTGCGGGACGCCTTCCGGTCCGGGGTCACCGGCGGACTGCACGGCGTCATGGCCGGTACGGCCGTCCTGTGCGCCGCCACCTTCGCGGCCGCCTGGCTGATCCGCGAGGTGCCGCTGCGGTCCTCCCGCACGAACCCGGAGCCGCCGACGGAGACGGGGGCCGCCACCGCCGACTAGCCGGGCAGCAGCTTCGTCACCGGGCCAAGCGCGGGCAGGTCGGCCAGCGAAGCGCCTTGGGTCAGCGGGCCGGTGACGAACCCCGTACTGACCGGCTTGAAGTCGGCGATCTGCGTGCCGAGCGTGTTGTCGAGCGGGTCTGCGCTCGTGTTCGCCAGCGGGTCGAGCTGGAGGTTCTTCACCGGCCCGAGCCCACCCGCCGTCGAGTGGTGCACGGCCGACGAGAGGACCTGGAGGGGCATCCCCGCGTCGACGGCGCCGAGCGGCGTGGCGAACCCTGCGGGCGCCGCCGCCGGTCCCGGCTCCACCGCGGCGGCGGCACCCGCGCCGCCCACCCCGAGCGCGGCGCCCGCGGCCGTGACGGTGAGGCCCGCGCGCAGCAGTGCGCGCTTGGCGGGCCGGTGTGACGAGGTTGCTGCGTGTCGTGCCAGTCGTGCCATGGGTACCGCCCATATCCGTGCGTAGTGAGTGATCGAGCGAGCACGTAGCGTAGTTGAGTGACAAGGCGGGAGCCAAAGGCCGACTCGCCCGGTACGGCCCGGGGGCGCCGCCCGCGGACGGTGCGCGGACCGTACGCACACCGGTGTGGCGCGGCTCGTGCATCCTGCTGAGTTCTGCCCCCGACCTTTTCGGTCGCACCGGTCGCGCCCGTCGGACCACGCCACGATGGACCGCATGAACGAGGCGGCCCGCGGGCCGTGGCGGGGGTGACGGAGTGGGGTTCTTCAAGTCCATCGGTGAGGGGATTCGGAACCTGGGCGAAGCCGGGAAGGAGCTCTTCCGCGGGATCGGTGACGCCATCGCGGGGGTGCCGCGCACCGTTTCGGAGACGTACACGCAGCGTCAGAAGACGGTCCGGCAGCGCGAGCGCCTCGCCTCCTTCGAACGTACCGAGTCGAGCCGCGCCGTGGCGACGCGTCAGGACAGCGGGGCGCCCGCCCCTTCCGTCGGCGTCCTGCCCGCAACGACGGTGGCCGGGGCCCTGTGGGATCCGGCGCAGGCCCGGCACGAGATGGACCTGGAGCAGCGCCGTTCGGAGCTGCGCCTCGGCGAGATGCACGCGCAGCATCTGCTCAACCTCAAGGAGATCGCCGAGCGGGGCGTGGTCGAGCGGACGAACGCCACGCACGGTGCGGAGCTCGAACGCGGCACCGCGACGCACCGGGCCGAGCTGGCGCGGCGGGCGGCCGAGCACCGGGCCGAGCTGGCCCGCGAGAACCAGCGGTACACCGCCGACCTGGAGTCGGAGACGGAACAGACCCAGTACGACACGGAGTTCTACCGCGCCGTCTCCCCCTTCGCGGAGCTGCACCCCGTACGCGCGGCGGCACAGGTGGCCGCCCAGGCCAAGGCGACGGCGCCCACGCTCGTCCTCGCCCCGATGCGCGTCGTCGGTGCGCCCGGCGGCGACCCCTCGCACCGCGACGAGGTGTTCGAACGCATCCTGGAGGAGCAGCTCGCGCAGGACCTCCGCTCCCCCGGCCTCGCCCACGTCTTCTCGGGGCTGTTCCGCCGTCCCTTCACGCAGAGCGAAGCGGACGTCGGCCGGGTCCGGGAGGCGCTGTGCGGGCTCCCGGTGATCCTGCTGCACGGCGAGATCGTCGACGGCTACCGCGCCTGGATCCACCTCCTGGCGTGGAACGTCTTCACCGACACACCGGCGACGGCCCCGGCACCCGAACCGGCACCCGACGCCTCCGGCCCGTCCGGCGCTTCCGACGGGCGGGAACGGCCCCTGCACGAGGCCGCCCGCCCCCAAGGGCTGCTGCTGCCGCCCGCGGTGCGCCTCACGCTGCCCTTCCCGGTGCCCGACGCGTCCGGCAAGCGCGCGCACCGCAAGAGCCAGGAGCAGATCGCCAGGGCCGCGGGCGCCGTGTCGGCCATGCTGGCCCAGTGGTACGGCGTGGCCGCGGGGGAAGCACCCCGGGCGACGGGCGGCCTGCCCGACAGCCTCGCCCCCGTACCGGAGGCCACCGCGCTGGGCACCGGCGCGGTCCTCGACCTCTGTGTGGACCGCGGGCTGCGGGACGAGAGCGACGCCCTGATCCACCAGGCGGACGTGTACCGGCAGAGCGGCTTCACCGAGTACGCCCTGGACAGCGCGCGGCGGGCGGCCCGGATCATCACCCCCGGCGACCCGCACGACCAGCTCGCCTACCTGGACCGCGTCGACCGCCTGGTCACCGTCCTGGAAGCGCTCAACGAGCACCGCACGGCCGGTGACGTGCGGGCGCGGGCGGAGCAGGCGGCGCGCCGCAGCACCCGCAGGCATCTGTACGGCTCGGACGACGAGGGGCCCGACTCGTGACGCTCCCCACCACCTTCCTCGCGGCGGGCGGCCACCGCGTCGCGGCGGCGGTCGACTTCGGCACCTACGCGTCCGGGTACGCCTGGGTCGCCATCGACGCGCGCGGCGTCCCGCGCCCCGACCGGATCGTCGACCGTACGGGTTGGCCGGGCGCCCCGGACCCGGCGTACCCCAAGAACCTGACGGCGCTCCTCCTCGACGAGCGGGGCGACGCCGTCGAGTGGGGCCACGCCGCGAAGGACCGCGTCGACGAACCCGGCACCCGCCTGGTCCTCGGCATGAAGATGTCGCTGCGCCCGCAGCGCTCCCGCGAGGAGGTCGCCGACGCGCGCACGGCCCTTGACCGCGTCGAGGACTCCCTCACGGACCCGGTCCCGCTGATCGCGGAGTACCTGAAGCGGCTCCGGGAGGTCGCGCTCGCCGAGATCACGCGGTACCACTACCGCGCCGAGGACGTCCGCTGGTGCATGACGGTCCCGGCCATCTGGTCGCCCAAGGCCCTGGCCGCCATGCGCGGCGCCGCCGGGCAGGCGGGCTTCGCCGCGGACCACGAGAACCTGCTCCTGCTCCCCGAACCGGACGCGGCGGCCCTCGCCTGCCACATCGAGCAGTCCGCCGGATCGCCCTTCAGGGAACTCCTGCGCACCTTCAGGCGCCCCGAGCGGCGCTTCGTGGTGGTGGACTGCGGCGGCGGCACGATCGACGTGGTGAGCTACCGGGTCGCCCGCGACGGCACGCTGGAGCAGATGCGCGCGCCGTCGGGCGGTCCGTACGGGGCCGAGTACGTGACGCGCCGCTTCGTGGAGGACGTCCTCGCCCCGCGCCTGGGCGGCATCCTCCAGGTCAACCGGATCACGGCCGAGAACAAGAAGGCGGTCGAGGCGCTGCTCCGCTCCTGGGAGACGGCACGGAACCGCTTCGCGGGCCCCGGCGACGGCCCCGCCCTCGTCGACCTGGACAGCGTCCGTGATCTCCTGACGACGGAGCAACTGGCGCGGCTGCGCCAGGTCCAGGACGGTGACGACCTCAGCATCGCGGTCACCCCGCGCGAGATGACCGAGCTCATGGACGCCGCCGTCGAACCGCTGCTCGGCTGCGCCGACCGGCATCTCGCGGCCGTACGCCAGGGACGCGAACGCGAGAAGGACAAGCCGGTGCTCTACCTCGTCGGCGGCTTCTCCCAGTCGCCGTATCTGCGCGGCCGGGTCGCCGCCCACGTCGGGACGCGCGCGACCGTCCACCACCCGGGACGCCCCGAACGCGCGGTCCTGCACGGCGCGGTGCACCACTGCTACGCCCCGGCCGTCTCCGCCCGCCGCTCGCCCGCCACCTACGGGGTGCGGGTGGCCGAGCCGTACGAACCCCAGGACGGGGAGCGGTTCTGGAAGAGCAGTGACGAACGCGCCTACTGCCCCGACCGGTTCCTGAAGCTGGTGACCCTGGACGAGCTGCTGCCCCTCGGCACGGTCCGCCCGCACCGCGGCCTCGTACCCACCGACCCTCTCATCAGCAGCGTCGACGTATACATCTACGAGACGTCGCTGCCGGACCCCCACTACTACGACGAGGGCCCGCACCGTCTCCTCGGCACGGTGCCCGTGGATCTGAGCGACTGCATGGACCTCGACGTGACGGACCGCCGGATGGACATCGAGCTGATCTTCGGGGACACCGAGATCCGTGTCAGGGCGGTCAACGTCCGCACCCAGGAGGTCTCCGAGCGCGTCATGGACTTCAAGGGGACCTACTGATGCCCCGGGGCAAGCACACTCCGGCGGACGAGGCGCAGCAGCTCGCGGCCGGGTTCGCCGACCACGCGGCGGCCACGCTCCGTCTGGCGGACGCGCTGGCGGGGGTGACAGCGGCACTGGAGGCGACGGCACACGCCCTGACCGCCGCGGTGACGCGACAGCACGACCGGAGCACCGAGCTGGCACACCTGACCGAGCTGGTCCAACGGCACGAAAGCGACCTGCGCACCCTCCTGGCCGACGCGAACGACCGACGGGATGACCTCCTCGCCGAACAGAGCCGCCGGGCCCAGGACGTGGCCACCGCCCTGCACCAGTTCTTCCTCAGGGCCCGGCGCATCGGCAGGGCGTCCGGCGGCCCGTTCAGCGGCCGCACCCAGCCCGACCCCGAGCAGGCCCTGTTCGCCGCCCGCGTGCTGTGGGCGCTGCTGTCCCCCACCGGGGCCGTGGACGACCAGGTGACCCGGCCCGCCGTCCGGCGGCCCGCGGAGGAGGCCGAGGCGTCGGCCGAACTGGCCGCTGAGGCAGCCCAGTTGCTCGCGACGGCGCGCGCCGCGGACGCGGACTTCGTCTGGCACACCCCGCTGCCCCCGGACCGCTGGTCAGGCTGCCCCCACGACGGCGCCGTGGCGTTCGCGGTACGCCCGGGAGTCGTGTCCCGCGGCACCACGTTCCTGCCCGCCCTCGTCTACACGATCACGCCACCCGCGCCGCCGGTTCGGGGCAGCGGGGTGGGCTCCGTGGACGGCTCGGTTGATAATGACTCCCGTCCACGCTGACGAGCCGTGTCGGGAGATGCGGTCCATCCCAGGTGAAAAGGTTCACGACATTGGGTTCCCATCCCCCGATACCGACCCGCGTCGTGCTGCTCGCGGGCCCCTCCGGCTCGGGCAAGTCCTCCTTCGCGGCCCGCTGCGGGCTGCCCGTCCTGTGCCTGGACGACTTCTACAAGGAGGGTGACGACCCGACGCTGCCGCAGGTGCCGGGCAGTTCGGACATCGACTGGGACTCCGTCGACTCCTGGGACGCGGACGTGGCGGTCGCCGCGATCGAGGAGCTGTGCCGTACGGGGCGCACGAAGGTGCCGGTGTACGACATCGCGACCAGCGCGCGCGTCGGGCAGGAGGCGCTGGACGTCGAGCGCACGCCGCTGTTCATCGCGGAGGGGATCTTCGCGGCCGACATCGTGCGGCGGTGCGAGGAGCTCGGCGTGCTCGCCGACGCGATCTGTCTGCGGGGCAGGCCCACGACCACGTTCCGGCGGCGGCTCCTGCGGGATCTGCGGGAGGGGCGCAAGTCCGTGCCGTTCCTGCTGCGGCGGGGGTGGCGGCTCATGCGGGCCGAGCGCACCATCGTGGCGCGCCAGACCGAGCTCGGCGCGTACCCCTGCGCCAAGGAAGAGGCGCTCGGCCGGGTCGCGGCCGCGGCGGCGGGCCGCCACGTGCGGGCGCGGGCCAAGGCCTGAAGGGCCGGGGCCCGAGACCCGAGAGGGCCCGAGATCCGGGAAAGAGCAGGCGCGAAAAGCAGAAGGACCGGAGAGACCCCCCGGTCTTCCGGTCCCGCTGCCTTGTCCCCCCGTGCTTTCCCCCGTGTTCTTCCCCCCTGCTCCCGCCGCGTCCCCCCGGAGCGGCGGCCCCCGTGTCTCCCCCTGCCCTCAGGCGACCAACTCGCCGAAGGACTCCTCCTGGTCACGGCCGAAGCTGAGGACGTCGTCCTCGCGCAGCCGGCGGAGCGACCGCCAGATGCTGGACTTCACCGTGCCCACGCTGATGTCGAGGATGTCCGCGATCTCCGGGTCGGTGCGGCCCTCGTAGTAACGGAGGACCAGCATCGTGCGCTGGAGTTCGGGCAGCCGGGCCAGGGCCTGCCACAGCACGGCGCGCAGCTCGGTGCCGCGCATCGCGTCCGTGTCGCCCACCGTCTCCGGCAGCTCCTCGGTCGGGTACTCGTTCAGCTTGCGGCGGCGCCACGCGCTGATGTGCAGATTGGTCATGGTGCGGCGGAGGTAGCCCCCGACCGCGGCCTTGTCGCTGATCCTGTCCCAGGCCCGGTACGTCGAGAAGAGGGCGCTCTGCAGCAGGTCCTCGGCCTCGAAGCGGTCACCGGTCAGGTGGTAGGCGGTTGCGTACAGAGAGGCGCGGCGATCCTGTACGTAGGCGGTGAACTCCGCCTCCGACAGGGACTTCCGCTCCCCCGTGGTGTCGACCACCGTCATGATCCCGGTGTGCTGACGCCCGGTGTTGCGAGCGCACCCCCGTCCGCTCACAACACCGGACTTCTCAGGACTGCGTCCGACGTCGTGGAGACGCGTGACAACTGCGCGTGTGCTGGTGCTGTGCAGCGTATTCATCTTGCGCCCCCCGTCGGTGGAGTCCGGTTCTTGTTCCGTCGTGCTGTCGTGCTGCCGTGCTTCTTGCTTGTGACCAGAACTCTGCCGGAGCCACTTCATGACGGTGTCCGTCGACTGTCACAGGCCTGTCACAGGGGTTCGAGGGGGCTTCCACCTGTGAAGGTCGCGTGTGGGTGCGGGTACCTACCAGGCCTTTCGGGGCCCGGGGAGGGACCAGTAGTCGAACTGAGGCCGTGGCATGGGACAGAATGACGTCTGTGCCTTCCCTGTTGCTGATCGAGGACGACGACGCCATCCGGACGGCCCTGGAGCTTTCGCTCACGCGCCAGGGGCACCGGGTGGCCACTGCTGCCACCGGCGAGGACGGCCTGAAGCTGCTCGGCGAGCAGCGGCCGGACCTGATCGTGCTGGATGTGATGCTGCCGGGCATCGACGGCTTCGAGGTGTGCCGTCGCATCCGGCGCACCGACCAGCTGCCGATCATCCTGCTGACCGCGCGCAGCGACGACATCGACGTGGTCGTGGGTCTTGAGTCCGGGGCCGACGACTATGTCGTCAAACCCGTGCAGGGCCGCGTCCTCGACGCCCGGATCCGGGCCGTGCTGCGGCGCGGCGAGCGCGAGGCCAATGACGCGGCGACGTTCGGTTCGCTCGTCATCGACCGCGCCGCGATGACCGTGACGAAGAACGGCGAGGACCTGCAGCTCACGCCGACCGAGCTGCGGCTGCTCCTGGAGCTGAGCCGCAGGCCCGGCCAGGCCCTGTCGCGCCAGCAGCTCCTTCGTCTGGTGTGGGAGCACGACTACCTCGGTGACTCGCGGCTCGTCGACGCGTGCGTGCAGCGACTGCGCGCCAAGGTCGAGGACGTGCCGTCGTCGCCGACCCTCATCCGTACGGTGCGCGGCGTCGGTTATCGGCTGGACACACCTCAGTGACCAAACCGCACGACAAGCTCCGCGGCTGGGCCGCGGCGCGCAAGGCGATACTGGCGGGGCTGCGTTTCACGAGCCTGCGGCTGCGGCTCGTCGTGGTGTTCGGCCTGGTGGCGCTCACCGCCGCCGTCTCCGCGTCCGGCATCGCGTACTGGCTGAACCGCGAGGCGGTGCTCACGCGCGCCCAGGACGCGGCGCTCAAGGACTTCCGGCAGCAGTTGCAGAGCCGGGCGGGGGCGCTGCCCGCGCGCCCCTCGCAGGACGAATTGCAGTCGGCCGCCGAGCAGATGGGGAGCAGCGGCCAGCGTTACAGCGTGCTCCTGGTCGCCGAGAAGAAGACGGGCGGCCAGTTCGTCGGCTACTCCGATCTGGACGCCTTCACGCTCGCCAAGGTGCCCGCTTCGCTACAGAAGGCCGTGAACGACAAGCAGCAGCTCACCTCCGGCAACAAGAGCCCGTACCACCTGTACTGGCAGCGGATCGACGACCACGGCACCCCGTACCTGGTGGGCGGCGCCACGGTGATCGGCGGCGGCCCGACGGGCTACATGCTCAAGTCCCTGGAGCCGGAGGCGAAGGACCTCAGCTCCCTCGGCTGGTCCCTCGCCATCGCCACGGGGCTCGCGCTGATCGGTTCCGCGCTGCTCGCGCAGGCCGCGGCGACGACCGTGCTGAAACCCGTGCACCGCCTGGGGGTGGCCGCGCGGCGGCTCGGCGAGGGCAAGCTGGACACCCGGCTGCGGGAGTCGGGGACGGATGAACTCGCGGACCTGTCGAGGACGTTCAACAGGACCGCCGAGAACCTGGAGAAGAAGGTCGCCGACATGAGCGCCCGTGACGAGGCGTCCCGGCGCTTCGTCGCCGACATGTCGCACGAGCTGCGCACTCCGCTGACCGCGATCACCGCCGTGACGGAGGTCCTTGAGGAGGAGCTCGACGCGGAGACCGGCTCGGTGGACCCGATGATCGAGCCAGCCGTACGGCTCGTGGTGAGCGAGACCCGCCGGCTGAACGACCTCGTGGAGAACCTCATGGAGGTCACCCGCTTCGACGCGGGCACCGCGCGCCTGGTCCAGGACCGCGTCGACATCGCCGACCAGATCACCGCGTGCATCGACGCGCGCGCCTGGCTGGACGCGGTCGACCTGGACGCCGAGCGCGGCATCATGGTCCGCCTCGACCCGCGCCGCCTCGACGTGATCCTCGCGAACCTCATCGGCAACGCCCTCAAGCACGGCGGTTCCCCGGTGAAGGTCTCGGTCCGCCTTGAGGACGCCAAGCTGGTCATCGCCGTACGCGACCACGGCCCCGGCATCCCGGAAGAGGTCCTGCCGCACGTCTTCGACCGCTTCTACAAGGCGAGCGCGTCCCGCCCGCGGTCCGAGGGCAGCGGCCTCGGCCTCTCCATCGCCCTGGAGAACGCGCACATCCACGGCGGCGAGATCACCGCCGCCAACTGTGAGAAGGGCGGCGCGGTCTTCACACTGTGGCTGCCGCGCGACGGCGAGGGCATCGACGATTCCGAGGACGACGCCGAAGGGGGCGAGGCGTGAACAGGCGAAGGATGCGTGCCGTGGCCGCCGCGGCGGTGCTCGCCGCCGTGCTCGCCGGGTGCGGGATCAGGCCGACCGAGGTGCCGACGGACTACGGCGCCGCGCCCTCCCGGGTGCCGTGCGCGCTTTCGGGCTCCGGGATCGCCTCGCGGTCGGGCAGCGGTGTGCCCGTGGAGGTGTTCATGGTCTGCGCGGCGCAGCTGGTGGCCGTCGACCGGAACCTGCAGATCCGTAACGACAAGGCGAGCGACGACCGGGTGCGCATCGCCCAGGCGCTCCTCGACGAGCTGGCGACGCCCCCCTCCGACCCCGAGAAGCAGGCGGGCTTCGCCACGGACGTGCGCGACGGCACCACCGTCTCAGGGCCGCGCAAGGGCGACCCGGACGACGCGCTGCGCCTCGGTACGCCGCCGGAGGGCCTGTCGTCGTTCGCGCTCGCCCAGATCGTGTGCACGCTGGCTGAGAACGCGGCGTCGGACGACCGGGCGGTGGTCATGGGCGGCCCCGGAAGCAGCGGGCTGCGGCGGTACGAGTGCACCACGGAGGTCCGCTCCCGGCCCGGGAGCGTGGCGCCGCCCGCGAGCCCGGTCGAGTAACCGCCGTATCCGCTGTAACCGCTGTATCCGCCGTAGGCGCCGTAGCTGGCGCCGTGTACACGGAACCGATCCTGCCGCCTGTGACGTCTTGGGGGGCGTGCGTCAAGGCTCAGGCGACCGTGTGGCCGCCATTCGCTTCCGTGCGGCAGGGGGATTCCTCCTCGTCGCGCACCTTCTGCTCGTCGCGTGGATCACGCTGCGTCCGCTGGACGTCCCCTGGGTGAGCGCCGCGAATCTGCAGCCGCTCGCCGGGATCAAGGCGGACCTGGCGATGGGCGGTGTCCAGGCGGCCCGCCGGATCGGCGAGAGCGTGCTGCTGCTCGCCCCGCTGGGTGTGCTGCTGCCGCTGGCCGGCGGCCGGGTCGTGGTCTCGCCGTGGGGCTCTCTGGTCCGCACGGTCGCCGCCGGAGCACTGCTCTCCCTCGGCATCGAAATGCTGCAGACCGGGGTCCCCGGGCAGGTCGTCGACATCGACTCGCTGCTCCTGAACACCCTCGGGGTGACCGTCATGCACCTCGCCGTGGTGCCGACGGTCAGGGCTCGGCTCCGTCGTGACGAGGACGGGGGGCGCCGCCCGGCCCTCCCCCGGGAGGAGCTGTCTCAGGGTGTGACCCCGACAATTCCCAGGGTCGGCGTCGCACCCTAGAGCGATGCTTTGCCCCGCTTCGTGAACGTACTGTCGAAGTATCGGGGCACACAGAGAGGCCTCGCACCTACGGTTCGCGAAGGAGCCCGACATGACCGCCCTTGCCCGCCCCACCCACGGCCGGATGATCGGCGGAGTGTGCGCAGCCCTTGCCAGGCGCTTCGGCACCTCCGCGACGACGATGCGCGTGATCTTCGTCGTCTCGTGCCTGCTGCCAGGACCGCAGTTCCTTCTCTATCTCGCGCTGTGGGTCCTGCTGCCCTCCGAGGGCAAGGCCCGCCAGGCCTGGTGACACAGGCGGTACGTACGCCGATGGGGCGCCCCTCACGTGAGGGGCGCCCCATCGGCGTATGCGCTGCGTCCGGTCAGCCGAGCGGCAGGCCGTTGATGCCGGTGCCGCCCAGGGGCAGGCCGCCGAGCAGGCCCGAGACCGGGGAGGAGGGCTTCGCGTTCGACGTGGCGGGCTTCGCGGTCGACTTGTTCGCGGTCGACTTGATCGGGGGGATGGCCTTCTTGTCGCCGAGCAGCGAGGGGACGGCGTCGCTGAGGGCCGGCTGGGCGGCCTGCACGCCGTTGCTGAGGGCGTTCTGTCCGGCGGCCAGGGACTCGGTGGCGCCGGCCAGGCCCCCGGCGGGCACCACGGCGGAGACGGGGCCCAGGGCGGCGGCGGGGTCGGGAACGCCGGCGGCGGCGTGCGCGGCACCGGCACCGGTGGCGGCGAAGGCGGCGCCGAGAGCGGCGACACCGAGGGTCTTGGCGGCAGACTGCTTCATCTTCAATGCGTCCTTGCGTCTTGGCGTCGAGGTCGTTCGGCGGTTCAACGACCGTGCGCAGCCCCGATCACGGTTCGCGGGCGAAACAAAGCGGCCGGGAGCACCAGGCTCCCGGCCGCCGACGCGTCACGCAGAGGCGGACGCTTTCCCTCAGCTCTCGACAGAAGCGCTGGTCGAGACCGTCTGGCGGAACAGCCACTCGGACTTCAGCTCGGCATAACCGGGCTTGATCACGTCGTTGATCATGGCAAGGCGTTCATCGAAAGGAATGAATGCTGATTTCATCGCATTGACTGTGAACCACTGCATGTCATCGAGCGTGTAGCCGAACGTGCCGACCAGGTGCTCGAATTCGAGGCTCATGCTGGTGCCCGACATCAGGCGGTTGTCGGTGTTCACCGTCGCGCGGAAGTGCAGCTTGCGCAGCAGCCCGATGGGGTGCTCGGCGTACGAAGTGGCCGCGCCCGTCTGGAGGTTGGAGGTCGGGCAGAGCTCCAGCGGGATCCGCTTGTCGCGGACGTACGACGCGAGGCGGCCGAGCTGGACCGAGCCGTCCTCCGCGACCTTGATGTCGTCGATGATGCGCACGCCGTGGCCGAGGCGGTCGGCGCCGCACCACTGCAGGGCCTGCCAGATCGACGGCAGGCCGAAGGCCTCGCCCGCGTGGATCGTGAAGTGGTTGTTCTCGCGCTTGAGGAACTCGAAGGCGTCGAGGTGGCGGGTGGGCGGGAAGCCCGCCTCCGCGCCCGCGATGTCGAAGCCGACCACGCCGAGATCGCGGTAGCGGTTGGCCAGTTCGGCGATCTCCAGGGCGCGGGCCGCGTGCCGCATGGCGGTGAGCAGCGCGCCGACGCGGATGCGGTGGCCGTTGGCCTTCGCGCGGCGCTCGCCCTCGCGGAAGCCGTCGTTGACCGCCTCGACGACCTCTTCGAGGGTGAGGCCGCTCTCCAGGTGCTGCTCGGGCGCGTACCGGATCTCGGCGTAGACCACGCCGTCCTCGGCGAGGTCCTCGGCGCACTCGGCGGCCACGCGCTTGAGGGCGTCCTTCGTCTGCATCACCGCGCAGGTGTGGGCGAAGGTCTCCAGGTAGCGCTCGAGGGAGCCGGAGTCGGCCGCCTCGCGGAACCAGATCCCGAGCTTGTCGGGGTCGGTCTCGGGCAGGCCCTCGTACCCGCACGCGCGGGCGAGGTCGACGATCGTGCCGGGGCGCAGGCCGCCGTCCAGGTGGTCGTGGAGGAGCACCTTCGGGGCGCGGCGGATCTGCTCGGCACTGGGCGTTTCCCGGTCCGTGTGACCGGTCGTGTGTGTCTGGCTCGTCATTTCGGCACTCTAGCGCCTACGCGCGTAGAACTCACCGGTCGATACGTAACAGTGACCCTGCGGACGGGTGGCGTACACGATGGCTTCTGACACTGTTCTGTCATGGCACAGGACGGGACCGCGGGGCCGGCGGGCGCGGCCAGGCTCGGGCGCGTGATCGGGACGGCACCTCCGGCGGTGAGCGGAGCGGTGCTCCTGCTGCCCGGCGGCGCCGAGACGTCCACGCGCAGGCCCTCGCCCCTCGCGGGTGCGGGCGTGCGGGCGCTGGGGCGCAGACTCGCCCACGACGGGCGCGACGCGGGCCTCGCCACGCATGTCGTGCACTACGGCTGCCGCGGCTGGAACGGCGCGCAGGCGCAGCTCGCCCACGACACGGCCTGGGCGGCGGACGAGATCGTACGTCTCTACGGAGACGTCCCCGTCTGTCTGGCCGGGGTGGACATGGGCGGCCGTGCGGCGCTTCGCGCGGGCGGCCACGAGGCGGTCAACTCCGTCCTCGCGATGGCTCCTTGGCTGCCCGAGGACGATGTGGCCGCGCCGCCCGAACCGGTGAAGCAGCTCGCGGGGCGGCGGGTCCTCATCGTGCACGGCACGAACGACGAGCGGACCGACCCCGAGCTGTCGTTCCGGTTCGCGGAACGGGCGAAGAAGGCGAACCGGGACGTGTGCAGGTTCGAGGTGCACTCCGACGGGCACCGGCTGCACCAGCACCAGTCCGAAGTCCTCGCGCTGGCTTCGGACTTCGTGCTGGGGACGTTGTTCGGGGCGGACTTCGCCCGGCCCCTGGAGGACGCGTTGGCGGCTCCGCCGCCGTTGGGGCTGCGGATGCCTCTTGCCTCCGGCTTTGGGCAGTCGCTTCGGAGGTGACCCCGTCACGGGGCTCGGTCGATCACCGGCTTCGTCGAGTTCGCCCTCGATCGCCGGACGGGCTCAATTCAGCAGCCGACCCTTTCTACTCAGCAGGAACGCCTTGAACGCCGCCACCGGCGGCGTGTCCGGGTGGCCGCCCAGCCAGGCCACGCCGATCTCGCGGACCGCGCGCTGGCCCGTCACGGTCAGCTCCACGACTCCCGGACGCGGTACGGCGGGTGGCGGCAGGAGCGCCACCCCGAGGCCCGCCGCGACCAAGCCGCGCAGCGTCTCCGCCTCCTCGCCCTCGAAGGCGATGCGGGGCTTGAAGCCCGCATCCCGGCAGAGGTCGTCCGTGATGCGGCGCAGGCCGTAGCCGGGCTCCAGCGTCACGAACGCCTCTTCGGCCGCCTCGGTGAGGCGGACCCGCTTGCGCGAGGCCAGGCGGTGGTCGTCGGGCACCACCAGGCGCAGGCGCTGCTCGTCGAGGCGGCGGGCGACCAGGTCGGGGGCGTCGGGCACGGGCGAGGTGAGGCAGAGGTCGAGCTCGCCCGCGCGCAGCCGCTCGATCATCGCCTCGCCGTAGTTCTGGACGAGGCTGAACCGTACGCGCGGATGGTCGGCGCGGAAGGCGCGGATCAGCCCTGGCACGGTCTCCGATCCCATCGTGTGCAGAAAGCCGAAGGCGACCTTGCCGGACTCCGGGTCGGCGTCCGCGCGCACCGACTCGGCGGCGCGCTCCACCTCGCCGAGCGCCCGCTCGACCGAGGCGAGGAAGGTGCGGCCCGCCGGGGTGAGCGATACCGTGCGGCCGCGCCGGGCGAACAGGTCGACGCCGAGGTCCCGTTCCAGCCGGACGAGTGCGCGGGAGAGCGTCGACTGGGGGATCCGCATCTGGTGCGCGGCGCGCGTCACGTGCTCGGTGCGGGCGACTCCCGCGAAGTACGCGAGGCGTGGCGCGAGCAGCGTCACGATGTCCTCCGGGTCACTGTTCTGTGACACGCGCGGCTGTGACCTGTGCTGATGCTCCATGGAATGGATTATGGCGTTTCCATGCATTGGACGCATCAAAAAGTCAGCCGTACGTTCGTGGCATGCCTGCTGCCAGTACTGGGGCGTCCGCCACCCATGCGGTCGCCCCCGCCCCGTCGTCCCCCGCTCTCTCCCCCTCCCCCTCCGCCCCGGCATCCGACTCCCGGATGACCCCCGGCGGGCCCGGCTACCGCCGGATGAGCTTCGCGCTCTTCCTCGCGGGCGTCGCCACCTTCGCCCTCCTCTACTCCACGCAGGCCCTCCTCCCCCTCGTCTCCGCCGACTTCGGCGTGAGCGCGAGCACGGCGAGCTGGACGGTGTCGGGGGCGACGGGCGCACTGGCCCTCTTCGTCCTGCCGCTGAGCGCGCTCAGCGAACGCTTCGGGCGGCGTGCGGTGATGACCGCCTCGCTGACCGTCGCCGTCGCCGTCGGCCTCCTCGTCCCCTTCGCCCCCTCGGTCGAGGTGCTGATCGCGCTGCGCGCGCTGCAGGGCGCGGCCCTCGCCGGGCTGCCCGCCTCCGCCATGGCGTTCCTCGCCGAGGAGGTGCGGCCCAAGGCGCTGGTCGCCGCGATCGGCATGTTCGTGGCAGGCAACTCGATCGGCGGGATGAGCGGGCGCATCGTCACCGGCTGGGTCGCGCAGGCCTGGGGCTGGCGCGCGGCGGTCGGCGTGGTCGGCATCGTCGCGGTGCTGTGCGCGGTCGCCTTCCGCGTACTGCTGCCCGCGCCGCGGCACTTCACCCCGGGGCCGCTCAGCCCCAAGGCTCTCGCCCGTACGGTGCGCGGCCATCTGTCGAACCCGCTCCTGTGCAGGCTGTACGCGATCGGCGCGCTCTTCATGACCGTCTTCGGCGCGGTCTACACGGTGATCGGATACCGCCTCACCGAGGCGCCGTTCTCGCTGCCGCAGGGCGTCATCGGCTCGATCTTCCTCGTCTATCTCGTCGGCACGGTCTCCTCGGCGGCCGCCGGGAAGCTGGTGGCGCGGCTCGGGCGGCGCGGGGCGCTGTACCTGGCGGTGAGCACCACGGCCGGCGGCCTGCTGCTCTCCCTCTCGTCCTCTCTGGTCATGGTCCTGCTGGGGCTCGTGCTGATCACCGCGGGCTTCTTCGCCGGGCACGCGGTCGCCTCCTCGTCGGTGAGCCGTACGGCCACCGAGGGCAGGGCCCAGGCGTCGGCGCTCTACCAGTCCGCGTACTACCTGGGCTCCAGCGCGGGCGGCACGCTCGGCGCGGTCGCCTTCCACGCGGGCGGCTGGGCCGGGACCGTGAGCCTCGGCGTCCTCGCGGTGCTCGGCGTCGTGTCGGTGACGGCGTGGGGCTCGCACGCGGCACGGGTGAAGGAGCGGCGCGAGCGGCGCGCCTTCGTCGCCCGCTCCTGCTGACAACACCTGCGGGTTTCCCCACTCCGAGGGCCGTTGTCAGTGGGCTGCGGTAGCTTCCGATGTGTTGGGCCTCACATCGGGCTCTTCTCGGTTTCCGCAGGGGTGGGTGGGGATGGGCGACATCGCAGGGACGACGACCGATCTGGACGGCACGCTGGAGAAGCACCGGGTCGAACTGACCGGGTACTGCTATCGGATGCTGGGCTCCGCCTTCGAGGCCGAGGACGCCGTGCAGGACACGATGGTGCGGGCCTGGCGCAGCTTCGAGAAGTTCGAGGGGCGCTCCAGCATCCGCTCGTGGCTGTACCGCATCGCGACGAACGTCTGCCTGGACATGTTGAACGCGGGCAACCGCCGCGCCCGCCCCATGGACCTGACCGCGGCCGCCCCGCTGGCCCAGGCCGCGCTCAGCCCGCGTCCCGACAACACCTGGCTGGAGCCGATGCCGGACGCCCGCATCCTGCCGATGCCCGACGATCCCGCCGAGGCCGCGGTCGCCAAGGAGTCGGTGCGCCTGGCGTTCGTGGCCGCCCTGCAGAGCCTGCCGCCCAAGCAGCGGGCGGTGCTTATCCTGCGCGAGGTCCTCGCGTGGAAGGCCAGCGAGGTCGCCGAGCTGATCGACACGTCCGTCGCCTCGGTGAACAGCGCGCTGCAGCGGGCCCGCGCCACCCTCGCCGAGCGCCCGGCGGACGGCACGGCCGTCTCCGACCCGCTGGACGAGGAGCAGCAGAAGCTCCTCGACCGCTATGTCGCCGCCTTCGAGGGCTATGACATGGCGGCGCTCACGGCGCTGCTCGCCGAGGACGCCATCATGACGATGCCGCCGTTCGACCTGTGGCTGCGCGGTACGGCGGACATCACGGGCTTCATGACCACCGTGGGCTCGGCCTGCGCCAACAGCCGCCTCTTCCCGGTGAACGTGAACGGCACGCCGGGCTTCGCGCACTACAAGCCCGACCCCGACAACGGCGGATTCGCCCCCTGGGCGATCCAGGTCATCGAGATCTCAGAGGGCCGGATCACCGGTTTCCACTGTTTCCTGGACACGCCCCGGTGGTTCCCGCTCTTCGGTCTGCCCCTCCATCTCGACGACCAGGCCCAGTAGTTCGACCAGTCCGACGAGTCCGAGGAGGGCCAGCAGGGCGGGGGCGGGATTTCTGAGACGTATCCGGCCCCCGTGCCGGTGTGCCGCGAGGTGCAGGCGGGCGATGGCGTCGACGGTGGTGAGGTCGGCGGTGGTGACGGCGCCGACGTCGCAGACCACGTCGGCGCCACGGGGCCCGTGCCGGGCCGCCGCGACCCGCTCGCACAGGCGCGGGATGTCGCCTGCGCGCAGCGGGCCCTCGATACGGATGAGGTTCTCTTCGGAATCAGCCACGCAGGGGTGACCGGTCCAGCGGGCGAAACTCATCGCTACGGGCCTGCGCCGAAGTCGCCCCGCCCCCCGCACCACCCCTGGGGCTCCGCCCCAGACCCCGCTCCTCGATCGCCGGAGGGGCTGAAATCCCTCAGCCGATCCGCCCCCGCACGATCGCCACCGGCGAGAACTCCGTCCCCGCGGGAGCGACCTCGTACGAGCCCTCCACCGACTGGAGCGCGTAGGCGAAGCGGTCCGGCGTGTCCGTGTGCAGGGTCATCAGTGGTGCGCCCGCCTCGACGGAGTCGCCCGGCTTCGCGTGGAGCTCGACGCCCGCGCCCGCCTGCACCACGTCCTCCTTGCGCGCACGCCCCGCGCCGAGGCGCCACGCCGCGACCCCGATGTCGTACGCGTCGAGGCGGGTCAGCACGCCGGACGACGGCGCGCGGACGACGTGGGTCTCGCGGGCCACCGGCAGCGCCGCGTCCGGGTCGCCGCCCTGGGCGGCGATCATGCGGCGCCACACGTCCATCGCGGAGCCGTCCGCGAGGGCCTTCGCGGGGTCCGCGTCCTTCAGGCCCGCCGCGTCGAGCATCTCGCGGGCCAGGGCCAGGGTGAGCTCGACGACGTCGGAGGGGCCGCCACCGGCGAGGACCTCGACCGACTCCCGTACCTCAAGAGCGTTGCCTGCCGTCAGGCCCAGCGGGGTCGACATGTCCGTGAGCAGGGCGACCGTGCGGACGCCGCTGTCGGTGCCCAGTTCGACCATGGTGGAGGCCAGTTCGCGGGCGTCGTCGAGGTTCTTCATGAAGGCGCCGGTGCCGACCTTGACGTCGAGGACGAGCGAGCCCGTCCCCTCGGCGATCTTCTTCGACATGATGGAGGACGCGATCAGCGGGATCGCCTCCACCGTGCCGGTCACGTCCCGCAGCGCGTAGAGCTTCTTGTCGGCGGGGGCCAGTCCGTCGCCCGCAGCACAGATCACCGAGCCGACGCCTTCCAGGACGTTCAGCATCTCCTCGTTGGAGAGCAGCGCGCGCCAGCCGGGGATGGCCTCCAGCTTGTCCAGGGTGCCGCCGGTGTGGCCGAGGCCGCGTCCGGAGAGCTGCGGGACGGCCGCGCCGCACGCGGCGACCAGCGGGGCGAGCGGCAGCGTGATCTTGTCGCCGACGCCGCCCGTGGAGTGCTTGTCGGCGGTGGGGCGGGAGAGGGAGGAGAAGTCCATGCGCTCGCCGGACGCGATCATCGCGGCGGTCCAGCGGGCGATCTCCTTGCGGTTCATGCCGTTCAGGAGGATCGCCATCGCGAGGGACGACATCTGTTCGTCGGCGACCGCGCCGCGCGTGTACGCGTCGATGACCCAGTCGATCTGCTCGTCGCTGAGTTCGCCCCGGTCGCGCTTGGTGCGGATGACAGAGATGACGTCCATGGCGGTCCTTCCAGCAGTACAACGGCGTACGTACGTAGATATGCCGCGACTCTACGCGCATAGAGCCGGGAGATGAAGGCGGCCCCGCACCCGAGATCTCCAAGGGGGCGGGGCCGCACTTCAGTTGAGGTGCCGCACCTCAGTTGAGGTGCCGCACCTCAGTTGAGGTGCTGCGGTCCGAACGCGTCGGGGAGCATGTCGCCCAGCGTCCGCACCCCGGACGACGTCTCCAGAAGGAGCTCCGCGCCGCCGAACTCGTACAGGAGCTGGCGGCACCGCCCGCACGGCATCAGGATCTCGCCCTTGCCGTCCACGCAGGTGAAGTGCGTGAGACGGCCGCCGCCGGTCAGCTGGAGCTGGGAGACGAGACCGCACTCGGCGCACAGGCCGAGGCCGTAGGACGCGTTCTCCACGTTGCAGCCGGAGATGGTCCTGCCGTCGTCGACCAGGGCCGCGGCCCCGACCGGGAAGCCCGAGTACGGGGCGTACGCGCGGGACATGGCCTCGCGCGCCGCTTCCCGCAGGGCGTCCCAGTCGGTGTCGCCGGGCACGTACGTCACTTGCCTTGTCCCCTTCGGTAGGGCATTCCGTCCGCCTTCGGCATGCGCAGCCGCTGGGCGGAGAGCGAGAGGACCAGCAGGGTCACCACGTACGGAGTGGCGGTGACGACCTGGTTGGGCACCTCGTCGGTCAAGCCGTACCACAGGAACATCAGCGCCGAGACGGCCGCGGTGATCGCCGCGGGGACGTACCGCTTGCGCCAGGCGAGGTAGACCGCGCCGATGACCAGCAGGATCGCGATGAGCAGAAGGAGCGCGTGGACGTTCGTGCCGCCACCCCGGAGCTTCAGGCTGTCGGTGTAACCGAACAGGCCCGCGCCGAGCGCGAGTCCGCCCGGCATCCAATTGCCGAAGATCATCGCGGCGAGGCCGATGTAGCCGCGCCCGCCGGTCTGGCCCTCCAGGTAGATGTTGGAGGCGACAAGCGAGAGGAACGCGCCGCCGAGGCCCGCGAGGCCGCCGGAGATGACCACGGCCAGGTACTTGTACTTGTAGACGTTGACGCCGAGCGACTCGGCGGCGATCGGGTTCTCACCGCAGGAGCGCAGGCGCAGGCCGAACGAGGTGCGCCAGAGCACCCACCAGCTCAGCGGCACCATCGCGACGGCGACCACGGTGAGCGGCGACAGGTTGGTGAACAGGCCGCCGAGCAGGCCCGCGAGGTCGGAGACCAGGAACCAGTGCTTACCGTTGAGGTCCATCAGCCAGTCGGAGAGGCCCGGCACGGAGAAGTCACCGAGCGAGTCGACGGGCGGCGACTGCTTCGACGTACCGCCCTCCTCGCCCTCGAAGGCGAACGTCGCGAGGTAGCGCGTGACGCCCAGGGCGAGGATGTTCAGGGCCACACCGGAGACGATGTGGTTGACGTTGAAGGTGACCGTCACGATCGCGTGCAGCAGGCCACCGAGCGCACCGCCGAGGATGCCGAAGAGGACACCCACCCACGGGCCCCACTGGAAGCCCGCCCAGGCGCCGAACCAGGTGCCGAGGATCAGCATGCCTTCGAGGCCGATGTTGACGACGCCCGCGCGCTCGGCCCACAGGCCGCCGAGGCCCGCGAGGCCGATCGGCACGGCGAGCTTGAGGGCCGTCGACATCTGACCGGTGGACGTGATGCCGTCGGCGCCGGTGGCGATGCGGACCACGGAGGTCAGCACCAGGACACCCGCGATGATCAGCAGGAGGACGGGGAGCGAGACGCGGCGGCGGCCCGGCGCGGGCTGCTTGGCCGGGGACTTGGCGACGGATGCCGTGCTCATCGGGCAGCCACCTCCTTCACGGAGTCGTTGTTGCCGTTGTTGCCGTTCGCCCGAGCGGCGGCGGCCAGTTCCTCACCGACGCGCCGCTGCTGGCGGCGCAGGCCCCAGCGGCGTACGGACTCGGAGGAGACGACGACCGCGATCACGATGAGGCCCTGCATGATCACCGCGATCTCCTTGTCGTACGCGACCGGAGACGCGTAGTCCAGGGCGGGCGACGCCTTGTCGAGGAAGGCCCAGAGCAGCGCGGCGAGCGCGATGCCGACCGGGTTGTTGCGGCCGAGCAGCGCGATGCCGATGGCGGTGAAGCCGAGCCCGGCCGGGAAGCTGAGGCTGTAGGTGTGGGTGTCGCCGAGCAGGATCGGCAGGCCCGCGAGGCCCGCCATTCCGCCGGAGACCAGCATGGCGGTGAACACCATGCGCTTGGCGTTCACGCCGGAGGCCGCGGCGGCCGACTCGGAGGCGCCGGTGGCGCGCAGGTCGAAGCCGAACCGGGTGCGGTTGAGGACCAGCCAGTACAGGACGCCCGCGGCGACGGCGACGAAAACGAACCCGTAGACCTCGCCGCCGGCCAGCTTGATGCCGGGGAACCAGCCGGACTTCTCCATCACGCCGGTGGTCTGGTTGTTGCCGACCGGGACGCCGAAGTTGTCGGTGAGGGTGAGGTAGCCGATGACGCTCGTCGCGATGGAGTTGAGCATGATCGTGGCGACGACCTCGCTGACCCCGCGGGTGGTCTTGAGGATGCCCGCGATACCGGCCCAGAAGGCGCCGGTGAGCATGGCGACCACGATGAGCAGCGGGATCTGCAGGGCGGCCGGGAGCGCGACGTGCGCGCCGACGACCGCGGTGACCATCGCGGCGAGGCGGTACTGGCCGTCCACGCCGATGTTGAACAGGTTCATGCGGAAGCCGATGGCCACCGCGAGCGCCGCCAGGTAGTACATCCCGGCCTGGTTGATGGTCAGGACCTGGACGTCGGAGTAGGAGATCTGCTCCAGCATCAGGGTGTACGGCTCGATCGGGTTCTTGCCCGACGCCAGCAGCACGACCGAGGTCAGCGCCACGGCCACGACGAGGGCGATGACCGGTCCGGCCACCGCGAGGAGCACGCGCTCCTTGTCGAACTTCTTCATCGGGTCTCGTCCTCCTCGGAGCCGTCGCCGGACTCGGGGTGTTCCAGGTGGCCGGAGGCGGCACCCGTCATCGCAGACCCCAGCTCCTCCGGCGTGATGGTGGCCGGGTCGGCGTCCGCGACGAGCCGGCCGCGGTAGATCACGCGGAGGGTGTCGGAGAGGCCGATCAGCTCGTCCAGGTCGGCGGAGATCAGCAGGACGGCGAGGCCCTCACGGCGGGCTTCGCGGATCTGGTCCCAGATCTGCGCCTGCGCCCCGACGTCCACACCGCGGGTGGGGTGGGCGGCGATCAGGAAGCGCGGCTTGTGGCTCATCTCGCGGCCGACGATCAGCTTCTGCTGGTTGCCGCCGGAGAGGGAGGCGGCCGTCACGTCGATGCCGGGCGTACGGACGTCGTACTCCTCGACGATGCGGCGGGTGTCGGCCTGGGCGCCCTTGGGGTCCAGCCAGAAGCCTCTTGCGTTGGGCTTCTCGGTGACGTGGCCGAGGATGCGGTTCTCCCACAGCGGGGATTCGAGCAGCAGGCCGTGGCGGTGGCGGTCCTCGGGGATGTACCCGATGCCGTCCTCGCGGCGCTTGCGCGTGGGCACGGCGGTGATGTCGTCGCCCGCCATGCGGATCACACCGGAGTCGGCGTGCTTGAGGCCGATGAGCGCGTCGATCAGCTCGGTCTGGCCGTTTCCCTCGACGCCCGCGATGCCGAGGACCTCGCCCTCGTGGATGGTGAAGGAGATGTCGTCGAGCAGGGCGCGGCCCGCGTCGCCCCCGGCGAGCAGCTTGAGGCCCTCGACCTGGATCATCGCCCGGTCCGTGACCGTCGACTCCGCCGTCTCGGGGGTGGGCAGTTCGCTGCCCACCATCAGCTCGGCGAGCTGCCGCGGCGTCGTCTCGGACGGGATCGCCGTGCCGACCGTCGTGCCGCGCCGGATGACGGTGATGTCGTCGGCCACGGAGAGGACTTCGCCCAGCTTGTGCGAGATGAAGATGACCGAGAGTCCCTCGGCCTTGAGCTCGCGCAGGTTGTCGAAGAGGGCGTCGACCTCCTGCGGCACGAGCACGGCCGTGGGCTCGTCGAGGATCAGCGTGGTGGCGCCGCGGTAGAGGACCTTGAGGATCTCCACGCGCTGCCGGTCGGCGACGCCGAGGTCCTCCACGTACGCGTCGGGGCGCACCCCGAGGCCGTACCGCTCGGAGATCTCGGCGATCTTGCGCCGGGCGGCGCCGCCGATGCCGTGCAGCTTCTCGCTGCCGAGCACGATGTTTTCCAGGACCGTCAGCTGGTCGGCGAGCATGAAGTGCTGGTGCACCATGCCGATGCCGCGCACGATCGCGTCGGCGGGGCTGCCGAAGGCGACCTGTTCGCCGTCGACGGTGATGGTGCCCTCGTCCGGCTTCTGCATGCCGTAGAGGATCTTCATCAGGGTCGACTTGCCCGCGCCGTTCTCGCCGACGAGGGCGTGCACGGTGCCTTTGCGGACGGTCAGGTGGATGTCGTGGTTGGCCACGACGCCCGGGAACCGCTTGGTGATGCCGACGAGTTCGACGGCGATGGGCGGAGGGTTGGTGGACGCGTCGATGGCGCACTCTCCTCGGGGGCCTGAAGGAAAGGGGCCGCCTACGCGCGCAGTGCCCCTGCTAATACCGGGAAGTCCCTGCACGAAATCGCCTCGTGGCAGGGGGTGTTGAGATGTGGCTCGCGCCAACGGGGCGCGGGTGAACCATCGTCCCCCACACCCCGTTGCACGAGAATCACGCTGCCGTTACGGCAATCGACCGTTATGGCCGTCGGCCGTCACGGCAGTCGGTAAGGCGGCTGCGCCTTACGGTTACGGCGTGGTCTTGACCTTGATCTTGCCGCCCTTGATGCCCTCTTCGGCCTTCTTCACCGCGGCCTGGACGTCCTTCATCTTCTGGAACTCGGGGTTCGAGCCCGCGAGCGCGACGCCACCGGTCTTGAGGTCGGCGCGGACGACGCCGCCCTTCGCGCTGCCGTCCTCGACGGCCTTCGCGAGGTTGTAGACCGAGCCCGCGACGTCCTTGGTCGCCGAAGTCAGGATGTACTTCTTGTACTTGGCGAGTGCGTCCTGCTTGTACTGGTCGGAGTCGACGCCGATCGCCCAGACCTTCTTGGCGGCCGCGGCCTCGATGACGCCCTGACCGGAGAGGCCCGCGGCGTGGTAGACCACGTCGGCGCCCTTCTCGATCTGGCCCTGGGCGGCGGTCTTGCCCTTGTCGGGGCTGGAGAAGCCGCCGTCCTCGGCCTTCTCGGTCAGGTACTGCTTGACGACCTTGACCTTGGGGTCGGTGTCCTTGACGCCCTGCGTGAAGCCCGCCTCGAACTTGTGGATCAGCGGGACGTCCACGCCGCCGACGAAGCCGACGGTCTTGGACTTGGAGGACTTGGCGGCCACGACGCCCGCGAGGTAGGACGCCTCCTGCTCGCTGAAGACCAGGTCGGAGACGTTGTCGGACTTGACGGTCTCGTCGTCGACGATGCCGAAGGTGGTCTTCGGGAACTTCGCCGCGACCTCCTTGATGGCGGGCGCGTACGCGTAGCCGACACCGATGACCGGGTTGTAGCCCTGCTTGGCGAGCTGCGTCAGGCGCTGCGCCTTGTCGGCGTCGGACTCGCCGTCGACGGGCTCGACGGCCTTCTCGCCGGTCTTGAACTCCTTGGCGGCCTTCTTCATGCCGACGGTGGCGGCATCGTTGAAGGACTGGTCGCCTGCGCCGCCGACGTCGTAGGCGATGGCGATGCCCTTGTTCTTGTCGTCCTTGCTCGCGGCGGCGTCGCTGGACGTGCCACCACAGGCGGAGACGGTTACGGCAAGAGCGGCGGTCGCGGCGCCCGCGACAGCTATTCGAGACACCCGGCGCATAGAGACGAACTCCTTGAGTCAAGCAAGCACAAGCACGTACGAGCAAGCATCGGCGCCTGCCTGGCGCTGATTTCGCCGCAGCGTAACGCGCGTAGACCTGACATAAGAACCCTTCTGTCCGCTCCGTTATCGAGCTGTGGCCACCGGGTGTCGAGTGCCCGAACGACGGGTGGGCGCCCCCTTCGCAGGGGACGCCCAGTCGCCACAAGAAGTACTACGTAAAACGTCTCGCAACCGCACGCTACGGGACGATCTTCACCTCGACCTTTCCGCCGACGATGTCCTTCCTGGCCTTCTCCACGGCGGCGACGACGTCCTTCATCGCGGCGTACTTCGGGTTCGAGTCGGAGAATCCGACGCGGCCGGACTTCAGGTCGTACCGCTGCTCGCCCTTCATCGGCTTGCCCTCGACGACCGACTTCGTCAGGTCGTACACCGCGCCGCCGACGTCCTTGAAGGCGGAGCCGAGGATGTACTGCTTGTACTTGGCGAGGGCTTTCTGCTTGTACTGGTCGGAGTCGACGCCGATCGCCCAGACCTTCTGCGATCCCGCTTCCTGGATCACTCCCTGACCAGAAAGGCCCGCGGCGTGGTAGATCACGTCGGCGCCCGCCTCGATCTGTCCGCTCGCCGCGTTCTGCCCGCGGTCCGGACTGGAGAATCCGCCCTCCTCGGGCTTTTCCGTCAGATACCGCTTCTCGATTTTGATCTTGGGATCGACCGACTTCACGCCCTGCACGAATCCGGCCTCGAATTTGTGAATGAGCGGAATGTCCACGCCGCCCACGAATCCCACGTGTTTGGCCTTGCTCACCTTCGCCGCGGCGACGCCCGCCAGATAGGAGCCCTGCTCCTCGTGGAAGACCAGGTCGACGACGTTGTCCGCCTTCACGGTGTTGTCGTCGATGATCCCGAAGGTGGTCTTGGGGAACTTCTTGGCGGCCGCCTGCACGGCGGGCGCGTAGACGAAGCCGACGCCGACGACCGGGTCGTAGCCCTGCCGGGCGAGCTGTTCGAGGCGCTGGACCTTGTCGGTGCTGGACTCGCCGTCGCCCGGCTCCATGTCCACTCCGCCGATCTTGAACTCCTTGCGGGCCTTCGTGTAACCCGCGTAGGCGGCGTCGTTGAAGGACTGGTCGCCCTGCCCGCCGATGTCGTACGCGAGACCGATGCCCTTGGCCTTGTACGACGACGAACTGCCGGAGCCCTTGTCCTTGCCGCCGTCGTCGTCCTGCGAGGCCTCGCTGCTGGTCTTGCCGCAGCCGGCCGCGGCGAGGGCGAGAACGGCGAGTGTCGCGGTGATGTGGGTGGCGCGAGATGTCCGGGCGCGTGCTGGTCGCGACCGGTGGGATTTCGAAGAGAGACGACGCACAGGAAGCACCCCTTGATCGCCAACGCGCCGCGTGCGGCGCTGATTTCGGCGCACATTAACGCGCGTAGAAAGGGAGGGGAACGGGTTTTCGCGGTGCTGTTACCTCTTCGTGCTTTTCGCGGTGATTTTCGCGGTGATTTCGCGGCGGGGGCCGGTTGTGTCCGCGTGGACGGCTCGTACACAACCGGCCCTGTCGCACCTCGCGCCGCTGCGGCCTCGCGCTCTCGCTCTCGCTCTCGCTCTAAAGATTGGCGTCCAACAGGGCGGCGGCGGTGAAGAGTTCGACGCCGACCGCGATCGCCGTCTCGTCCACGTCGAAGTCGCCCTGGTGGAGATCCCGTACGGTCCGCTCCCCCGGCTTGCGCACCCCGAGCCGGGCCATGGCGCCCGGCACCCGCTCCAGGTACCAGGAGAAGTCCTCGCCGCCGAGGCTCTGCTCGGTGTCCTCGACGGATGCGCGACCGCGCCGCGCCGCCATGGCATCGCCCAACAGGTCGGCGATCGCCGGGTCGTTGACGACGGGCGGCACCCCGCGGATGTAGTTGACCTCGCACTTGGCGCGGTAGAGGTCGGCGATCTCCTGGATGGCGCCGTGCACCAGGTCGGGCGCGTCCCGCCAGGCCCTGAGGTCGAGGCAGCGCACGGTGCCGGAGAGGTCGGCGCGCTGCGGGATGACGTTCGGGGCGTGGCCCGACGCGATGTGGCCCCAGGTGAGGGCGAGGCCGGAGCGCGCGTCGACGCGGCGGCCGACCAGGGCCGGGACCTCGACGGCGACCTTCGCGGCGGCGGTGACCAGGTCGGTGGTGAGGTGCGGGCGCGCGGTGTGCCCGCCGGGCCCGGCGAGCGACACCTCCAGGCGGTCGCAGGCGGAGGTGATGGGCCCGTGCCGCAGCCCGATGCGGCCCGCGTCGACGCGGGGGTCGCAGTGCACGGCGACGATCCTGCCGACCCCGTCCAGTGCGCCCGCCTCGATGGCGTCGGTCGCGCCGCCCGGAAGGAGCTCCTCGGCGGGCTGGAAGATCAGCCGCACGGGACGCGGCAGCTGCCCCTTCCGCGCCAGTTCGGCGAGGATGAGCCCGGCGCCGAGGACGACCGTGGTGTGCACGTCGTGCCCGCAGGCGTGGGCGCGGTCGGGCACGGTGGAGCGGTACTCCACGCCGAGCTTGGTGTCCGGGATGGGCAGCGCGTCGATGTCGGCGCGCAGGGCGAGCACGGACCGCACCCCGCCCCCGATGCCGTCCCCGCCCCCGCCCCCGTCCCCATCCCTCATGCCGATGTCGCAGACGAGCCCCGTACCACCGGCGAGCACATGGGGCGCGAGGCCCGCCTCCTCGAGCCGGGCCTTGATGGCCGCGGTCGTACGGAACTCCTGGTTGCCGAGCTCGGGGTGCATGTGCAAGTCGCGTCGGAAGGCGACGAGTTCGGCGCGCAGCTCTTCGGGCAGCGCGCCGGGGAGCATGTCCGCCGGAGCGGACTCCGATCCGGACACGTCGTCGGCCACCTCTTCGCACACCTCTTCGGACGCGAGGGACATCAGTTGGTTCACCCTTTGAAGGGTAGGGCGACACACCGGCCAACTGACCCACGATCAACAAAAGTTCAGCCCGATAGGGGAAGAAAATGTGGCCGCGTGGCGCATGACCGTTGGTCGCGATGGGTAAACATTTACGCCGCCTCGGGGGATGCGGGGGCTGGGGCCCGCCTGTTAAGGGGGCGGGGGTTAGCCCTACCTGCGGTCGGGCGGGTAGCCGGATCGTCCCGGAGGCGGTGCGCGAGACAGGCTGGCACTCCGATCACCCCTCTCCTTCCTCTCTCATTCCTCAAGCTACCCCTGGAGTTGGCTCGTGCGCGATCAGGCATCGCAGAGGCCCCGTCTGTCCTATACGGCTACGTCTACGTCTACATCCCGTGTGTCGAGTCGCCGGAAGGGAAAGGGCTGGCGCAGAGCGGTGCCGGTGGTGGCCGCCGTGGCGGTGGGCGTGGTGACGGCGGGCGTGGTGACAGCAGGCGTGCTTGCCCCCTCCGCGGCGTCGGCCGCCGACCGGCCGGACCCCGTCGAGCGGGGTCTGAACGCGCTGGTCAGCTCCGGTGACCTGCCTGGGGCGCTGGCGAGCACCCTGGATCCCGAAGGACGTACCCGTCACTACACAGCGGGCGTCGGCGACATAGCGACCGGCACGAAGGTGCCCACGGACGGCCGGGTGCGGATCGGCAGCAACACCAAGGCGTTCACCGCGGTGGTCATGCTGCAGCTGGTCGCCGAGGGCAAGGTCCGCCTCGACGCCCCGGTGGACGACTACCTGCGGGGGCTCGTCCGCGAGAACGGCAACGACGGGCGCCGCATCACCGTCCGCCAGCTCCTGCAGCAGACCAGCGGGCTCCCCAACTACAGCAACTACCTGGGCGAGGAGGTCCGGTACTTCACGCCCCACGAGCTGGTCGGCATCGCACTGCAACACCCGTCCGAATCCGAGCCCGGAAAGAAGTGGAAGTACAGCAACACGAATTACGTCCTGGCAGGCCTGATCATCGAGAAGGTCACGCACCACACCCTGGCCGAGGAGATGGACCGCCGCATCATCCAGCGCATCGGCCTGCGCCACACCTATTTCCCGGCCCCCCGTGACGCGACCATCAAGGGCCCGCACCCCAAGGGCTACTACCGCGTCTCGCCGGACAAGCCCCTGCTCGACGTCACGGAGACGGACCCCTCGTGGGGCTGGGCGGCGGGCCAGCTGATCTCCACCGACTCCGACCTCAACCGCTTCTACACCGCCCTCCTGAGCGGCGATCTCCTGCCGCGGGCCCAGCTCGCCCAGATGCGCAGGACGGTCCCCGCCGAGGCCACGTTCGGCGACGGCGCCCGCTACGGCCTGGGCCTCGTGAGCAAGCCGCTGCCGTGCGGCGGCCTCTACTGGGGCCACGGCGGCAGCTTCCCGGGGTACGAGACACGGGGCGGCGCCACGGACGACGGCCGGGCCGCGAACGTCGCGGTGAACATCCAGCTGGATGACGAGGCGACCAGGAGCCGGGTCGACGGGGTCGTGAACAGCGCTCTGTGCCGCTGAGTTCCCACGCCCCGGCCACTCAGGTGCGGGCGGCCTCCGGCGTCGGCACCGTCACGCGGCGAGCCGACTCCCCTGCCCCGTCCGCCACCTCTCCCGCCACCTCTCCCGCCATCTCCCCCACCCTCTCTCCTGCCATCTCTCCCGCTACCTCCCGCGCCGACCTCGCGAACGCCGCCACCGCTCCCGTGTCGTGGCCCCGGCGCCACACCAGGCCGTAACCCGTCGGCTCCACGTCCGCGAAGGGGACGTACGCGATGCCGGGGCGGGCGGAGTACGTGGCCGTGTGGGCGGGGGCCAGTACGGCGCCCTTGCCCGCGGCCACCAGCGTCAGGGCCTCCTGCATGGTCGTCATGCCGGGCCCGCGCTCGACCGGGCGGCCGCTGGGGGTGCGGGCGGGCGCGTGGTGTGCCAGCCAGTAGTCGGGGACCTCGCCGACGATCTCCAGGAGCGGGACGTCCGCCAGGTCCTCCGGCGTCACGCGGGGCCTGGCGGCCAGCGGGTGGGCCGAGGGCAGAGCAAGGACCCGCCCCTCCGCGAGCAGCACCGATCCGCCGCCCAGGTCCTCCTCACGTACCGGCACCTCGGTGAGCTGCACGTCGAACTCGCCCTTGCGCAGCGGCCCGTACGGATCGGCGAGCGGCACCTCGCAGACCTCCACGGCCAGGCCGGGGTGGCTGACGCGCAGCATGTCCGTCGTCTTCATCACGACCTCCCCGGCGAGCGGGGTGGAGAAGCCGACGTGCAGGACGGCCTCGATGCCGCGTGCCGTGGCCGTCGCCCTGACCAGGGCGGCCTCGATGGCGCGGTGGTGCGGTTCGAGGTCGGCGCGCAGTTGCCGGCCTAGGGCGGTCAGGGCGACGCGGCGGCTGGTGCGCAGGAACAGGGGCGCGCCGACACGGCGTTCGAGGCGCTGCACGAGCTGGCTCACCCGGGCCCGGGACAGCCGCATGCGGTCGGCCGTGCGGCCGAAGTGCAGTTCCTCGGCGAGCAGGAGAAAGCACTCCAGTTCGTCGCGTTCCATCGACGTACCCCCTGGTCAGTCTGTATCGGTCAGCCTGGCTGAACGAACGTTGCGATGTTCGCCGTTGTTCCGCGGTGGGCGTCGGCCGAGGGTGGCGCCATGAGCCACATGAGCCAGAAGAACCCGGCGTCGCGTAAGCCCGCGCCCCCTGCCGATGCCTCCCCTGATACCGATGCCTTCCCCGACCGCTTCACCGGCCGCCAGTGGGGCGTCCTCCTCGTCCTGTGCGGCGCCATCTTCCTGGAGGGCATCGACATCGCGATGCTCAACGTCGCCCTGCCCTCCATCCGCGCCGACCTCGGCCTGTCCACCGGTTCGCTGCAGTGGGTGATGAGCGCGTACGTGCTGGGGTACGGCGGGTTCATGCTGCTCGGCGGGCGGGCCGCGGACCTCTTCGGGCGCCGTCGGATGTTCGTGCTCTGGCTCACCGTCTTCCTGGCCTTCTCCGGCCTCGGCGGCCTCGCCACGGAGGGCTGGATGCTGATCGTGGCGCGCTTCGTCACCGGTGTCGCCGCCGCGTTCATGACCCCGGCGGGCCTGTCCATCATCACGACCGGCTTCGCGGAGGGCCCCCGGCGCAACAAGGCCCTCCTCTTCTACTCCGGCACCGCGGCCGGTGGCTTCTCGGTGGGCCTCGTCGTCGGCGGGCTGCTCACGTCGGTGGGCTGGCGCTGGGTGTTCTTCGCACCCGTCGTCCTCTCCGCCGTCATCCTGCTCGCCGCGCTCGCCTTCGTGCCGAGGTCGCCGCGGCCGGACCGGAGGGGGCGGCGCGTCGACGTGGCGGGCGGGCTCGCGATTACCACCGCGATCGTGCTGCTGGTGCTCGGCGTGGAGCGCGCCACGCACGCGGCGCCCGTCTGGACCGTGCTCACGCTGGGCACCGGGCTCGCCCTCCTCGCGGTGTTCGTCGCGGTCGAACGCCGTGCGGCGGACCCGCTGGTCCGCCTGGGCATCCTTCGCTGCGCTCCCCTGGTCCGCGCCAACCTCTCGGGACTGCTCTTCGCGGCGAGCTTCTTCGGGTTCCAGTTCCTGGTCGTGCTCTACCTGCAGGAGCTGCGGGGCTGGTCGACGCTGGAGACCAGCCTCGCGATGCTCGCCATGGGGGCCGACGCGATCCTCTCCCCTCTCCTCACGCCCAAGCTCGTCGCCCGCTTCGGCAACGCGCGGGTGATCTTCGGCGGTCTGCTGCTCGCGGCACTGGCGTACGCGCTGTTCCTGCCGGTCGGCGCGGACTGGACGTACGCGCTGATGCTCCCGAGCCTGATCCTCATCGGCATCGCCTTCTCACTCGCCTACGGCCCGCTCACGATCGTGGCCACGGAAGGCGTGGCCGAGGAGGAACAGGGCCTGGCGGGCGCGCTGCTCTACACGTGCTTCCAGTTCGGCGCGGCGTTGGGCCTGTCGGCGGCGACGGCGGTGAACGTGGCGGCGACGGGCTCGGACGCGACGGGGTCCGCGCTGGACGGCTACCGGGCGGCGCTGTGGGTTCCGTTCGTGGCGGCGGGGGTGGCGGCGGGGATCAGCGGGTTCGGCCTCCGTACGGGGCGGGGGGCTCCGCCGGTGGCGTCGGGCGGCTCCGGCTCGGGCTCCGGTTCTGGCTCCGGGGAGCAGGTGCTCGGCGAGGTCCCGGCGGCGCGCTGACCTCTCCTCCAGAGGCGACTAGGCGCTGAGCAGGTGACCGTGATCGTGCAGCAGATCGCGGATCTCCGGCACTTGCTGGAAGTCCTGTAGGCGTCGGAGAACGATACGGGAGCGCTCGGCGGTGCGCTCACTGGTCACCTTGGAGGACAGCGATACGACACGACGGGCTTCCTCTGCGGCCTGCTCGGGTTCGTTGGCGTCGGCCAGGGCAATAGCGAGCCATGACCGGTACAGGGCGACTTCGCGGGCGTGTGTCGCGTCGTACCGGCTGAGAACGTCCGTCAAAAGCGGGACGGCTCGCAGTGGGCGGTGCAACTCGGTGAAGACTCGGGCGTCCATGACCTCCAGCTCTTCACGGCTCACCCAGTACGCCCACGGTGGTGCTGCGTCCTCGGTCGACTCGGACAGAGCGTCGTGAGCCTCGCCCAGAGCGCGCACCGCAGGTTGGGCCTCGCCTGCGCGCGTGTGTGCCCAGGCAAGTCGATCGAAGAACAGGGCCCGGGTCTTGGGCGGTGCGTCCGGTCCTGCTTCGTCCAGTGCTGCGCGGGCGAGGTCGACGCCCGCGCGCTCCTGCCCGGTGTTGCTGAACTGGTAGGCGAGGCTACCCGCGAGATTGCCGACCAAGGTCGTGTCACCGGCCTGTCGCGCCGCTGCGATCCCTATGCGATACGCCCGTTCGGCTTGGCCGTGCTGTCCGGCGTCGCTCGCGATCCAGCCTGCGATCTGGGCCAGTTCGCCGACCTGTACGAGAAGTGCGCGGCCGATGTCCTCGGTGTGTGCGCTTTCCCGGTACAGCTGTAACGCCGAGTTGAGTTCCCGGAAGGCGGCGCCCACCAGGTCGCCTCCGGCCAGCACATCATCGGCGAGGCGCAGGCCGTGGACACGTGCGGCGAGAGCAGCTACCTCGCCGGCGCCGATGTGACGGCCCGTGCACGCCGGGAGTGGGCCCAAGGGGGCGCCAGGCGGCAGTAGTTCGGCGAGGGTGACGGCCGGACCCCCAAGAGGCCCTGCGATGTCTCCACGTGCGTATGCGGCGGCCCGCTCCAGGTCACTCGGTGAGACCTCCAGAGCTTCGGCGATGAACGGGAGCCACGATTCCGGGAGACGTTCTCCACGCTCCCAGCGTGAGACCTCGTTGCGTGTCACGGACTGGACTCCGGACAGTGCGCAGAGCGTCGCGGCGAGCTGCCGTTGGCTCTTGTGAGCGTCCCGCCGCAACCGTGCCAAGTACGCGCCGAACTGCTGTCGACGGTCATCACTCATGGCTGGCCCCTCCCTCCCCTCAGTGTGGCCCCTCCCTGGCCCCCTGTCCGGCTCCTCTGCCGGGCCTGCCCCAAACGGTTCGATGAGGTTTCTGTCTTCGACAGACCCCCTCGACCGCGCTGACGGCCTGGGGCGTGGACAACCTGAAAGAGCTTGGTGACGGCATGACCTCTCCCATGCGGGTAGCGCGGCGGTTGCCGTGGTCGACTCTGGAAGGCAAACCCTGTTACCTGATCGGCAGTGGAAACGGGTTCCTGTCCAATGTGGCTGACACCATCGAGAGCATCCAACTCGGGATGGCCGGGGACCTTCTGGGACACGCGGGTGATCTGCTCGCCGATCCCAAGGCCACGCCCGCGGAAGTCCGTTTCGTGGCCGCCCGGCTGACCGAGTCGCTACGCGAAGTTCAACGCATCGCAGAGAGCCGGGGCGACCGCTTGTCTCAACTCGACTGCGACGATGCGGACGAGGGTGACGACCATGGCCCACGGCTTCCGGCGGGGGCTATCGGATGAGTGAGGGCAGCTTGCCGTGGGGCCGCTACGTGCCGCTTGAATGGACGCTGGCGGCCGTGCCTGAGATGACCGTGCGGCATGTCGGCAAGTGTCTCGTCTGTGGTCATCACTCGCTGGATACGGCTGATCCGGATGAGGCGCAGTTGTGGTGTCTCAAGCACGCAGGGATCACGCACCACAGCGGTTATGAGCTGTCGGCGTTTCAGTTCTTCAGCGCCACGATCACTGACCCTGCGGTGGGCGAGGCGGGCTCGCTGCCGTAGAGCGGGGCGGGGCTGACGTGGCCTCGCTCCGCCAGTCCCGCCCGTTGGACTCCCCTGGCTTGGGAGAGGAGAGCGGTAGGGGCTAGCCCCCGGTCTGCCGCTGCGGCCCCGGCCCCCTCTTGCCTGGTGGGAGAGCCGGGGTCGTGTCGTGATACAGCCAAGAGGCCTCCTCCTGCGTCAACATCGCCATCGCCCCCGACGGCTCCATCCTCCTCCGCGAGAGCGATGACCCCGAGGTCGTCATCACCGCGTCCCGTACTCAACTCCGGGCACTCATAGGGGCAGCGCAGGCGAGAAGAGGATGAGGAGAGCCACGCGATGTCGCAGAACGAACCAAGCTTCGGCGAACTACTGGCATCGGCCAGGCAGTCGGCCGTCCACCTGGAGATGCGGGACTCGTACGGCGTCGGCGATGAGTCGGCGGACTTCGAGCACTGGAAGCGCACGGGACGACGTGACGTCGACCCCGTATCCACGTACTGGAGGCCCTGGGTCGAGTTGATTCGACGCACCGTGGCGCGAGGCGTCACCGTCCGCCGCGCCCGGGTCGTCTCGGAGCCGGTGACCGACTACATCCGGTACGAGCACGCCGGCACGGTGGTCAATGTGCACGCGGGAGAGCAGGTCCGCTGGTTGCCGAGGCGGCATGTGTCGGCCTTGGCGCTGCCCGGAAACGACTGCTGGGTGTTCGACGACGAGACCGTGCTCTTCAATCACTTCTCGGGGAACGGCGACTGGTCCGAACCCAGCTGGGAAGTACGGACCGAGCCGACCGTCGCCCGGCTGGCCTCGTCCGCCTTCGAGGCAGTCTGGGAACGGGGCATCCCGCACGAGAACTACGTGGTCTGATCAGCATCCACCCCCAAGAACGACCCCACCCCGCGAGAGCGACGACGGAGAGGCGGCAAGTGCAGCCACCGGCACGTAGCGCCCTGGCGAAGGCCCGACGCTCGGCGGTCCACCTTGAAATGCGCGACAGCTATACGCCTGACGACCCCGAGTTCATCGCGTGGCAGCGAGGCAAGCGGCTCGTGCCGTCGGACCAGGCCTCGTGGTGGGGCGGCTGGCATGACGTGGTGCGCGGCGCGGTCGCCCGTGGTGTCGTGGTCCGGCGCGTGCGCATCGTCTCCGAGCCGATCAGCGACTACGTGCGGTACGAGTACGACGGCACCTTCGCCAACATCGCGGTGGGTGAGGCGGTCCGCTGGCTGCCGAGGCGGAGGGCGACCGATCTCGCCCTGCCCGGTACGGACTTCTGGCTGTTCGACGACGCGCTGGCCCTCTTCCACCATTTCACCGGGGACGGACAGTTGGACGAGGACGGACGGGAGTACGCGGGCGACGCGGTGCGCGTGAAGCTCTGCGCCGACGCGTTCGCGGCTGCGTGGCGCCGCGCGGTCCCCCACGAGGACTACCGACCACGCGTTACCCTGGACCCGATGCCGACATAACCCCGTGACCAGCGGCTTTTCAGGATGAAACGGTCGGGCTCAGATACAGGTCCCCAGATACAGATACAGAAAGTGCGAGTCGTGGACTACCAGGCCGTTCTCGAAGAAGTCGCCGCCTTCGCCCGGCCGCTCGTGGGGCGCGGTCAGGTCGCCGGGTACATTCCGGCGCTCGCGGACGTCGACGCCGAGCGGTTCGGCATCGCTGTCGCCGACGTCAGTGGTGAGGTGCACGGCATCGGGGACTGGGAGATGCCGTTCTCCGTGCAGTCCATCTCCAAAGCCTTCAGTCTCGCGCTCGTCCTCGCCGAGGGCGGGGAGCGGATCTGGGACCGGGTGGGGACGGAGCCGTCCGGCAATCCCTTCAACTCGCTGGTCCAGCTCGAGTACGAGAACGGGATTCCGCGTAATCCGTTCATCAATGCCGGTGCCCTCGTCGTCACCGACCGGCTCCAGAGTCTCACCGGTGACGCGGGCACGACGATGCTGGAGTTCCTGCGCGCGGAGAGCGGCAATCCTGATGTCGCCTTCGACCCCGTCGTGGCCGCCTCCGAGGCCGAGAACGGTGACCGCAACGCCGCCCTCGCGCACTTCATGGCCAGCTACGGCAACCTCGACAACCCCGTCGCCACCGTCCTGGAGCACTATTTCCGGCAGTGCGCGGTCAGCATGAGCTGCCGCGATCTCGCCCTCGCGGGGGCCTTCCTGGCCCGGCACGGGCTGCGGAACGACGGGACGCGTCTGCTGCCTCAGCGGGCCGCCAAGCAGGTCAACGCGATCATGCTCACCTGCGGGACGTACGACGCGGCGGGCAGCTTCGCCTACCGCGTCGGGCTGCCGGGCAAGAGCGGCGTCGGCGGCGGCATCGTCGCGGTGATCCCGGGGCGCTGCACCCTGTGCGTCTGGAGCCCGGGTCTGGACTCGTACGGCAACTCCGTGGCGGGTGTCGCGGCGCTCGACCACTTCACCAGCGTGACGGGCTGGTCGGTGTTCTAGGGTCTGGCATGAGCCAAGACAGCAGCTCGTTCAGCAACTCATCGACCTGGCAGCCCGACGACCCCGGCGTGCTCCGGCTGCCCTCCGGGCGGCTCGTGCGGGGTCGAGGGCTCCGGCGGCCTCTCCCCGAGGGGGGTACCACCCCCCATCTCGGCCTCTACCTCCTTGGCAAGCCGCCGCCCGAAGTCCCGTGGGACGCCCGATGGTTGCGCTGGCCCGACTTCCGTTTGCCCAGCGACCGGGACGCGGCACGGACGCTGCTGCGCGAGGCGTGGCAGCGGGCCGCCGACGAGCGCGTCGAGGTCGCCTGTGGGGGCGGGCGCGGCAGGACCGGGACCGCCCTCGCCTGCGTCGCCGTACTGGATGGAGTGCCTGCGGCGGAGGCCGTCGCCTTTGTGCGGGCGCATTACGACCGGCATGCGGTGGAGACTCCGTGGCAGCGACGTTACGTCCAGCGCTTCACTCCGTAACAGCCCTGTTCTGCTTCGGGGTACGCCTCGCGTGTGGCGTACCCGGCCAGCGCCCGGTAGCTGCTGGGCTCCGACAGTCGATTGTTGATCTTGCTCGCGCAAAGGACCGTTTATGCGAGATCAGACTGTCCGCGAACGGCCTGGAACGTCCCCGCCGCAGTGAACGCGTTGGTGATCGGCGCGATGAGCGAGGTGAAGCGGCGGGCACCCGCGGTGCCGATCGGCGCCCATAGCGCGGCGCAGTGCTCGTCCGTTTCCACTTCGATCCGCTCGCGTGCCGCGCTGCCGACGTCGGTGACAACGCCGTGGGAGTCGAGCCAGCCGCGCGCGACGAGGCGTGCCGTCGCCGCTCTCCACTCCTCGTCGTCCCACTGACGGGTCGCTCGCGCGAGAGCTGTCGGGAGGCGGCCGGTCGCGGTGTGCAGAACGAGGCAGTCGCATGGCCCGAGGCCGTTGTCGGCGAGTACGACGAGATGGGCGTCGCCGCGCCACTCGCGCGCCACCGTGATCTGCTGCCACAGTGCGACAAGAGGATCGGATGGAAGCGCGACCGAGGCGTTCGCGGCGGCGAGCACCTTGCCGGCGTAGTCGGCACCGGCGATGACCGGATCGATCAGCGAGCGCGCCTCGGCGAGGTGGCCGTCCGTGAGATGTACGTTGACACGCCGCATCGCCCGTCCGGCGGCCAGAAAGCGGGCGGCCTGCCACCGCTCTGGCGGCGCGGCGTCCCACACGCCCGCCATGGCCCGCACCGCCCGCGGGTTGAAGTTGTAGAAGGCCGCGAGCGTGACGTGCCACGGGACCGCGCCCATCGCGGCCGACCGGAAGGCCAGGTATGCCGGCCCGCGGTCGGTCACGCCGAGCCCGGCCGCCTCCTCGTCGGTCTCGGGGACGAGATGTATGAACAGGTGAGCGGCGCTGATGGCGCGGCTGACGTCACGGACGGCGTTCAGGTCCATCGGTCCTTCGCCGGTGCGGGCGGAGTCGGGAAGGGCGTCGAGGTGCATGACGGTGGTGCCTTTCGGGAGTCGGGCGGCGCTGTCAGGCGGGTGTTTCGGCGGTGGCGATCAACACGGCGCGTCCGAGGGTGTGACCGGCCATGGTGAAGCCGAGGACGGCCGGTGTGGCGTCGGCCGGAACGCCTGTGGCGGGGATGTCGAGGGCGTGCACGACGATGAAGTAACGGTGCGGGCCGTGTCCGGCCGGCGGGCAGGCACAGCGGTAGTCCTTTCCGGACGAGAAGGTCTTCATCGGCTACTGAATCGACCGTAACACGGATAATCGATTATCTCGGGGATCATCTAGGATGAGCGCATGACTCAGATGGCGCACTCCTCGACCCCGCCGGGGAAGCAGATGCTTTCCGAGCAGGTCTACGCACATTTGCGGGACGCGATCATGCGCGGGGACCACCCCCCTGGTGCCCCTCTCAAGCCGCAGGATCTCGCCAAGGAGCAGGGTGTGAGCCTGGCCGTGGTGCGCGAGGCGCTCGTGCGGGTGGTCGGCGAGGGGCTCGCCGACCGGCTGCCCAACCGCGGTTTCGCGGTCCCGTCCTTCTCCGACCGCCGCTGGCAGGAGGTCGCGGAGGCCCGCCGGACCGTCGAACCGGTCGTACTGCGCATGTCCATCGAGCGCGGCGACGTCGACTGGGAGGCCCGTGTGCGAGCCGCCCACCACCGTCTGGTGCGCACTCCGGCGTATGTGCCGGAGGCGGGCGAGTACTACACGGCCGCCTGGGCCGAGGCGCACCGGGTCTTCCACCGGACGCTGCTGGAGGGCTGCGGCAACCCCGTGCTGCTGGACACCTTCGACCGGATGTGGACCGCGAGCGAACTGGCGCGCCGCTGGTCGGCGCACCGTAATCCGGGCCGGGACGGCGTCGAGGAGCACCGCCGGCTGGAGGAGGCGGTGCTGGCCCGCGACGCCGACACCGCAGCCGCGGTCCTGGTCCAGCACCTCACCTTGACCGCGGCTGCTCTGACCGGCGATTCAGGTCAGGCCACCTAGGCTGTCGATCTCACGCCGCAGCTCCGCGTCGGCGAGATAGTCGCAGATGAACGCCGTACGCACCGCACGCACCGCGCGGCCCAGTTCCTCGATCGCCCGGTACGCCGGATGCTTGGGCCCGCCGCGGGTGAAGCGCCGCAGGACCTGCTCTGCTGGGCCTCGAAGAACTCCAGCAGCAGCGCGACCCACAAACGTAACCGCTCCCCCGCTACGCCGGCGCCACGTGCCGTACCGACGTCAACCGGTGGACGTCCCGCGCCGTGCCCGTCACGCCCGACAGGAAGCCCTGGGCGCGCGGGGACGCCGTCTCCGTGAGCCAGGACGGGTCGATGTCGCAGACCGCCACCTTCACGTCCGTGCCCGCCAGGGCGAGCGGCAGGGTGTGGACGACGGTCGAGGGGAAGCTGAGGATCGTGCGGCCGATGGGGCCTCGGCGGGCGATGAGTTCCAGGGGGAGGTCCGGGCGGACCACCTGGAGGCCCGTCTCGACCGCGAGGCGGTGCAGTTTCTCGGAGCTCTCGCGGCGGTGGGCGAAGTAGCGGGTGGCGCCGTGCGCGCGGGAGAGGGCGCGGACCGCCTCGACGTAGCGGTCCGGGTCGACCACGCCCGTCTCCACCAGCGACGTGCCGACCAGGTCGGAGCCGCGCGTGATCTTGGGCGGGCCGAAGCGTTCCCTGGTCCAGGCGAAGGCGTTGGGTGTCACCCTTACGCCGTCCGGGGCGCTGTCGATCGGCATGGAGGAGAAGACCTCCACGGTGCGCGTCCCACCGGGGGTCAGGCGGCGCCGCGCCGAGGCCGAGACGGGGGCGAAGAGGAGGTCGCGGGGGCCCGGTCTGCCGCCCTTGCGGTGCCAGCGTTGCAGGCGTTCGCCGCGGGCCAGTTGGGAGATGAACTCCATCGTGGCCGTGCCGTCGTCGACCACGACCAGGGAGCGGGCCCGGGTGATGGTGAGCAGGAGCTGTACGTAGCGGGAGAACGGGTCTCCTATGACGACCCGGTCGGCCCTGCGCAGGGCGCCCGAGAGGCCCCCGACGGTGTGGAACGGTGCTGTCGCGCCGCCGCGCGCCTCCTCCCAGCGGACCTCGAAGCCCTCGTCGCGGGCCAGCTGCGCCATACGGCGCAGCTGGCCGCGCGTCATGGGGTCGTTCGGGGAGAGGACGACGACGGTGAGGCCCCCGGCCTGGCCTGCCGCGGCCGCGGCGTGCGCCCACTCCAGGACGTTGAGGAGCTGGACCGGGCTCTCCACGAAGGCGAGCGTGGAGTCCGCACCGGCCGGGGCGGCTGTGGTGTCGGCGGCTCGGCCGACTCGGGGGCTCATCGTTGTGTGTCCGTCTCCCGTGGGTGTCCGTCTCCCGTTAACGCGGTCCGCGCGTTCAGACCGCGACCGGCTCGGCCTCGGCGGACTCCGCCTCGGCGACGACACCGGCCACGCGGCGCAGCTTCTTCATCGGGCCGAGCTCCGACTCGTAGACCTTCTTGACGCCGTCACCGAGGGAGGCCTCGATGGTGCGGATGTCCCGCACCAACCTCGTCAGACCCTGGGGCTCCACCGACGCGGCCTGGTCCGAGCCCCACATGGCGCGGTCGAGGGTGATGTGGCGCTCGACGAAGGTGGCGCCGAGGGCGACGGCGGCGAGCGTGGTCTGCAGGCCGGTCTCGTGGCCGGAGTAGCCGATCGGCACGTTCGGGTACTCGGCCTGGAGGGTGTTGATCACGCGGAGGTTGAGCTCCTCGGCCTGCGCCGGGTACGTCGACGTGGCGTGGCACATCAGGATGTTGTCGGAGCCGAGGACCTCCACCGCGTGGCGGATCTGCTTCGGGGTCGACATGCCCGTGGACAGGATGACCGTGCGGCCGGTGGCGCGCAGGGCGCGGAGCAGCTCGTCGTCCGTGAGCGAGGCGGAGGCGACCTTGTGGGCGGGCAGGTCGAACTTCTCCAGGAAGGCGACGGCCTCGGTGTCCCACGGGGAGGCGAACCAGTCGATGCCGCGCTTGGCGCAGTGCTCGCTGATGGCCTGGTACTCGGACTCGCCGAACTCCACGCGGTGGCGGTAGTCGATGTACGTCATACGGCCCCAGGGGGTGTCGCGCTCGATGTCCCACTGGTCGCGCGGGGTGCAGATCTCCGGGGTGCGCTTCTGGAACTTGACCGCGTCGCAGCCGGCGTCGGCGGCCACGTCGATGAGCGCGAACGCGTTCTCCAGGTCGCCGTTGTGGTTGATGCCGATCTCGCCGGTGATGTACACGGGCTGGCCGGGACCGGCCGTCTTCGAACCGAACTGGCGGAGGCGGGAGTTGGCGCCGGTGGAGGTGATGGGGGTGACAGAGCTCATGGCAGAACTTTCCTTAGCTGTGGAGGGAGTCGAGAGACGGGCCGAGGATCCAGGTGGCGATCTCTCGGATCGCGCCCTCACCACCGGGGACGGTGGTGACCGCGCGTGCGGCGCCGCGTACGACGTCGTGGGCGCTCGCGACCGCCACGGGCCAGCCCACGAGGGCGAAGCACGGGAGGTCATTGACGTCGTTGCCGACGTAGAGCACGCGCTCGGGCGCGATGCCCTGTTCCTCGCACCACTGCTTCAGTGCGAGGTCTTTCCGGTCGATGCCGTGCAGGACGGGAAGCTTGAGCTTGCCCGCGCGCGCGGCGACGACCGGGTTCTGTTCCGTGGACAGGATCAGCATGTTCAGGCCGCTCCTGCGGAGGGCCGCGATGCCGAGTCCGTCGCCGCGGTGCACGGAGACGAACTCCCGTCCCTCGGAGTCGACCAGCACCCTGTCGTCGGTCTGGGTGCCGTCGAAGTCGAGGACGACCGCGTCGATGTCTGCTGCGGTCGGGAGAGCGGTGGCGCCGTCCGCGCGGTCCGCGTCGAAGAGCGGGGCGAGCGCGCGGGCGCGGGCGAGATCGTGCGGGTCGTCGATCTCCAGGACGCGGGCGGGGTCGGTGCGGACCGGCTCGGTGCGGCCGAAGAAGCGGTGCTTCTCGGTGCGGAAGCCGACCGCGTCCATCGCGTAGGCGGCGCCGGTCTCCAGGAGGTCCTGGGGGCGGTCCTGGCGGCGCGGGCGGAACGACTTGTCGTGGTTGACGCCGTACCCGCCGTGCGTACGGGTGGAGTTGGCGAGCGTCGCCGTGCCGCCCAGCGCGTCGGTGCGCTGCGCGGGGACCCCGGCGGAGCCGTCCACGGCTTCGTCCGCCGCGTCGCGCCAGACGAAGCCGTGGAAGGGCGCCACCGTGACGGCCGTGTCCGCGCCGTGCTCGGCGACGGCCGAGGCCACCTTGTCGACGTCATCGCAGGTGAGGAAGGGGCTGGTGCACTGCACGAGCAGGACGACGTCGACGGTCCTGCCGTGCAGGGTCTCGTGGGCGTCCATGGCGTGCAGGACGGCGGCCTCGCTGGTCGCGGTGTCACCGGCGATGGCGGCGGGGCGCAGGACCACCTCGGCGCCCGCGGCGCGGGCGGCCTCGGCGATCACGTGGTCGTCCGTGGAGACGGCGACGTCCGTGACGAGCCGGGCGGCCAGGCACGCGCGGATGGCGCGGACCACGAGCGGCACGCCGCCGACCGGGGCGAGGTTCTTGGCGGGCACGCCCTTGGAGCCGCCGCGGGCGGGGATGACGGCGAGCACGCGGCGGGCCGGGGTGCTCGCGGGGGCGGGGTGGGGCATGGGGGCTCCTTGGAAGGGACGGGGGTCTCCTTGGCGGGGACGGGGGTCTCCTTGGCAGGGACGGGGGCTCACAGCTCGCCCATCCGCCGGATGACGGGGGCCACGCGCTGCACTCCGTGGCGGTAGGCGCCGCGGGCCGCGCGGCGCACGATCTGCCGTACGGGTCCGGGGTCCCTGTCGGCGGCGGGGGCGCCCGGCAGCGGTGCGCCGTCGGGGCCGAGGTGGTGGCGGGCGAGGATGCCGGGCAGATAGCCGCGGGCGGTGCCAAGGCTGTAGTAGGGCGCGAGGGGCGCGAGGCCGCCCGCGGCCGCCAGGCCGAGCAGGTCCTCGACGCGTTCGCGTGCCGCGTCGAAGGCCTTCTCGTACGCTCCGTCGGCGGCGACGCCCTGCCGTGCCAGCCACCGCTCGTCGGGCTCGGGCAGGTGGCCCGCGTCCAGCTGGTCCCAGGAGGCGAGGCATCCGGAGCCGGTGAAGTGGTGGTTTCCGAGCGCCTCGCGCACCCCGAGGTCGGTGAGGACGGCGGTGGGGATGCGGCGGTGCAGGGATTCGAGCGCGGCCGTGGAGCTGACGGTGACCAGGAGGTCGGTGCGGTCGAGGACCTCGCCCATGTGCCCGTATACGAGGCGGCAGTTGTCGGGCAGTCCGCCGTCGACGCGCTGCGCCAGCTTCTGGTAGGGCAGTTCCTCGATGTGCGTGGTGTGCTCGCCGGGCTTGCTGCGCAGCTTGAGCAGGACCTCGCGGTCGGGGTGGCGGCGGGCGTGCTCGGCGAGCCTGCGCAGCAGGTAGGTGCGGTGTGCGGCGGTCTCGGGCACGGAGGGCTGGGCGGCGAAGACGACGGTGTAGGGGTGGCTCCCCGCGTCCTTCTCGTACGGTGCGCCGCCCAGGAACGGCAGCGCGGCCTCGGTCACCGCCGACGCGTCGGCGCCCACCCCCTCGTACACCGCGCGGAATCGCTCGGCGTCCTGCCGGGAGTTGGCGAGGACGACGTCCGCGCCGTGGCGCAGGAGGAGGCCGTCGGCGAGCTTCTCGTAGACGACGCCGACGTAGCCGGTGACGACGATCGGGCGGCGTGCCCGGCCGCCGGTGAGGCGGGCGTCCGTGAGGCGGGCGTCCTGGGTGATGCGGGCGAGTCCGTGCAGCACCGCCTGGACCGCCCCGCCCACCAGGGCGAGGACGATCACGTCAGGCGCTTCCCGCTCCGTCTCGCGCAGGAACTCGACGGCGGTGACCTCGCGCAGGGAGTCCGCGCGCACGCCCACTTCGTCGAGCTGCCGGGGCGTGGGGGTGGCCCGGCCGCGGAGCAGGTACCCACTGAGCCGGTGACCTCCGGGGTCACGGTCGTCGGTCCGAGCGCCCGATACGATGCGGTTCGCGGTGAGAGCGCCCCATTTCCATCGCGTATCGGAGTCGGCGAGTACGGCGACCCGCAGCGGGTTCTGGTTGCTTGCTGGCACGTCCCAGACGCTAGGAATACATTTCGATTCGCGGCCCAACTCAGGTGCAACAAAGGGTTAACAGCATGCCGACGAATGGCGAATCAGCCCGGGAACGGCTTTTCCGGCGGCCCGGTTAACCATTCCGCCATGCGTCGTTCACCTGCCATCCCACTGCGGGTCGACCCGAATGACGGGCTGACACCTAACGTCACCCACGTGGTTAAGCTCTCCGTCATCGTGCCGTTCTACAACGTGCAGCAATACGCTCCCGACACCCTGCGGAGTCTGCGTGCGAACGCACGTGACGACTTCGAATTCATTCTCGTCGACGACTGCTCGCGCGACGAGACTCCGGACATCCTGGAGCGCGCGGCGCGCGAGCTTCCCGGCGCCGTCCACCTCCGACACGAGACCAACGGCGGCCTCGCGACCGCCCGCAACACGGGCCTCGACGCGGCGCGCGGCGAGTACCTCACCTTCCTGGACGGTGACGACTGGCTCGCGCCCGGCTACTTCTCCCAACTGCTCGCTTCCATTGAGGAGTTGGGCTGCGATTTCGTACGTACCGATCATGTGCAGTGCACCGCGCGGGCCCGTTCCGTGCACCGCGTCCCGCACGGCAGGCGCGGCGTCGTGATGAACCCGCGCGACGTGATCCTGCCCGCCGACCGCTCGACCTCCGTCGACTACGCGTACGCCTGGGCGGGCATCTACCACCGTCGCCTCGCCGACCGGGGCCTGCTGCACTTCACCGACGGTCTGCGCACCGCGGAGGACCGGCCCTGGATCTGGCGGCTGCACCGCGAGGCCGAATCGTTCGCCGCGGTGAGCCTCCTCGGGGTGTTCTACCGGCGCGGTGTCGCCTCGTCATTGACGCAGATCGGCGACGTGCGCCAGCTCGATTTCATCAAAGCATTCGACCAGGTGGTACGAGAAACGGCGGCGGACCGCGACGCGGACGAACTCCTGCCGAAGGCCGTACGCACTTACTGCGCGATCATCTCCCACCATTTGGGATCCATCGAAAGGTTCGAGCCATCCGTGGCGCGGAAATTGAAGTCAATGAGTGCGGCCGCGCTGAAGCGGATGCCGCAGGGCGTGCTCGACGACGCGCTCGACTCCATGGACGTCCAGCGGGCGACCCGGCTGCGCAGGCTGCGGCGGCGCCCGGTGCCGTCGGAGGTGGCCGCGTGATGCCGCCCTCCTCTGCGACGGCCCGTACGGAGACGACGTCCCGTACGACGTCCCGTACGACGCCCCGCACTACACCTCGTACGACGCAGATCTTCCTGGCGTCCACGCTGTACGGCGTCGCGACGCTGGCCGCCGCCCTGGACGCGGGCCGGTTCGACCCCGCCGACCGGCGCATCCTCCTGGTCAGCAACAACGCGGCGACGCCCGAGACGACGCCGCCCCTGGACGAGATGCCGGGGTTCGCGCGGCTGCGCGGGCGGTTCGACGAGGTGCGGTCCTGGAACGAGACCATCGCCCCCTTCCATCCCGGCGGCTGGGCCCCGCGCGGCGACGATGTCGTGCTGTGGGAGCGCTACATCCGGCTGCTCTGGGACCTCGGTGACGACGACGTCGAACTGGCCGTCGAGTCCATCCAGGTCAACCCCGCCCTCGCCCTCGCGCAGATCTTCACCGGCGTCCCCGTGGACGTCTACGCCGACGGCCTGATGAGCTACGGCCCCACCCGCAACAAGATCGACCCGCTGGTCGGCACCCGCGTGCGGCGCCTGCTCCACCTGGACCTCGTGCCGGGCCTCACCCCGCTGCTCCTCACCGAGTTCGGGGTCGCCCCGGAGATCGTGCCGACCGACGCGTTCGTACGGGTTCTTGCCGAACTCGCGGACGACGAGGCGGAGTCGGCGGACCTGCTCCCCGGCTCCGAAGGCCCCGACTTCAAAGGCCCCGGCCTCGAAGGCCCCGCGCTCGTCCTCGGCCAGTACCTCTCCGCGCTCTCCATCCTCACCGCCGAGGAAGAGGAGGAGCTGCACATCCGCATGGTGCGCGGCGCCGCCGAACTCGGCCACACCCAGGTGGTGTTCAAGCCCCATCCCACGGCGCCGGCCCGCTGGTCGCGCGCCCTGGAGAAGGAGGCGCAGAAGATCGGCGTCGAGCTGACGGTGCTCGAAACCCCCGTACTCGCCGAGGTCCTCTACCAGCGGATGCGGCCCGCGCTCGTCGTCGGCTGCTTCTCCACGGCGCTACTCACGGCGACCGCGCTGTACGACCTGCCGGCCGCCCGCACCGGCACGGACCTCCTCCTTGAGCGCCTCGCGCCCTACCAGAACAGCAACCGCGTCCCGGTCACCATCGTCGACGCGCTGCTGCCCGAGCTCACCGACCGCGCGGCGGTCCGGGCGCGGGAAGCGGGCCTGGGCACCGGCGAGTTGACGCACCTCCTCAAGGCCGTCGGCTTCGCGATGCAGCCGCAGATATACCCCCGGCTCCGCCCCGAGGCCGAGCGCTACCTCGCGCGGAACCTCACCACCGCGACCTGGCGCTACTTCAAGCGGCGCCGCCTCACCGCGCTCGCGCTGCCCGGCGCCGTCCCCTCGCAGCTCGCCTTCATCCCGCGCAACGCGGCCGTCCGCCGCGTGGCCCGCCGCGCGCGCTCGGTGCAGCGCTCGCTCAAGCGGACCGCGCTCGGATGACGCCGCCCGCCACCACAGGCACGGCCGAGCCCCCGATATCCGCCGCGGTGTCCGCTCCCGCCGCCGGTCCCGCCGGTCCTACCGGCCTCGCCGCCCAACCCGCCCAACCCACCCGGCCCGCCCGCGGGAAGCCGCGGCTGCGCGCCCTCGACGGGCTGCGCCTGGTCGCCGCGCTCATGGTCGCCGCCTACCACTACGGCGGCCGTGACGGCGAGATCGCCCAGGCCTGGGGCAGCTCGCCGAGGGAGCAGTTCCCGACGGCCAGTGAATGGCTGGCGTACGGCTGCCTCGGCGTGCAGATCTTCTTCGTGATCAGCGGCTTCGTGATCTGCATGAGCGGCTGGGGCAGGCCCCTGCGCTCGTTCTTCGCGTCCCGGGCGTCCCGGCTGCTGCCCGCCTACTGGGTGGCGATCGTCCTGGTGACGGCCGTGTTCGCGCTGCCCGCCGTCGCGTACAAGGCGGTCTCGCCCAGTGACACGCTGGTCAACCTCACCATGCTGCAGCAGCCGCTCGGCGCGGACCGGGTGCTCGGCGTGTGCTGGACGCTCTGGGCGGAGCTGCGCTTCTACGCGCTGTTCGCGCTGTGCGTGGTCCTGCCGGGCGCGACCCGTGCCCGGGTGCTGCTGTTCTGCGCGGTGTGGACGCTGGCGGCGGCCGTCACCGAGGCCGCCGACGAGCCGCTGCTCGAAGTGATCCTGATGCCGGAGTACGCGCCGTTCTTCATCGGCGGCATCGGCATCTACCTGATCCACCGGGACCGCCGCGACCTCACGGCGTGGGGCATCACGGGCGTGAGCTGGCTGATCGGCCAGCACTACGCGGTCGAGCAGCTGTGGCACGCGCCGAACCCGGACTTCTTCTCCTACCGCTCCGCGTCCGTGATCGTCGCGGTGGTGACGGCCGGTTTCGCGGCGGTCCTCGTGATCGCGCTCGGTTATCTGGACCGGGTGAACTGGCGCTGGCTGACCGTGGCCGGGGCGCTGACGTACCCGTTCTACCTGGTGCACGAGCACCTGGGCTGGGTGACGGTGGAGGTGCTGCACCGGCGCCTGGGCCTGCCGTCGTACGCGACGTTCGGTCTGACGATCGCCGCGATGCTGGTCCTCGCGTGGCTCCTGAACCGGTACGTGGAGGAGCGGCTGACCCCGCTGATCCGCTCGGGCCTCACCCGGGACCCCGCTCCTCAGGAGCTCGCTACCCGGGAACTCACTCCCCGGCGGTGACCAGAGTCGCCCCGATCCCCGCCACGACCGCGGCGAGCCCCGCCTCGAAGCCGCGGCCGTGCGCGCCGAATATCTCCTCGCCCGCCGCCGCGATCAGCGGGTACGCGGCGAGGCGCTCGGCACGCTCGGCCAGGTCGTAGCCGCCCTCGCCGCGGGCCGGGTCGGGGGACGTGAACTGCTCCTCGATGACGTAGCCGATCGTGTAGTTGTACATGGTGAACCAGGCGCGTGCGGCCGGGCCCGGCGCGAACCCCGCCTCGACGAGCACCCGCAGCATGGCCTCCATGGGTGCCGCGTACGACAGGTCCGTGAAGCGCGTGCCGCTGAACACCTTGGCGCCGTCGCGGTAGCGCAGCAGATGCTCCCGCAGGCCCCGCATCGCTTCGGTGAGCGCCACGCGCCAGTCGGGGTCGTGCGCGCTCAGGAACTCCTCGCCCATCCGCCGCATCATCTCGGTGGCCATCTCGTCGAGCAGCGCCTGCTTGTCCTTGAAGTGCCAGTACAGGGCGGGTGCCTTGACGTCGAGGCGCTGCGCGATGGCGCGCAGGGTGAGGCCTTCGAGTCCGGTCTCGTTCAGCAGGTCGAGCGCGGTGCGCGCCACGCGGGTGCGGTCCAGCTTCGTCGTAGCCACCTTGACAACTTAACACCGTTAAGCGCATCCTCCCGGACATGGAACTTAACAACGTTAAGGAAACGGCCGAGGTCACGGGATCCGGCTCGGTCACGAGCACCGACGTGCTCGTCGTGGGCGCCGGTCCCACCGGTCTCGCCCTCGCCTGCGACCTCGCCCGGCGCGGCGTGCGCACCCTCGTCGCCGAGCAGACACCGGCCCTCTTCCGCGGCTCGCGCGGCAAGGGTCTCCAGCCCCGCACCATGGAGGTCCTCGACGACCTCGGCGTGGTCGGCGCGGTCCTCGCGGCGGGCAGTCCGCCGCCGGTCGGGATGGTGTGGCGGGACGGCGCGCGGCAGGGCGAGCACCGGATGTTCGACCCGCAGGAGCCGACGGAGTCCGCCCCGTACAGCGAACTGTGCCTGCTCCCCCAGTGGCGCACCCAGGAGATCCTGCTCGCACGCCTGCGGGAGCTCGGCGGTGACGTCGTGTTCGACGCGGCGGTGACGGAGCTGACGCAGGGGCCGGACGAGGTCGTCGCGCACCTCTCGACGGGCGTGGCGGTGCGCGCGGCGTACGCGGTGGCGGCGGACGGCGGCCGTTCGACCCTGCGCCGGGCCCTCGGCATCACGATGGCGGGCGAGACCGTCGACCCGAACCCGATCCTGGTGGCCGACGTCCGCGTCCCCGCGCTCGACCGCGACAACTGGCACATGTTCCCGGCCGCCGACGACAGCGGCCTGTACACGGCGATCTGCCCGCTGCCCGGGACCGCGGACTTCCAGCTGACCGCCCAGTTCCCCGCCGGGACCGCCCCCGACCTCTCCCTCCAGGGCGTACGGGAACTCGTCGCCGCCCGCACGCACCTGGGCGCCGACGACGTGACCGAGCTCCGCTGGGCCTCCGACTTCCGGCCGCGCGCGGCACTGGCGGACCGCTTCCGCGAGGGCCGCGTCTTCCTGGCCGGAGACGCGGCGCACGTCCACTCGCCCGCGGGCGGCCAGGGTCTGAACACCAGCGTCCAGGACGCGTACAACCTGGGCTGGAAGCTGGGCGCGGTGCTGCGGCACGGGGCGCCCGAGGCGCTGCTCGACACGTACGAGGAGGAGCGGCTGCCCAACGCCGCGCACATGCTGGGCCTCTCCACCCGCATCCACCGCGGTGAGGCGCGGCGCGGGGCGGCCACCCGGCAGCTCGGCATCGGCTACCGCGAGTCGTCACTGGCGGTGGAGACCCGCGCGGCGGTGGGCGAGGAGGAGCTGCGGGCGGGCGACCGGGCGCCGGACGGGCCGTACGGCACCGGCACGCTGTTCGACGTGTTCCGGGGCCCGCACTTCACGCTTCTCGCGGTCGGTACGGACGGTGAGCTGCCGCCGCTGGACGAGGGGTCGGTGCACGTGCACCGCGTCCCCGCGTACGAGCCTTACGGGAAAGGTCTGTTCCTCGTCCGACCGGACGGCTATGTGGGGTGGGCCGGGACGGACGCGCGGGACGGGCTCGTGGAGTACCTGGCGCGGTGCGGGGCTGCGGGGGCGCTGCGGGGGTTGACCTCAAGCGTGCTTGAGCTTCTAGATTCCGGTGCATGACCAGTTTCACGTACTCGCACAGCGACACGGACCTCGCGGGCCAGCCCGTCGGCTACTGGAGTTCGGCGGCGGGCGCCGCCGTCGTCCACCACATCCGCACCAACCTCGCAGAGCTGGGCCTCACCCAGCCGCAGTGGTGGGCCCTCAACCAGTTCCCGCAGGCCCCGGACGGCCGCCACCGCGACGAGGTCGTGGCGGTCCTGAAGGGCTACCTCGAAGTCGGCGAGGGCGCCCTGCACCACGACATCGGGGCCCTGCACGACCGCGGCCTGATCACTGAGGACGCCGTGGGCCGCATCGCCCTCACCGACGAGGGCCGCACGCTCCGGGACCGCGTGGCCGAGCGCCAGAAGGAGTTGCGCGCGCAGATCCACGAGGGCATCACGGACGAGGACTACGTCCGTACGCTGAAGGTCCTCCAGCGCATGATCCACAACGTCGGCGGTACGGCCTGGCACCACTGAGCGGCGCGGCTCGCACCGTCTGGAGCCGGATCAGACGCTGCTGATCGACAGCTTCACCGCGAACCCGAGGAACAGCGCACCCGCCGCCGAAGACGCGCCCGCGGAGAGGCGCTTGCGGCGGCGGAAGGCGTCCGCGAGGCGGGTGCCGCTGAAGATCAGGGCCGTCAGATAGAGGACGCTCGCGACCTGCGCGAAGGCGCCGAGGACGACGAAGGAGAGCGCCGGGTAGGCGTATCCGGGGTCGACGAACTGGACGAAGAACGCGATGAAGAACAGGATCGCCTTCGGGTTGAGCAGGCTGATCACCAGAGCCCTGCGGAACGGCCGCTCGGCGGCACCTCCGGCCGCCCCGCCGCCCTCGCCCGCCGCGTCGGCAGCCTTCTCGTGCCGCGAGCGCCACAGAGCGACGGCGCCCCGCAGCATCCCGACCGCGAGCCACGCCAGATACCCGGCGCCCGCGTACTTCACGATCCCGAAGAGCACCGCGTTGGCCTGCAACAACGAGGCCACCCCGGCCGCGGACAGCGTCATCAGGACGGTATCCCCGCACCAGACGCCCGCGGCCGCGGTATAGCCGGTGCGTACGCCCCGGCGGGCCGCCACGGAGAGCACGTACAGCGAGTTCGGCCCCGGCAACAGAATGATCAGCGCGAGGCCCGCGAGATAGGTCGGAAGATCGGTGACACCCAGCATGGCCGGAGTCTCGCACGCACGTACGGAATGACTCGAACGGTGTCCGGACTACGGACAGACAACAGACACCGAAAAAATCCCCTGCGGCGGCCGTCAGTCGCCGTCCAGGAGGGTGTCGACAGGGAGGTCGAGGCTGATGCCGACATGGGGAGGCAGCGAGAAGGTCTGGCCGCGCTGGTAGCAGGAGCGGACTCCGTATCCGTCCCCCACAGGCCCCGAGTGCACCAGCACCTCGCCGTGTTTGCGATCCACGATGACGTAGACGGGGACGCCTGCCCTGGCGTACGTCTCGACCTTCGTCACCAGGTCGTTGCCCCAGTTGGACGACGTCACTTCAAGGACCAGTTGGAACACGTGGGGGGCGTAGCAGTTCTTCTCGACGACCGCGTTCTTGTAGTCGTCGTCGACGACTGACAGATCAGGCACCGCGTAGTCGTCGGGGCCCGTAGGCAGCCAGAGGCCGATGCCCTGCAGGTAGCGGAGACCCGCCTTCCGCGCTCCCGCGTCATGGAGTGCGTCGGTGAGCCAGGACAAGGTCTCCTGATGCGAGCCATCCGGCGGCGGTGTCACAACAATGCTCCCGTTGAGGATCTCCACCCGGTGTCCGGGCAGCTCTTCCCAGAGGCGGTCGGCAGCATCGGCGAGCGACGACTCATGCACTATCACGGCCACGGCAGCCTCCTTTCGGGAGCACTCTTCATGAGCGTAACCACCCCTGCGGTCATTCCGCTCCGGATCACCCGTTCGAGGGCCCTCTCCGAAGCCATCGTCAGAAGACATCGGACGGCACATACGCCCCCCACACCTCCCGCAACGCATCGCACACCTCGCCCACCGTGGCGCGGGCGCGGAGGGCGTCCTTCATGGGGTAGAGGACATTGGCGTCGCCCCTCGCCGCCTGCTGGAGCGCGGCGAGCGCGGTGCGCACCGCCGGGGTGTCGCGGTCCGCGCGGAGGCGGGTGAGGCGGGCGGCCTGCTGGGCCTCGATGGCGGGGTCGACGCGCAGGGGCTCGTACGGCTCCTCCTCGTCGAGCCGGAAGCGGTTGACGCCGACCACCACGCGCTCGCCGCTGTCCGTCTCCTGCGCGATGCGGTAGGCGTTGCGCTCGATCTCGCCCTTCTGGAAGCCCTGTTCGATGGCGTGCACCGCGCCGCCCATGTCCTCGACCCTGCGCATCAGGTCGAGGGCCGCGCCCTCCGCGTCGTCCGTCATGCGCTCCACGGCGTACGACCCGGCGAAGGGGTCCACCGTCGACGTCACGTCCGTCTCGTACGCGAGGACCTGCTGGGTGCGCAGGGCGAGGCGGGCCGATGTGGCGGTGGGCAGCGCGATGGCCTCGTCGAAGGAGTTGGTGTGCAGCGACTGGGTGCCGCCGAGCACCGCGCCGAGGCCCTGGACGGCGACCCGGACGAGGTTCACCTCGGGCTGCTGCGCGGTGAGCTGGACACCCGCCGTCTGCGTGTGGAAGCGCAGCATCAGGGACTTCGGGTTCCGCGCGCCGAACTCCTCCCGCATCACACGGGCCCAGATCCGCCTGGCCGCACGGAACTTGGCGACCTCCTCCAGAATCGTCGTACGCGCCACGAAGAAGAAGGACAGGCGCGGCGCGAAGTCGTCCACGTCCATGCCCGCCGCGACGGCCGTACGCACGTACTCGATGCCGTCGGCCAGCGTGAAGGCGATCTCCTGCGCGGGCGAGGCACCCGCCTCCGCCATGTGGTAGCCGGAGATCGAGATGGTGTTCCACTTCGGGATCTCGGCCCCGCAGTACCGGAAGATGTCCGCGGTCAGACGCAGGGAGGGGCCCGGCGGGAAGATGTACGTGCCGCGCGCGATGTACTCCTTGAGCACGTCGTTCTGGATCGTGCCGGTGAGTCGGGCGGGGTCGACTCCCTGTTCCTCGGCGACCAGTTGGTAGAGGAGGAGCAGCAGCGCGGCGGGGGCGTTGATCGTCATCGACGTGGAGACCTTGTCCAGCGGGATGCCGTCGAACAGGACCCGCATGTCCTCCACGGAGTCGACCGCGACGCCCACCTTGCCGACCTCGCCGCTCGCGATCGGCGCGTCGGAGTCGTGGCCCATCTGGGTCGGCAGGTCGAAGGCGACGGACAGGCCGGTCGTGCCGTGCTCGATGAGCTGCCGGTAGCGGGCGTTGGACTCGGTGGCGGTGCCGAAACCGGCGTACTGCCGCATCGTCCAGGGGCGGCCGGTGTACATCGTCGGGTAGACGCCGCGCGTGAAGGGGTACGCGCCGGGGGCGCCGAGCCGCTCCGCCGGGTCCCAGCCCGCCAGATCCTCGGGGCCGTACACGGGTTCGATGGGCAGTCCTGATTCCGACTCGTGTGTCATGCGTCCAGCTTGCGCCCGCACCCGGGACGCGTCACTCGCGGCAAACCGGGAAACACTAGGGGAAGTGTTGTCCAGGAGCACCGATTCAGAAGCACCGATCCACGAACACCGATCCAGGAGCACCGGGGGCGTGATGGGCAGGGGCGCGATATCGGCAGGGGCCGTGGCGGTGCTGATCCTTGCTGCGGGGTGCAAAGCGGTCGCGGTCGACACGGACGGAGGGCCGTCCGGGGACGCCAAGCGGGGGACGACCGCCACCAGGCCACCGACGCGGACCCCGACACCGCCCCCGACCTCGCCCCCGACCCGCACCCCCACCTCGCCCACCTCGCCCGCCACTCCCCCGCCCGCCGCGACGGCCTCCCCGCCACAACCCCGCCCCATGACGCTCATGCGCGAGGGCGACCACGGCGGCCAGGTGCGGGAGCTACAGGCCAGGCTGCGCCAGGTCGCCTGGTTCTTCGGCAGCCCCACGGGGACGTACGGCGCCGTCACCGCCAGAGCCGTCGAGGGCTTTCAGGCCAAACGCGGCCTGCCCCGCACCGGCGACACGGACACCGTCACCCTGCGCAAGCTGGTCGACATGACGCGCGAGCCGACGCGGTACGAGCTGTACGCGGGCGGCGGCATGCCCGCCGCCGCGCCGGACAAGCGCTGCCTGACCGGCCGGGTCCTGTGCATCGCCAAGAGCAGCCGCACGCTGACCTGGATGGTCGACGGCAGGGCGGTCTCGACGATGGACGTGCGGTTCGGCTCGCAGTACACCCCGACCCGCGAGGGCACCTTCACCGTCTACTGGAAGTCCCGGCACCACGTCTCGACGCTCTACGACACCGCCATGCCGTACGCCATGTTCTTCAGCGGCGGCCAGGCCGTGCACTACTCGTCGGACTTCGCGGCGCGCGGCTACTCCGGCGCGTCGCACGGCTGCGTGAACGTGCGGGACGAGAAGAAGATCGCGAGCCTGTTCGCCCAGGTGCGTGGCGGCGACCGCGTCGTCATCTACAAGTGACCCGGGACGGGCCCGGTCAGTGACCCGGAGAAAAGCGGCGTGGGCGGGATCGGGGGAACGTATCCCGCCCACGCCGAGGGCACGGAGCCGAAGGTACGGGGGGAACCCCCGGCTCGTGCGCGGGCCGATGACCAGTCGGCTCACTTCTTACTGCGCCACCGCCGCTGAAAACGTCACACCCCGGCCGGAGGCCCGTTACGGCAGGTGCGGCAGTGGGCTGTACGAGCCCGTGGGAGTCGTCTGCGGCACGGAAGGGGAGGAGATGGGAGGGCCGGGGTCGCCGCCGCCGTCACCGCCCGAGCTGCCGCCGTCGTCGCCGGAGCCGTTCTCCCCGTCGCCGCTCTCTCCGTGGTCACCGTCGCCGTGGTCACCGCCGCCGTGACCGCCGCCGTGGCCGCCGCCGCCCTGGTGACCGCCGCCGCCCTGGTGACCGCCGCCCGGACGGCCGCCGAGGACCCGGCCGCAGAACTCCTCCACGCGGGCCGGGCCCTTGGCCGCCTCCTCCAGACGGCGTCGCTTGTTGCCCTGCAGCTCACCGCTGCGATAGGCGCGGCAGGCGTTCACCACCTTGCGGTACCAGCCCCCGGCCTCGTCCCGGTGGGCCGGGCCGCCGCTGTCCTGCTGCCGCGGGGTGCCGGTGGGGTCGTCGTCCGCCTCGGCCTCCGGCGGCGTACTGTCCTCCGGCTTCCGCGTCGGCTCGTCGTCGGGCGCCGTGGTCTCGTCCGGGGACAGGTCATCGGACGGCTCGCGCGCGTCGTCCGACGGGGTGGCCGACGGCTCCTCCTCCGCGGTGGCGGCGGCCGAGGCGGAGACGGCGGGACCGGGGTCGGCGTGCGTGCCGAACGGCGAGGGCAGCACGCCCGTCCCCGCGGCCACGGCGACCCCGCCGATCATGCAGGCGGCGAGGGCGGCGGCGATCCCGAAGCGGACCGGGCGGCCCCAGCGGCTGAGCCCGGGGCGGGTCCCGGAGCGCCCGAGCCGTACGGTCTCGCCCGCCGCCTCGCGGTGGGCGGCCGTCGCGTACGGAGCGGTCCTCGCACGGCTTCCGACGTCCTGCGGGGGCTCCGCGCGGGCGGCCCGGAAGGCGGCCAACGCGGCGGCCTCGCCCGGGAGTTCACCGGGAAGCCGGTCGGGCCGGTCGAGCCTGTCGGGCCGGTCGGGTCTCTGACCGATGACTGCGGGGCCGCTCTCGACTACGACCTCGGTGTCTGCGTCCGTGTCCGGGTCCGTCGCTGCGTCCGCGGCTGCGTCTGCGGCTGCCTCAGTGGAGGGCGCGGCCAGCGCGGCCAGTGCCTGGGCGAGCCGGTCGGCCTGCGCGCGTGCGGAGGCGTCGATGCCTTCGAGGGGCTCGCCGCGCAGCAAACGTTCCGCCGCGTCGCGGTCCAGCCACCTGTGCTGCTCGTCGGCCATCACATGTCCTTCTGCGTCGGCGTACGCGTTTGCGTCACACCGCCGGACGTCACCGCGCACCCACGCGGCTCTCTCTGCGGGGGTACGGCGCCGAGCGCCTCCCTGGGGTCCGCGCCCTCCGAGCCGAGCAGTTCGGCGAGCCGTTTCAGGCCGCGGTGGGCCGCGGTGCGGACGGCTCCGGGGCGCTTGCCGAGGGTCTGAGCGGCGCTCTTCGCGTCGAGCCCGACGACGACGCGGAGCACGACGGCCTCCGCCTGGTCCTGCGGCAGTCTGGCTATCAGGGCGAGGGCCTCACCGGTGGCGAGGGACTCCATCGCCTCTCCCGCGGTGTCGGCGTCGCCCGGCTTCCCGGTCAGCTCCGTCTCATCGCCGCCCACGGCGGGGCGCCGGCCGCGCATGCGCAGGTGGTCGAGGGCGCGGTTGCGCGCGACGCGCGCCGCCCAGCCCCTGAACCGGTCCGCGTCGCCGCTGAACCGCTCCAGATCGCGCGCTATCTGCAGCCACGCCTCGGAGGCCACGTCCTCGGCATCCGGATCGCCGACGAGCGTGCGTACGTATCCCAGCAGCCGTGGGTGCACAGAGCGGTACACAGTCCGGAAAGCAGCTTCGTCCCCGTCCTGCGCCGCAAGCACCGCGGCGGTCAGCTCCGCGTCGTCCCCCAGCACTCTCTCAATCCTGCCACTCGGAGATCTGCGCCCGGCCCCGGCGCGAAGCAGCACGCTACGGCCTTGCGCGGGCCTACGTCCATGTTTGTACAACGTGCAACTAGCGGGTGACGGAACGCGGTGTGACACAAAACGCACGCGCGGCGCTGAAGGGAGTACGGACCGCACGCGGTTCGTACCGTGTGCCGGCCGGGGCCTCTCCTGTGGGGGGTGGCGGCCCCGGCCGCGCACACCACCCGCTCACCACCCGCTCACGCGCCGTCGCGCCCCATCCGTTCGCCCAGTCTCCTCAGGCCCCGGTGCGCGGCCGTCCGTACCGCGCCCGGACGTTTGCCCAGGACGCGGGCCGCGGAGGGGCCGTCCAGGCCGACGATCACTCTCAGCAGGACCGCCTCCGCCTGGTCGCGGGGCAGGGTGGCGACCAGGCGGAGGATCCGTTCGGTCGAGAGGGTCTCCAGGGCCGACGCCGATGTGCTGTGCGGGCCCGGGAGTTCGAGGAGGTCCTGGTCGAGCGGGCTGGTCCGGGGGCGGGACTTCTGGCGGCGCAGGTGGTCCAGGGCGCGGTGCCGGGCGATCGTCGCGGTCCAGGCGCGGAAGCCCGCCCCGTCGCCGCGGAACCTGCCGAGGTCCCTGGCGATCTCCAGCCAGGCCTCGGCGGCGACGTCCTCGGCCACCTCGCCGTCCGTGCCGACGAGGCCGCGCAGATAGCCGACGAGCCCCGGCTGGACCAGGCGGTACGCGACCGCGAAGGCGGCCTCGTCCCCCTCCTGGGCCGCCGCGACGGCCCTGCCGAGCTCCTCGTCGTACGACGGCGTGCGACGGGGTCCCCCTCCCTGGCCCAACCTGCTCCCATCCGGCCGATCCGGCCGACCCGGGCGCAGTCCACGGCGGCTGCGCCTCCACGGTCGACTGCGCCGAAGGGAGCGGAAATGTCACGCTCACACTTCGAAGAGCGAGCCGCCGCCTCCGCCTTCGGGGGCGAACCGCGTGAGGTCGAGGGTGCGTTCCGCGGGCGGGGCCACCGCGCCGACCGGCTCGTCGTAGGCGGAGAGCCGCATCGTCATGGTCTCGCCGTGCTCCACCTGGCGGACGGCGACGACGTACGGCTTGCCGGTCGTGGCCACGTACATCGTCATCCTCTGGCCGTCCTGCTCCCCGACCACCGGGACGACGTCCTGGCCATAACGCCTGGTCTCGGCAAGGGCCTTGAAGGTCTCGTCCGCCTTCGGCTCGGTCGGCATCGAGCTGGTGAGCGTCTCGAGGTCGCAGCTCTTCATCGGGTTGGCGGCGCCGGAGGTGCCCGCGGCGGCCGGGAGCTTCAGGTACTTGCCGCGCGCGAGGTCCGTCCGCTGCTTGATGCCCGCCGCGGCGGCGGGGCCCCGGCGCGCGCCCATCGCGGCCAGCGCGTCGAGCGACTCGTCCGTGTACCGGGCGTAGGCCGCGCCGTCGGCGACGACGATGAGGTCGCCGCGCTCCGCCGGGCCCAAGTCGTAGGTGCCCTTGCAGTTGCCGTCGCGGTCCATGTGCACGACGGCGTTCCGCGCCTTCGCCCCGTCGCCCGCGTGGACGGCGAGGCGCACCGAGTCCGCGCCCTTGAGCAGCCGCATGCCCTCGACGGCGAGATCGTGGCCGCGCTTCTCGTCCTCGGGCGTGAGCTCTTCGAGGGTGCCGCCGGAGTACGTGACCCGGCCGCCCGTGGCGCAGGAGGCGAGCGCGCCCACCGCGAGACAGAGCGCGGCGGCCCGTATCCAGCCTCTGTACGTACCCATCCGCGTCCCCACCCGAATCCCCACCGGTAGCCCGGCTCTCGCTACAACCGCACAACTGTCACATGACTCAGCGCACCGGCCCGCCCGTACGTCACGCCGGATGGGTGCGGGATACATCACTCGACAAATCGCCCGTCCCGCTACAACCGTTTGCCACTTCGGTCAGTCGTACGAACTCGCTGAGTTCACCTGAAATTCGCTGAGGGGTGGGGTAATTGAGGCCGCGCAAACCGCGTGAAAAGGCGCGTACCACGCATGCGTATCGACCGCTGAGTCTGCGGCGCAGGGCGTGGCTGACGATCGGGGCCGTCGTCCTTGGCGGCGCGGGGGCGGTGACGTATGCCATGGCCGACCCCGCCGACGGGGAGGGACCCGGCGTCGACCCGCGCGCGAAGCGGCCCGCGAGCGTGCACGATCTGGCGCTGGAGAGCCTGGAGGGCGACGGCGCGACGAAGCGCGGGCTCTCGCGCACGTCGACCGAGCAGTTCTCGCTCCTCGGCGTCTCCTGGCGCGGCGCCACCGCCGAGCTCGACGGCACCGCGCAGGTCCGCACGCGCGCCCTCGGCTCCGGCACCTGGACCGGCTGGCGCTCCCTGGACCTGGAGACGCGCCCCGCGAAGAAGGCGGAGGCGGGCCCGCGGGCCGCCTCCGATCCGCTCTGGGTCGGCCCGTCGGACGGCGTGGAGGTCCGGGTCGCCGCAGCGGACGGTACGGGCGGTACGTCAAGTGCCGCGCTGCCCGGCGGACTTGAGGTCAACCTCGTGGACCCGGGCGTGACGTCCGCGGAGGCGGGGAACCCGGCGCTCGACCGACGCACCGGCATGTCTCCCGCAGCCTTCGCCGCCGACAAAGCCCCGGCCCCCAGCCCCACCAGGCCGACGCCACCGACCTCCACCGTCACCCAGCCACCCGTGATCGACCGCGCGGCCTGGGGCGCCGACGAGTCCCTCGTCAAGGACCCGCCGGAGTACATCGACAAGGTCAAGGCGGTCTTCGTCCACCACACGGCCGGCACGAACGACTACAGCTGCGCCCAGTCGGCGGCGCTGGTCCGCGGCCTCCTGACGTACCACGTGCGGACGGAGGGCTGGAACGACCTCGGCTACAACTTCCTCGTCGACAAGTGCGGCCAGATATTCGAGGGCCGCGGCGGCGGCACCGACCTGCCCGTGCGCGGCGCGCACACCTTCGGCTTCGACGAGGACTCGACGGGCATCGCCGTCCTCGGCGACTTCGAGGGCGACCCGGCGACCGACACGCCCGCGGGCAAGCCCACCCGTGCCGCCCTGGAGTCGGTGGCGCGCGTGGCGGCCTGGAAGCTCGGCCAGTACGGCGGTGACCCGACCGGCAAGGTCACGCTGACCGCCACCGACGACACGGGCGTGTGGAAGAAGGGCGAGCAGGCCTCCCTGCGGACCGTCTCAGGGCACCGCGACGGCTTCGCCACCCCCTGCCCCGGCAAGAACCTCTACGCCAAGCTCGGCGAGATCCGCCGCTACGCGGGCACCGTCGGCAAGAACTCCGCGATCCCGACGGCGGACTACAACCGCGACGGCATCACGGACCTGATCGCGGGCACCCCGAAGGCGTCGTCGAGCCGCGGCCGTGTCACGGTCGTGCCCGGCGGCCTCGACGGGCCGGTCGGCGCGTCCCGCATCTCCCTCACCCAGGCCAGCACCGGCGTCCCCGGCAACTCGGAGACGGGCGACAACTGGGGCGCGGCCACGGCGTGGGGCGACCTGAACGCCGACGGTCACGCCGACCTCGTCATCGGCGCGCCCGGCGAGGACGACACCTCGGGCCACGCCGACCGCGGCGCGGTCACGATGCTGTACGGCCCGAAGTTCACGTCCGGCACGGACATGCAGCTCTCGCCCGACTTCCACTACCCCGGCGCCAAGTTCGGCTCCGCGGTCGCCTCCGGTGACTTCAACGCCGACGGCAAGGCGGACGTCTTCGCCGTGGCGACGGGCACGGGTGGCTCGTGGGCCGCGCGGCTCGACGCGGAGCACGAGTCGGGCGGCAGCCTCACCTCTGGCGACACCGCCATCGCGTATCCCGACGCCGCCTCCGGCGACTTCAACCGGGACGGCTACGCGGACGTGGCGCTGACCTACCGCGACCAGGCGGGCAAGGGCAAGGTCGCCTGGTTCCGCGGCGGCCGCTCCGGGCTCAGCCGGGTCGGCGTCCTGTCCGTCCCCGGCGGCCGGTCCGTGGCCGTGGGCGACGTCAACGGCAACGGCTACGACGACCTGGTCATCGGCCAGCCGTACACCGCCGAGTCGGGCGCCCACGCGGGCGGCCAGGTCACGGTGGTCCCGGGCACGTCGACGGGGTTCACGACGACCGGCATGAAGACGGTCCACCAGGCGACGTCGGGTGTTCCCGGTGCCGCCGAGGCGGGCGACGCCATGGGCTGGTCGGTCGCGGCGGGCGACTACGACCTCGACGGCTACGCGGACGTTCTGACGGGCGCCCCGGCCGAGGACATCACCCGCGCCGACAAGAACCGCGAGGACGCGGGCACCTCGCTGCTCCTGAAGGGCTCTTCGGCCGGTCTCACCGGCTCGGGCGCGAAGGCCTTCTCGCAGGACGAGCCCGACGTCCCCGGCTCCACGGAGTCCGGCGACCGCCTCGGCTCGTCGGTGACCCTGGCCGATCTGTCCGGCTCCGGCCGCGCGGACCTGGCCATCGGTGTCGAGGGCGAGGACGCGGGCGACGGCACGATCCTCCAGCTGGACAGCGGAAGTTCGGGCGTGCCGGGGGCGAGCGGCGTCTACTACGGGCGCACGCTCCTGGGCACTCCGGCGGGCGCCCACCTGGGTCAGGCCCTGACGCCGTAACGTCGTACGCGCCGCCTCCCCCCCCCTGCTTTGGGGGAGGCGGCGCGTCCTGCGTCCGGTTCATCCGGTGTCGCTGGGCACCCTGCATTCGCCGGGCTGCGGCTTGCCCTCGGGCCAGCCGATGCCGACGAACTCCAACTTCTCGCCGCGCGGGTCCAGTTCGACGACGGCGACCGGTTTGTCGTAGGCGTTGCCCGCGTTGGTCAGACAGATCCAGCCGCTGGTCCCGCGCACGCGGTTGACCGCTTCGATGCGCTGCCACATGTCGCAGACCCGCACCATGCTCCTGTACGACGGCACGCGGACCACAGCCAAGGCGGGAGTCGTCCAGGCCGGTCGGGCCGATGTCCCCGGCGCGCAGCCGGTGCAGACGGCGCGTCAGCAGGCGGCGCAGGCCGAGGTCGCCGATGAAGTGCCGGGGGCAGCGGGGCCAGCCGGTGTCCTCCAGGAGTTCGGCGACGCGGTAGGCGTTCAGCTGCTCGGTGCGGCCTTCCTGCACCGCGCGCATCAGGGTCTGGGCGCACTCGACGTCGTGCGCGGCCGAGAGGTGCGTGAGCAGGTCGAGCCAGTGGCCGCGGTGTTCGGGCGGGAGCTCTTCGGGGCGCTGGCGGACGGCGAGTTCGTCGACGAGTACGTCGGCCACCGGGCGGTCGGCGACGGGGCGGCCCAGGTCGTCCTCGCCCGCGGGCACCCGGGCGTCCAGGATCGCCCAGTCGGTGCACTCCTCGGGGCTCGGGAACACGGCGGTGGCGGTCGCCTGCCCGAGCCGGGTCACGAACAGCGGGCGGGCCGTCGGCCCAGGGTGTTGTCCGCGTGGTCGAGGAGCAGGGCGGGCCTGCCCACCCGTGACATGCGCCCGCGTACGGACTGGTAGGCGGCGTCGACGTCCTGCCGCGGCGCCCGGAAGAGGAAGCCCTCGGCGATCCGCCGCACCTCCCCGCCCTGCTGGAAGTCCTCGCCGAGCGCGCGCAGTCCGGACAGGGGGTGGCCGCCGGCGCCGGGGTACTCGCCGTAGCAGTCGGTGAGGGCGGCGCACCTCGTCGACGAGGGGTGCGGGCCCGGCAAGGCGGTCGCTCGCCGCCACGGCCGCGGGCCCGGCGTACAGCCGCGGCACGGCGATCCCGCCGCCGTCGCCGCCCCAGTCGCCGTACTGCGCCGCGACCTTGCGGAGCACCTCGGTCACTTCCGAGCGGCTGCCCGGGACGCGCGGCCCGAACTGCCGCCGTACGCACCGCAGGAGGCGTCCTTTGCCGGTGCCGGGTCCGCCGACGAGCAGCACCACGGGGAGGTCGGGCCCGTAGAGCAGGTCCCGTCTGCGCCCGGCCGCGGCCCTGCCGAGCAGCCGGGCGATCAAACCGCCGTCGTCCAGCAGCTCGTCGAATCCGAGTTCATCTGGCACGGGCCCTCCGGGGGCGTGGCGGCAGGGGTGGCCGGATGACGGCTCGTCAGGTTAACGAGGGGGCGCCCGTTTGGCGAGAGTGCGCCCCGCGGCGTCGGGGCAGGGGCAGGCGGGGGCGGCGGGCGGGGGCGGAGGAGGCGGCCAATACCGTGGCTCCGCGCGGCAGTTGCCGGGCGAGGCGGCGCAGTCCGCGGTACGTGGCCGACCGCACCGCCGCGGGCCGCTTGCCGAGGACCCGCGCGACGGCGTGGGCGTCGAGGCCGAGGATCACCCGCAGCAGCACCGCCTCGCCCTGGTCGGGCGGCAGCGCGGCGACCATGGTCAGCACGTGCTCCGTCGAGAGTGCCTCCAGGGCGCGGACCGCCGTGTCGTCGACGGCCGGGATGTCGAGCACGTCCTGGTCGGTCAGCGTGGCCCGGGGCCTGCTCCCCAGGCGCCGCAGGTGGTCGATGGCGCGGTGGCGCGCGACGGTCGCGGCCCAGCGGCGGAAGTCGGCGCCGTTCCCACGGAAGCGGTCCAGGTCCCTGACGATCTGCAGCCAGGCCTCGGAGGCGACGTCTTCCGCGTCGTCGCGGACGAGTCCGCGCAGGAATCGGAGAATGCCGGGGTGCACGCACCGGTAGACGGCGGCGAAAGCTCCCTCGTCCCCCTCCCGCGCGTCTTTCAGAGCCCGCGCCAGCTCGTCGTCACACGCTGCCGTACGGCGATGTTCCCCACCTTGCGCCACGCTCTCCTCTTTACCCCCGCTGACACTGCCCACCGTGCCCGTGCCCGCTCAACAACCGGCCGAAGCCCGATTCACGCCGCGTGCCGTACCCGGCCGGGCAGTGTGAGGTAAAAGGTCTGAAGTGAGGCTTCGGAGCCGTTCATTCCGCCTCGCTCCAGGCAATTGACGACTTTGCCGAGGGGATTCCACACCCGGCCGTCCGGCATTCGGACACCGACGGTCTGCCCGAAGAATTCCCGCTGTTCGGCGTCGAAATCGATCCAGACGGCACCGGCGCGGCGCACGAGGACTTCCCCGACGTAGGCCCCGAGGCCGGACAGCGTTCCCGCGATGTCACCGCGTGCACGGCCTCCCTTGCGGAGGCCGTCGATGAGGAAGTCGACGACGCGCAGACTGGCGACGGAGAAATCGAGAGGGAGACGGTTCCGGGCGGTCGCCTGCGCGACGAATCCCCGCGCCTGCTCCCGCATCTCCCCCGCACTCGCCGCCTGTCTGCCCTCACCGTCCATGACTTCCACCCCTTCGCCTCGGCAGTAGGGAGGGAGCAGACCGCTCCCTCCCTCTACCAAGCGGAAGGCACAGCCCTCCTGTGACGGGGTCCCGTCATGCTGCTTCTCACACGACCTGTTCCCCTGGCACGTACAACCATGGGACGCGGTCATGCGTCAGGGGCGGCAGCCTCAGTCCTCCCACGGGTCGATGTCCTGCGCCCACAGCCGGTCCTCTTCCGCCTTGGAAAGGAACCGTGCGGTCTGGGCGCCGGAGAGCGTTTCGGCCCCCGGGGGGCACGGCTCGGCGAGCCCTTCGATCAGGTCGCCCAGGAACCGGACCATGCCGCATTCGAACCTGGTCCAGCGTCCGTCGTCGTTGTTCCAGACGACGACCGGCCATTCCTCCGGGGCCCCCGACGCCGCGTCCCAGCACAGGACGTCCGCGCTGTCGGTGACTCCCCAGGCGACGAGCCGGGGAGCGGCCGACGGGGTGAAAAGCCGTTTCGGCTCCCTTTCCCAGGTGAGACGGGCCGTTCTCGATTCCGAGGACATGCCGTCACCCGGCTTGTCGTTGCGGACCTCGGGGCCCAGAACGACGAGGCAGTCCTCGATCGCGCCGGGTCCGTAGAGGTCCATGAAGGCGACGTAGTCGGCGGGAAAGCGGCTGCCCCAGGACTCCTCGGTCCCCGCCCACGACACGTTCGTCGGCTCACCGGGCGGCGGCAGCAGGGAGGTGAGCCTTTTCAGCTCCGTCAGCATCCGTTCTCCTCAAGTCGGCAGCGTGCGTCTGCGCCGAGGAACTTATGGGGCGGTATCCGGCGCGTCAACGCATGCCCCCCGTCGGGACGGGGCCACCGGTTTCCGGAGACCGGAATCCCCCCAGATTTCTGCCGTTCGTCAGGTCGTTGTCGATGAAGACGCTGAACCGAATTCCCCCGCTTCCGTCGGCGTACGTTCCGACAGCGGTCATGCGGAATCCCGTGGCCACCGTGCGGTTCCCCTTGTAGCGCGGAGTGACCCGGTAGTACACCGACTGCCCTCCGCTCACGGCGTTGCTGACCTTCGCCTCGTACTTCCGCATGTTCTTGTCGCCCTGGGTGGAGCCGTCCTGATAGGTGTTCGCGCCCCGGGAACACGTGGAGATGTTCCTCTGGTCGAGGCCGTCTCCGCCCAGTTCCTTCGCGAGCAGGTGGCAGGCGTTGATGTTCGACCTCGAATCCAATCCGAAGTAGCGCGCCGCCCGGCCTGCCCACCGGTAACCCGGCGGGGCCACCTTCTTGGTCTGCGTCGACGTTCCCTCGTGACTGCCCACGTACTCCTGTGTCAGGCACGCTTCCATGCCCACGGCCCGGCCACCGTTCGCGGAGTCGGTGTCGTCGAAGTTGTCCCAGCCCGCGCCCGCTCCGCAGCCGCCGGAGCCTCTGCGGGTCTTCGAGGACCCCTTCTTCCCGCCTCCCGTGGCCGCTTCGATGGCCTTGTCGATCGCCTTGTCGATGGGGTTGTCGAATCCGAAGAGCCAGCTGGCTCCCTGGATGGCGCTGCCCACCGGATTCCGCTTCGAGACGGTCTTCGCGCCGCCCGTCAGCACGCCCTTCATGTGCTTCTGGATGCCGCCGAGGAAATTGTCGACGCCGGGAATCGCGATGTGGCCGTCCAACTCGACGTTCCCGATGGGGTTTCCGCCGCCGAACGCGTACCGGTTCCCCGTCATCGGGTCGCTGCCGAGCCCCATGTCCGCGAGAGCCCCGTTGTACATGTCCCGCGTGGTGAACCGGTTGAGCCCGGGGCTGTAGTCACGGAATCCCATGTCGTACGTTCCCGAAGCCGCGTCCCAGCGCTTGGAGTTGTAGCGGTACGGGTTGTACGCGTCCTTCGCGGGGTCGCCCGCGTCCGGCTTGTCGATGCCCGTGAAGTCGGACTTGTCGTCGGAGCCGTACGCCGAATACCCGTACGTCGCCTTCGCGTTGCCGTCCTTGTCCGTGAGGGTCTCGACGTCCGTGTGGCCGTTGTAGCCGTAGTACGTCGACTCACCGGCCGCGCCGTCGGCCCCGTGCTTCACCTGGGAGAGGCGCTCACCCCACGGGCCGTACTGGTACGACTTCGCGAGCTTGCCCGCGACCTCCTCGCCGAGGACCTCGCCGGACATGCCGAGGTAGGTGTAGTCCGTGGACTTGCCCCCGGCGTCCGTGCGCGTGGACGTGCGGTCCAGCGGGTCGTACGCGTACTTCGTCGCCTTCAGGGCGCCCGTCGACGTGTCCGCCCGCTCGTGCTGCCTGACCCGGTCGAAGCCGTCGTAGGCGTTGCGCTCGACGACCTTGCCGCCCGCCGTCACCGTGTCCTGGCGGCCGAAGGCGTCGTACGTGTGCGTCGCCGAGGCGCCGTCCACCGTCGTCTTCAGGAGTCGGTTGCGGTCGTAGCCGAACGTCGTCGTCTTGCCCTTGACCGTCTGCGACACGACGTTCGCGTTGTCGTCGTGGACATAGGTCTCCGTGCCCGCTCCGGAGCCGGTGCGCACCGACTTCGCGAGGCGGTCCGCCGGGTCGTAGGTGTAGTCCGTCGTCGACGACAGGTACTTCGCGTGGTCGTCGGCGTTCATCTTCTTCGCCGTGTCCTGCGCCTTGTTGCCGTTGGCGTCGTAGGTGTAGGCGTGGGAGGCGACCAGCGTGGTGCCGTCCGGCTTCTTCTCCGTCTGCGACTTGAGGGCGCCGTCCAGGAAGTAGTCGTAGGCGACCGTGTTCTTGTTGGCCTTGGTCTCGGTCTTGCGCTCGCCGCGCCAGGTGTAGTCGTAGGACGTGACCTTCGGTGAGGCGTCGGTGGCCGACTTGCCCACGGAGACCGTCTTGACCAGCTCGCGCAGGTCGTACGTGTACTTCGCGTACTGGTCGGGGTGCTTGAGCGTCTCGGGCTGGCCGTTCGCGTCGTAGGTGTACGACGTGGCCTTCTTCTCCTGGCCCGCGAGGGCCTCCACGACCTTGTCGACCTGGTTCAGGCCGGTGTACGTCATCGTGTACGCGTCGACCTTCGTGCCGGTCGACGTGTCGTCGATGGACGTCAGGTTGCCGTTGACGTCGTAGGCGTACGCGAAGCGCTTGCGTTCGGTGTCCGCGTCCGCCGAGTGGTCGCGGACCAGCTTCACCGTGTCGGCGGCCGCCTTCAGGTCGGCGTTCTCCCCCTTCTTGTAGGTGTCGGTGCCGAGTTTGGTCCACCGGGCGTCCGCGCCGTCCTTCGCGTACGCCGTGTACGTGCCCGCCTTCGACACGTTCAGCGTCCAGGCGTGCGGCGACGCCTTCGTGCCCTTGCCCGTCCGGGCCTGCGCCTCGGAAGCGACCAGTTCGTTGGCGCCGACCGGAATGCCGTCGTCGTCACGGGACTTGAGCTTGCCGTCGGGGTAGTGGCCCCAGCGCATGGTCCGGCTCGTCGAGCCGCCCGCCGACGTGAGCTGGCGCGCGTTCTGCTGGCCGAGGTCGTTGTAGTCGTAGGTGGTGCGGATGTCCCACACGTCCTGCGTCGACTTCACCCAGCCGTTGTCGTAGTAGGCGTACGTCGTGTCGTTGCGGGTCGTCTCGCCCGACGACGGGGGCATCGACACCTTCTCGACCCGCCCGACGGCGTCGTACGACGTCTCCGTCCAGACCTTCCTGTTGTAGCGCGGGTCCTTCGGGTCGTACGGCTGGATCTGCCGCGAGGGCCGGTTCAGGGCGTCGTACGTCGTCTCCGCCACGAAGTCGTCAGGCTCGGACCCGGTGGCCACACCGCGCGGCGTGAACACCTTGATCTGGTTGCCCGCCTCGTCGTAGCCGAACTTCGCCGTGCGGAGCGTGCCGGCCGCGTGCGGGGACTCCACCACCGCGAGCTTGCCGCGCTCGTCGTAGTGGTTGAGGGTGGTGTTGTCCTCCTGGTCCGTCGTCGAGACGACGAGGGAGTCCTTGTCGTAGGACTGCTTGACGGTCCGCCCGGTCGCGTCCGCGACCGCCACGACCCGGTGGTTCATGTCGTAGTCGGTCTTGGTCGTGTAGTCGTCCGGGTCGGAGGTCGCGCTCTTCTTGGGGTCGATGACGCGGACCGTGTTGCCGGCCCCGTCGTAGACGTAACCGACCTTCTCCTTCTTGGCGTTGACGACCGAGGTGAGCTGGTAGACCTCGTCGTAGTTGTTGGTCGTGACGTAGTCGTCGGGGTCCGCCGGGGTCGCCGTGCCCTTCGGTTCCGTCGTCGTCTTGAGGTTGCCGACCGCGTCGTACGTGTAGGCCGTCTTCCGCTCGCCGGAGGTCGCCGTGTCCTTCGGCTCGGTGGCCGATATGACCTGGTCCGCGTCGTCGTACGTCGCCTTGGAGACCGCGCCGTTCGGCGCCGTCGCGACGGTGACGTTGTCGTTGGTGTCGTATTCGGGCGCGGGCACCGTGATGAAGACGCCCGCCGCCTGGTCCTTCGGCTCCTTCGACACCAGCGGGCGGCCGAACGCGTCGTACGTCTGGGTCGTCTTCTTGCCCAGCGCGTCGGTGACCTCGGTCACCTGGCCGCGGACGTCGTACTCCGTGGTCGTGACCTTCGCCAGGGCGTCCGTCGTGGTGCGCGGGTAGCCCGTCGCGACGAAGTCCTTGTAGGCGGTCGCGTTGCCGTTGGCGTCCGTCGCCCGGGTCAGCTGGCCGTAGGCGTCGTACTCGTATGCCGTCGTGTAGTCGCCGTCCTCGGCGGACGCGACGCCCTTCGGGTCCGTGACCGTCTTCAGGTTGCCCTTGGCGTCATGGCCGAAGCGCCAGACGCGGTCCTCCGCCGAGGTCTTGCCGACCAGATCGACCGCGTAGCCGTCCGCACGGGTCTTGTACTCGTAGCGGACCGAGTGGGGCGGAAACTTCCCCGGTGCGCAGTCCGCCGCGGCGGGGATGCCCTCCTTGTTCTCCTCCGCCGAGCGCTCCCAGAGCGGATAGCCGGTCTTCTCGTCGTAGCAGAACGCCGTCTTCGCCGTCTTCGGGCCGTTGTCCTCCTCCAGGAGCGTGACGTTGTGGTCGCCGTCCCACGTCATGCGCGTCTGCTCGGACTTGGCATTGGTGATCTTGACAGGCCGGTCCTGGCTGTCCGTCTCGTACGTCGCCGTGTTCTTCTCGGCGTCGGTGACCTTGGCCACCGTGCCGCCGCCCGTCGCCGACGCGTAGGTGAAGCCCGTCGCGGCGCGCTTCCTGTCCGTGATCGTCTTGGTCGACCAGCTCGACTCGGGACCGTCGCCGTACTCGATGTCGGTGGCGTGCCCGCGCGGGTCGGTGACCTTGGTGAGCTTGGTGTTCTTGTTGCCCTGCGCCGTGTCGTACGAGAAGGAGAAGACCTTCGGCTGCGCCGCGCCCTCCCCGTCCGTGAGGCGGCCGAGCAGCCCCTTGGCCGTGTAGTGGAAGGAGACCTTGCGCCCCGAGACGTCCGTCATGGACTTCACGTGGTCGTAGATCTTCGGGTTCCACAGGTCCTTGCCCGCGACCTTGTCGCCCTTGTCGTCGATGTAGTCGTACGTCGCGTCGCCCGCCCGGTAATAGGCGACCTTCAGCGAGGTGCGGGCGGCCGGGTCCTTGATCTCCGTGAGGAACTTGACGCGCCGGTTGCCCGCGTCGCGCAGCTCGTACACGTACGTCTGGGTGTTGCCGTTCTTGTCGACGACCGACGTGAGGTAGCCGTCGCAGCCGATGACGAACCGGGTGCCGTCGGGCCGGGTCAGCGTCCAGGCGTCCGGGACCTCGGGGCTGCTCCCCGTCCGGCACACCGACGTGACGCCCGGCTTGGCGGTGAGCCGGTAGTGGTAACCCGCCGAGGGCTTCCAGCTGCCGTCGCCCTGCTTGCGGAAGAGGTGCTGCGTGCCGTCACCGTCGATGACGTACGCCTCGCCGGGGTCCGCGTCCGGGTGGAAGTCGAGCATGGCGCCGAGCCGCAGCGGCCCCGCCGCCTGCCCCGACCAGCCGTGCCCGAGCAGGCTGTCCGACGTGTCCTGCGCGTTGTAGGTGAGCCGCGTGAAGGTGTTGATGCCGCGGCCCGGGTTGCTGAAGGCGTTGTACGACCAGACCGCGTTGCCGGAGCCGACGTTGTTCATCAGGGTCGAGCCCGCGCCGGTGTTCTTGCCGGTGTACGCCTGCTGCTTCTCCAGGCCGACGCGGTCCGCGGTCGGGTCCTCGACGGCGGTGGTCTGCGCCAGGCCGCCGATGCCGGGCTTCTGCGAAAGCCAGCTGTTGTCCGTCTTGTTGAGGACGTCCCAGGTGAGCGTGTAGCCGGAACGCCGGTTGCCGTCGGCCGTGTAGGGCGACTTGACCGTGGCCCGCACGGCCGCTGACACGCCGGGGGCGAGCGCCGGGATGTCGGCCTTCAGCTGGTTGTCGGCGGTCGTGGCGTCGGTGCCGTCCGGCAGGGACCACTTGTAGGACAGCGCGCGCTCGCCCGCGGGCCAGGCCTCGGTCGTGGTGTTGGTGACCGTGACGTCCACCGGATAGGTGTTGTTCTCGGACATGCGTGCGGGCGTGTCCGGCGCGTAGTACGTGTCCCAGGGGGTGGGCTCGGCGGTGATGACGCGGAGTCGGGGGCGCCGCGTCTCGTCGGCCGCCTCGCTCGACGCGAAGCGGACGGTTCCGGTCCCCTTGGCGGCTGAGAGCAGAACGCCGTTGTTGGCGCTCGGGTGCTTCAGCCAGGTGCGGGTGAGCGAAGTGACGTCCCAGGCGTACGTGCCGTTCCGCCCAGTGGTGTCGGAGACGGCCGCCGCCGCGTCGCCGCCGCCCGAGCGCCACGGGGTCCCGGCGCCGGAACGCCGCCAGCTCGCGGACTTCTCGGTGAACCCCCGTTTCAGCGGGCTCAGTTCCACGAGACGGCTGTCACCCTTGGCGGCGGTCCGCAGATTCAGGTCGGCCTGGAGGACGGTCGCCTTCTTCGGGATGCCGCGCACCGGGAACTTCAGGGCCGCGCGGGTGGTGCCGTAGGCGCGGTCGCCCGCGCCGACGCTCAGCCACTTCCCGTCCAGGTTCGCACCCGGTTCGGCGGAGGAGAGCGTGGTGTCGGAGCTCTTGCCCCGCAGGATCCGTACCGTGTGCCCGGCCTTCGGTACGCCCACGCGGCGCACCGGAGAAGCGAGCAGACGGCCGTCCCTGGTCTCGGCCAGGACGCGGTAGGAGTAGCGGCGGGCCGTCTCCTGCGCGCTGCCCTGCCGGGTCGGCTCCGCGGTGGTGTCCGTGTAGGACGTCACGCCCTTGCCGAGGGGGGCCACGAGGGTGGCGCGGGTCGCCTTGAAGTCGGGGCGTGTGGAGCGGTGCAACTGGTATCCGACCAGGTCGTCGCCCTTGCCGGGGCCGGAGGTGAACGTCCGCCAGGACAGCTCGGCGCCGGTGCCGTGGACCACGGTGGGGGCGTCGATCACCGTGCCGCCCGCGCCGTAGGTGACCTTGGGTTCGGCGGAGTTGGCGGGGTATTTCCTGGGTGGGGTTCTCGGGATCTTCGGGCGGTCCGGCGGTCTCCCGGCCTCGCCCGCCTCCGCCCGCGTCTGCGCGGAGGGTCTCTTTTCCGCCGTGCTCGCGACGGCGGCCTGGGGCAGGACGGCACCCACCACCGCCGACGCCACCAGGCCGGCACACAGCCGTCTATATCCTGTTCTCACCGTGCGAACCACCCTTTCGAAACCCTCTTCCATTTGTTCGCGCAGCCTGTGGCGCCGAACTGGAAAAGGGCAGGACCGAGCACTGCTCAAGGAATTCAGGAGCAGTGCGGAAAACGCGGATCAATCAGCAGGCGTGAGTTCTACGCAGCCGGTGCGTGTCATGTCAACCACATTGGCATTACGGACAATCGGTGAACCATCACCAGACAACAGCGCAACCCGGCGGGCGTTTTGATCCGGTTTCTTCTCGCCCTGGTGAACGGAGTCCGAGGTGTTGTATAACCGGCCGGATTTGAAGATCGCCTGATGCGCTGAACTGCGCACATGGGGTGGGGGAGATGAAGAACGAAAGAACGAAGGACGACGGGGAGAACGCGGGCTCGGGGGAAGGCTCGGGGGAAGCGGAGAACGCGGGCCTGGGGGAAGCCGTCGTTCCCGAGGACCCCGACGATCCGGCGGTGGTCGGCGAGATCCCGGACCGGCGCGTGGTGGCCATCGGCACGGCGCTGCTCGGCATCTGCGCCGCCTTCGCCGCGTACGGCTTCCTCGGCGACGACGACCCGGAGCGGCGCTCCGTGCCCACCGCCTCCGTGACGTACCGCGTCACCGGCACGGGCACCGCGGCCGTCTCGTATCTGGCGAGGAGCGAGGCAGGCGGCGCCACCGTCGAGAAGGGCGTCGACCTTCCGTGGCACAGGACGGTGCGCGTGCCGCTCGGCAAGGACCCGGCCGTCAGCATCCAGCTCGGCAAGCGGGGCGGCGAGGCGAGCTGCACGCTCTCGATCCGCGGCGAGCACCAGCGCCGCGCCACCGCGTCGGGCTCCTACGGACGGGCCACATGTACGGCAGAACTACCGGCGGAACGACCGAACGAACGACCGGCCGAACGGGGCTGATTTTCTCCACCAGAATTCAAGGGATCGTATGTCGGCGCGACGCTACCGTTCACTTCTCGCCACGCCGCTCTCGGCATTGGCGGAAATCCTGCCCCGCAGAGAACCAGCAGAGAACCGCAGAGAACCCGCAGAGAAATGGAAAACCCATGCTCAGATCCACGTTCAGCCGCATAGCCGTCGTCGGTGCCGCCGCCGCCACCCTGTTCGCCGTCTCGTCGGGCCCGGCCCTGGCCGACGCCCAGACCAGCGACAAGACCATCACGCTTCCCAATGGCCGCGGCTACATGAAGTTCCACGACGACGGGGACGTCTTCGAGATCTGTGACACGAAGGCCGACGGAAACGGCGTCACCGGCACGCTCAAGAAGCAGTACGTGGCCGGAAACATCGCCACGATGTGGACCGACGGTGACGGCGGCGACAACGGCTGCGACAAGCACCCCTACAACGTCGGCAACGACGGCTGGTACCAGATGACGCTGAAGTGGAACGGCGGCGGCGCCACCGTCACCTCCGAGTGGTTCAACGAGTAGGACCGACCGGCCACCGTCAGCCGCGCCCGCTCCGTCAGCCCCGCCCCCGCGCCCGGCGCGACACCACAGCCCGCAGCACCCGCCGCCCCTCCATGGAGACGTCGAGGGCCTGCCGCAGGCCGCCCGCCGGGCCCGCGCCCTTGTTGGAGAGGAGCTCCAGGATCCGTACCTGGCGGCGGAGTTCGGCGGCGACCAGCGGCGTCATGCCGTCCGTGCGGCCCTCGCGGCGCGCCGCCACCGAGCGGCCGCCGCCGACGGGCGCGGTGTCCAGGAGCCGGTGCACCTGGAGCGCGGCGACGGAGCAGCCGTCCGCCCACTCCCGCACCTCGGCGCCCCCGTACGCGCCCGGGACCGCGTCGAGCATCCGCCGGGCGAGCGCCGCCGCCTCGCCGGACACCGCACCGCCCCGGCCGGGCTTCCCCGCGGCGCCGTCGAGCGCCGAGCGCGCGTCGGCCAGCGGCCCGCCCCAGTCGCCGCCCTCCGCCAGCCTCGCCCAGAGCGGGCGCAGCAGGTCGTCGTCGCCGCCGAGTACCGGGACGCACCGGTCGAGGCAGGCGAGCCCGCTCGCCGCCAGGCCTCTCTCGTCGGCCTGCGCGATCAGCTCCACCAGGCTCATGCTCTATGTCTCCCGTCCCGGACCCTGCACTGCCCCTTACTGCGTGCACCGACCCGGGAACGTCACTGCGGGACCACTCCGAGGCGGTCGAGGAGCCGGAAGAAGAGCTCTTCCGCGGACGGCTGCGCGTCCGCGTTCAACACGTCGAGCAGCGGCTTCGCGGACACCGTACGGCCCGACTCGGCCGCCCAGGCCACCGCGCGCTGCGCGGCGTCGCGCGGCTCCAGGAAGTAGTCCTCGACGGTCAGTTCGGTGTCGCCGAGGTACTCGGCCATCGCGGCGCGCGCCAGGCAGGTGGTCCATGCCCCGCTCCTGGGGGCCGCCGCCTCGACGACCACGCAGTCGCTGTCCATCACATAGCCGAAGAGTGCGGGCGCGCCCGTCTCGCGGGCGAGCGTGTTCATGTTCCCGACGTCGCGCGTGCCGTCACCGCCGGGCACCTCCCACACCTGCCAGCCGTCGGGCCGCCGGTCCAGGAGGCTCAGTTCGTCCCGTACGGCCGCCACCGCCGCGAGCTCGGCGAGCGGCTGCTCGCTCCTGCCGACGACGTAGTACCCCCAGTAGCCCATGCCCCGCTCCCCGTTGTGCTCCTGCCGCGCTCCCAGGCCGAATACACCACATACATCGGTGGGTTCGCCACCAAGAGGCCGAATTCACGGGGCCGCGAGCGGCCCCGACCTGGCCTTGTGGTCCTGAAGGCGCGTGAGGCGGTGCACGAAGACGAGGGCGAGGACGGCCGAGGCGATGTCGAGCACGTCGGAGAACATGAGGTTCCCGACGGCCGCCTTGATCTCGTCGGGCTCCTCCGCCCGCCAGTACGACTGCGTGGACCAGCGCCCGGCGAGGAGGTTCGCCACCCACAGCGTCCACCAGGTGTTGAGGAGCCGGTGCGAGGTGCTCCCCGCCGACGCCGGGTCGCCGCTCGCGTCCCGGATGCTCGCGTCCCGGATGCTCGCGTCCCAGATGTCGAGGGCGATCCGCCGCGGGAACCAGAGGTTCACGACGGGCACGAACCAGGCCCCCACGGTCCAGCCGCGCGCCTTGCGGTGCTGGTGCGGCGCGAACACCTCGGCGTTGACCCGCACCCGGTGGAACCAGACGAGGAAGCCGACGCAGGTCGCGATCAGCGCCCCTGTCTGCAGGAAGCCGGATGCCGCGTACAGCGAGTCGGCCCGCTCGGCGTCCTGCTGGACACCGGCCCCGTAGCTTCCCGCGAGCAGGTCCGCCATCACCTCCCGCATGACGGTGCCCACCCACAGCGAGTACAGGTCGGCGGCGATGACGACACCGAGCAGTGCCATGACCGCCCGGCTGAGACCGACGGGTGAGCGCAGCCAGGCGGGCGGCCCGGCCGGGACGAGGTGATGCGGTGGCAGTTCCTGGGACAGCATGGTCGGGCGACCCCCCACGGGCGATTCACGAGCGTATGGAGCCGCCCGCGTCCCTCCCCCAGGGCGGCGTCGGCGGCTACCGGAAGGTATCAGCGAGTTTCACGAAGTCGTGCCAGGCCAGGGAGGGCTTCCTGGGGTCCCAGAGCTTCTGGGCGGTGGCCCGCAGCGGCAGCCGGATGCCCGCGGCCACCTGCTGCTGGCTCTGCGCCCCCGCGAGATCGCCCCAGACCGCGAACGTGCCGCCGAGGATCTGGTCGTCGTACCGCTCGCTCACCGGCTCGGTGCCGCGGACGACCAGCGGGGTCCAGCTCTCGTAGATCCGCCGGCCGGTCGGATAGCGGAAGTCGTTGGGCTGGCCGAGGACGTAGTAGAGGTACTCGTCGTTGTAGTTGGTGAGCTTGCGGCCGGCCTTCAGATATTCGACGGGGTCGCGGGCGCCGATCTCCTTGCCCGTCCAGTAGGCGACCTCCAGATCGTCGGCCGCATCGGCGCTGCCGCCCCGGAAGAACCCGTCGTTCCAGGCCTTCAGCTTCTTGTCGGCACGGCGCACGGTGGCGGCCCGGTCGTTGAGCCAGCCCGTCGCCAGGTCCTGGACGCGGGCGTCGGCGCCGTAGCGCTCGCGGGCGGCGGCGGCCAGCTGCGGGAAGGAGGACTCGGGGTCCTTGACGGTGAGGGCCTGGTATTCGTCGGCGCCGAGGTGCCAGAAGCCGCCGGGGAACAGCTCGGCGTACTCCTTGAGCAGGTCGTCGACGATCCGGGCCGCCTCGGGCTTCGCTATGTCGACGGCGCCCTGCGTGGCGACGCCGCGCGTGTCGCGGAGCTGGAGGGCGGGGTGCTGCTTGATGACCGCGCCGAGGTGCCCCGGCGAGTCGATCTCGGGCACGACGGTGATGTGCCTGCTCTCCGCCAGCTTCAGGAGGGAGCGGACCTGGTCCTTGGTGAGGTGGTCGGAGGAGACGATCTCGGGGTGCGAGTCCGACGCGATGCGGAAGGCCTGGTCGTCGGAGAAGTGCAAGCCGAGCTGGTTGTACTTGAGGTCGCCGAGGTCGCGTATGCGGTCCTCGATCCATTGCGCGTCGAAGTGCTTGCGGGCTATGTCGATCATGAATCCGCGCTGCGGCTTCGCCGGGCGGTCCCGCACCTCGCCCTCGGGAGCGGTCCTGCCGCCGCTCACCTCCTGCTTGAGGGTGCGGGTCCCGTAGAAGACGCCCGCCTGGGCGGGTGCGGCTATGCGGACCTGCTCGCCCTTCACCCTCAGGCTGTACGACTCCGCGCCGCCGTCCTTCTCGTCCTTCTCGTCCTTCTCGTCCTTCTCGTCCTTCTCGTCCTTCTCGTCCGTGAGCGCCAGCTCCACGTCGCCCTTGCGGGGACGCGCGTCTCCCCCGTACTTCAGCTTCAGCTCACCGGCGAGCAGCCGCGCCTCGTCCGCCAGGCCGTCGTCGCGGACGACGACACGCCCCTTTCCCTCGGCGGGGCGCCATCCCGGGCCGCGGGCGGCGGTGTGCTCGCGCACGGCGGGGATGGTGGCGGGGGCCTTGGAGAGCGCGTAGCTCTTGGTGGGGCTCGCCGTGGGCGGTGCGGATCGCGCGGACGGGGGCGTCGCCTTCGCGGAGCCGTCGCCGTCGCCGCCGGGCCAGAGCCCCACGGCAAGGACCGCGGCCCCCACGACGGCGACGCCGCCCGCGGCGGCCACGGGGCCGCGCTTCACCGCTCGTCCCGTATCGCGGGGCGAGCCGCGTCTGACATCGAATCCGGAGCCAGAATCAGAGCCATGCCGCCACGCTACGACGCGTTCTCGCGGGCGGCTCGTCCACAGAACGCGGCCAAACTCTCCCATTCGAGTGAAATTCGCTCAGCCGTCGCCCGGCTTCCGGCCCGCTCTCGATAGCGTTGCGCCACCCCCACACCGCTGTGCCCCGCCCTTACCGCCCCCTGCCAGGAGCGCACGCTGTCCCCGCACCGTTCCCCTCGTCCCGCCGGTCGCGCCACGCCCGTGCCGCACCGGCTGAACGCCGCCACGCCGGACGCGGCCGAAGCCGCCCTGCTCACCTGCTGCGGCAGCCGACGCTGGGCCCGCCGCGTCGCCGCCCACCGGCCCTATCCCGACCTCGACGCGCTGCTCGCGGCGTCCGACGAGGCGGCGTACGACCTGTCGCCCGGCGATCTGATCGAGGCGCTGGCCTGCGAACCCCTTGATCCCTTCGTGCCGCGGCAGAGCGCCTCGCACGCCACCCGCACCGCCGCCCAGACGGCCCTGCGCGCCGCCCACGCCGCGTACGAGAGCCGCTTCGGCCACACCTTCGTGATCTGCCTCGACGACGTCGCGCCGGACGAGGCCCTCGACCAGCTGCTCTCCGGCATCCGGTCACGCCTCGGCAACGATCCCGAGGACGAGCGCGCCCTCTCGGCCGAGGAACTGCGCCGACTCGCCCGGGGCCGCCTCGCCAGGCTCACCCTGTGTCAGGCCGCGGAAGACGCCGGAGACGCGGCGGGACACGCCGCAGGGGAGAGTCGACCGCAATCGCGCCCCGATAGCCCGTACGTGCCTGTTTGATTGCCTGTTTGATCACACCTGCGGACCCGGGGCAGGGACACCGACAACTCGTCGATACGATGACGAGCGGCCGGTGGACCGTACCCGGCCGGGCCCGTCCGACCACCCAAGCCGGCTGGCCCCAATCCCCGCTCCCGGAGGGTTCTGCCGTGCCGGCTGGAACGCTGTACCGCGGCCGGGAAGGAATGTGGTCCTGGGTGGCTCACCGAGTCACCGGCGTCCTCATCTTCTTCTTCCTGTTCGTGCATGTGCTGGACACCGCTCTCGTCCGCGTCTCCCCGGAGGCGTACGACGATGTCGTCAGCACCTACAAGACACCCCTCGTCGGACTCCTCGAGTACGGCCTGGTCGCCGCCATCCTCTTCCACGCGCTGAACGGCCTGCGCGTCATCGCCGTCGACTTCTGGTCGAAGGGTCCCCGCTACCAGAAGCAGATGCTCTGGACCGTCGTCGGCATCTGGGTCGTCCTGATGGTCGGGGCGCTCTACCCCGTTCTCGGCCACGCCGTCCGCGAAGTCTTCGGGAGCTGACGCCAGACATGACTGCTGACACCACGCTTGAGAAGTCCGGTACGCCGGGAGTCGGTCCCGTCGAGGGCGCGTCCCTCTACGACTCCGACAACCCGGCCCCGGTCATCGAGGCGCCGCGCAAGCGCACCTCCAAGACCCCGCGCTCGACCCGCGGCAACTTCGAGATGGCCGCATGGCTCTTCATGCGCCTGTCCGGTGTCGTCCTCGTCGTCCTCGTCCTCGGCCACCTGCTGATCCAGCTGGTGCTCGACGGCGGTGTCTCGAAGATCGGCTTCGCGTTCGTCGCCGGTCGCTGGGCCTCGCCGTTCTGGCAGGTCTGGGACCTGCTGATGCTGTGGCTCGCGATGCTGCACGGCGCCAACGGCCTGCGCACGGTCATCAACGACTACGCGGAGCGCCCCAACACGCGTCTGTGGCTCAAGGGCCTGCTGTACACCGCCACGGTGTTCACCATCCTTCTGGGCACGCTGGTGATCTTCACCTTCGACCCGAACATCCGCTAAAGCCGAGGCGACTTCCGTGAAGATTCACAAGTACGACACCGTCATCGTCGGTGCGGGCGGCGCCGGCATGCGCGCCGCCATCGAGGCGACGAAGCGCAGCCGCACCGCCGTGCTCACCAAGCTCTACCCCACGCGTTCCCACACGGGCGCCGCGCAGGGCGGCATGGCCGCCGCGCTCGCCAACGTGGAGGAGGACAACTGGGAGTGGCACACCTTCGACACGATCAAGGGCGGTGACTACCTGGTCGACCAGGATGCCGCCGAGATCCTCGCGAAGGAGGCCATCGACGCGGTCCTCGACCTGGAGAAGATGGGCCTGCCGTTCAACCGCACCCCGGACGGCACCATCGACCAGCGTCGCTTCGGCGGCCACACCCGTAACCACGGCGAGGCCGCCGTGCGCCGGTCCTGCTACGCCGCGGACCGCACCGGCCACATGATCCTCCAGACCCTCTACCAGAACTGCGTCAAGGAGGGTGTGGAGTTCTTCAACGAGTTCTACGTCCTCGACCAGCTCATCGTCGAGGTGGACGGGGTCAAGCGGAGCGCGGGCGTCGTCGCGTACGAGCTGGCGACCGGCGAGATCCACATCTTCCAGGCGAAGTCCGTGATCTACGCGTCCGGCGGCACCGGCAAGTTCTTCAAGGTGACCTCGAACGCACACACGCTCACCGGTGACGGCCAGGCGGCCTGCTACCGGCGCGGCCTGCCGCTGGAGGACATGGAGTTCTTCCAGTTCCACCCGACCGGCATCTGGCGCATGGGCATCCTTCTCACGGAGGGCGCCCGCGGTGAGGGCGGCATCCTCCGCAACAAGGACGGCGAGCGCTTCATGGAGAAGTACGCGCCGGTCATGAAGGACCTCGCGTCCCGTGACGTCGTCTCGCGCTCCATCTACACGGAGATCCGTGAGGGCCGCGGCTGCGGTCCCGAGGGCGACCACGTCTACCTCGACCTCACGCACCTCCCGCCGGAGCAGCTGGACGCCAAGCTGCCCGACATCACCGAGTTCGCGCGTACGTACCTCGGCATCGAGCCCTACACGGACCCGATCCCGATCCAGCCGACCGCGCACTACGCCATGGGCGGCATCCCGACGAACGTCGAGGGCGAGGTCCTCGCGGACAACTCGACCGTCGTCCCGGGCCTGTACGCAGCCGGCGAGGTCGCCTGCGTCTCCGTGCACGGCGCCAACCGCCTCGGCACCAACTCGCTCCTGGACATCAACGTCTTCGGGCGCCGCGCGGGCATCGCCGCCGCCGAGTACGCCGAGAAGAACGACTTCGTCGAGCTTCCGGAGAACCCGGAGGAGCTGGTCGTCTCCCTCGTGGAGCAGCTGCGCGACGCCAAGGGCAACGAGCGGGTCGCCGTGCTCCGCAACGAGCTGCAGGAGACCATGGACGCCAACGTCATGGTGTTCCGCACGGAGCAGACGATCAAGACGGCCGTGGAGAAGATCGCCGAACTCCGCGTCCGCTACAAGAACGTCTCGATCCAGGACAAGGGCAGGCGCTTCAACACCGACCTCCTGGAGGCCATCGAGCTGGGCAACCTGCTCGACCTGGCCGAGGTCATGGCGCAGTCCGCGCTCGCCCGCAAGGAGTCCCGCGGCGGTCACTACCGCGAGGACTTCCCCACCCGCGACGACGTCAACTTCATGCGCCACACCATGGCGTACCGCGAGGTCGGCGACGACGGCACGGAGACGATCCGTCTCGACTACAAGCCGGTCGTCCAGACCCGCTACCAGCCGATGGAGCGTAAGTACTGATGGCTACCCCGACCCTCGACAAGGAAGACGCCAAGCCCGAGGCGGGCTTCGCCGACTCCCCTTACATCACGATCACCCTGCGGATCCGCCGCTTCAACCCCGAGGTCTCCGCGGACGCCACGTGGGAAGACTTCGAGCTGGAGATCGACCCGAAGGAGCGTGTCCTCGACGCCCTCCACAAGGTCAAGTGGGAGCTCGACGGCACGCTGACGTTCCGTCGCTCCTGCGCGCACGGCATCTGCGGCTCGGACGCCATGCGGATCAACGGCAAGAACCGTCTCGCCTGCAAGACCCTGATCAAGGACATCAACCCGGCCAAGCCGATCTCGGTCGAGCCGATCAAGGGTCTGACGGTCCTGAAGGACCTGGTCGTCGACATGGACCCGTTCTTCCAGGCGTACCGCGACGTCATGCCGTTCCTGGTCACCAAGGGCAATGAGCCGACGCGCGAGCGTCTGCAGAGCGCCGAGGACCGCGAGCGCTTCGACGACACGACCAAGTGCATCCTGTGCGCCGCGTGCACGTCGTCGTGCCCGGTGTTCTGGAACGACGGCCAGTACTTCGGCCCGGCCGCGATCGTGAACGCGCACCGCTTCATCTTCGACAGCCGTGACGAGGCGGGCGAGCAGCGCCTGGAGATCCTCAACGACAAGGACGGCGTGTGGCGTTGCCGCACGACGTTCAACTGCACGGACGCGTGCCCGCGTGGCATCGAGGTCACGAAGGCGATCCAGGAGGTCAAGCGCGCGCTGATCACGCGTCGCTTCTGATCCCGCGTCGCTTCTGATCACGCCGTACGTACGAGTCCACGGGCCCCGCTCCTTTCGAGGAGCGGGGCCCGTCGGCGTCAGGGGAGGTATGCGGCCCGGCGCGCCTGCGCCCGCGCCGCGGCCACCGGCCTACCCTGACGGAATGTCAGACAACCAGTCGGTCGGCCTGTCCGCTGACCAGTCCACCGCACTGCTCGACGACCCGTCCGAGGCGCTGCTCGGCTTCGACAACGTGCTGTTCCCCGTCGGCGACCTCGGCGAGGCCGTCGGGTTCTACGAACGGGCGGGCTTCCCGGTCGCGTTCCGGCTCGACGAGATCGGCCTCGCCATCCTGAAGGTGGGCGAGGAGACGCCGGGCCTGCTCCTTCGCGTGGAGGACGGCATCGTGCCGCGTACGCCGCCGTGGCCATCGCCGCGCATCTGGCTGGAGGTCCGCGACGCCCGCGCGAAGGGGCGGGCCCTGGCTGCCGCGGGGGTCCCGCTCCTCGCCGAGCCGTTCTCCGTGGCCACCGGGTGGACCGTGGAGATCGCCGACGCCTGGGGGAACGTCGTCGGTTTCACGGACTACCTCAAGCGGCCGGAGCTGGCGCGGAAGTCCTGAGAGAAGGGCCCCGGGCCCGGTCGGTACGGCGGCTCCGCGCGTTCATCCCCGTACCAGCGCCCACACCGTCTTGCCGTACCGGCCGCGGCGCCATACACCCCACGCCTCCGCGACGGTGTCGAGGAGCCGCAGGCCGCGGCCGCTCTCGTCGTCCCAGGTGCCGGACGTGCGCGGTACGGGCTCCGCCGGGCTGTCGTCGGAGACCTCGATGAAGCAGGAGCCGTCGGCGAGCACCGTCACCGCGACCTCGAACTCCCGCTCGACGACGACTCCGTGCAGGACCGCGTTGGTCGCAAGCTCCGACACGAGCAGCACGGTGTCGTCGAACGCGCCCCGGTCCGCCGTGTGCCCCCAGGCGGCCAGATGTTCCCGCACTCGCGTCCTGGCAAGCGACACCGACGCGGGGTGCGGCGGCAGCCTGAAGGCATCGCGTCTCGACAACCCTGCTCCCCCTCCGGTTCGTGACGCGTGACACTCCATGCTGCACAGAGGAATTACACGGTGTCACTGCGGCACCTCGGAGCCCGCCCTTATCTGGCGATATCTGGCTGGTTCCCTCCGGCTCAGCGGCGGATGAGGCCGAGTCCGGTGGCGGCGGCCACGGCGGCGGTGCGGGAGTCGACGTCGAGCTTGGCGTAGATGCGGGCCAGATGGGACTTGACGGTGCCCTCGGTGAGGTGGAGCCGGTGGCCGACGGTCTGGTTCGAAAGGCCCTCGGCGACCAGGGCGAGGACTTCGGTCTCGCGCCGGGTCAGGGCGGTGGCAGGGGTGCGGAGCCGGTGCATGAGGCGGTCCGCGACGGTGGGCGCCAGAGTGGTGCGGCCTGCCGCGGCGGTACGTACGGCGGCGGCCAGGTCCTCGGGCGGGGCGTCCTTGAGGAGGTAGCCGGTGGCGCCCGCCTCGATGGCGGGCAGGGTGTCGGCGTCGGAGTCGTACGTGGTGACGATCAGTACGCGCGGCGCGCCCGGCCGGGCCGTGATCCGCGCGGTGGCCTCGGCGCCGCCCATCCCCTTGCCGAACCGCAGGTCCATCAGGACGACGTCGATGTCCCCCAGGGCGGCCCGGGTGATCGCCTCCTCGGCGGTGGCGGCCTCGGCCACCACCGTGAGGCCGGGCTCGGTCTCCAGCACCGCCCGCAGCCCGGCCCGCACCACCGGATGGTCGTCGGCCAGGAGCAGTCGGACAGGGCTTTCGCTCACCGGTGGGCCTCGGATTCGCTGTCGGCGGGCGGGGGCGGGGGCAGGAGCGGGGGCAGGGGGAGTCGGGCGGTCAGGGTGGTGCCCTTGCCGGGCGCGGATTCGACGGTGAGGGTGCCGCCGAGCGCGTGGGTGCGGGCGCGCATCGCGGCCAGGCCGAAGCCGCCGCTCCCGGGGTCGGGCGCGGGCAGCCGGTCGGGGTCGAAGCCGGTGCCGTCGTCGACGACGTCGAGGGTGACGTGGCCGCCGAGGTGGCTGAGGCTGATCTCGACGGTCCCGGCGTCGGCGTGCCGGACGGTGTTGGCGACCGCGGACTGGGCGATGCGCAGCAGGGCGACCTCGTACGCGGTGGGCAGCGGTGCCGGGTCGCCGGTGGCGTGGAAGCGGGCGGTGATCCTGTGCCGGGCCGACGTGGTGGCGCAGAGCCGCTCAAGGGCTCCGGCCAGGGTGGCGCCCTCCAGGTCGGGCGGGGTGAGGGCCGCGACGAACCGGCGGGCCTCGGCCAGGTTGTCCACGGCCGCCTGACGGGCCTGGCCGACGTGGTGGGCCGCGGTCTCCGGCGCGTTGGGCAGGGCCCGTTCGGCGGCGCGCAGCAGCAACTGGATGCTGGAGAGCCCCTGCGCGAGGGTGTCGTGGATCTCGTGGGCCAGCCGCTCGCGCTCGGCGAGCACCCCGGCGGTGTGCTCGGCGCGGGCCAGGTCGGCGCGGGTGGCGGTGAGTTCGTCGATGAGTCTGCGGCGCTGTTCGCTCTCCCGGTACAGGGCCTGGTAGCCCCACACCACCGCGACGGCCACCGCGGCGCCAAGGGCAGGGCCGATGGCCATGGCGACGCTGAAGGAGCCCGCGTGGGCGGCGTACGCGGTGATCGCGGCGAGGGCGGTCGCGGCCACGGCGGCGAGGCCCGCGCGGCGCGTCAGGAGGTGGAGCTGGAGGAAGTACAGCGGGAAGGCGACCCAGACCCCGTCACCGGTCAGGACCAGCAGTCCCAGCCAGCAGACGCCGAGAGCGGCCAGCCACCAAGCGGCGGCGGGTCGGGAGCTGCGGACGCGCGGCAGGAGCGGCCCCGCCGCGTACACCGCGGCGCACACCGCCGCCGCGGCGGCGGTCAGCGGGGCGTGCGGCCTTCCGTCGAGCACGGCACGGACCGCGGCAAGGGCGAGCAGGCCGCCGGTCAGCAGGTGCAGGCACCAGGCCAGGGGCCGGGTGGTCGGGGTCAGGGCGGGAGCGGGGGAGTTCACAGTCCTCCCAGCCTAGGGACCGAGAACCCCGTCGGCCTCCATCGAAAGTTACAACCCGCGCGCCGCCTTTCGACCCGCGAAGTGCCGTCCCAGGCCAGATGCCGGGAGAGGGGGACGGCGGCGACGGTGGGGACGTACTGCTTCCCCTACGGGAAATCCCCCTACGGGAAAGGGGAGTACCGCTTCCCTACCGGAAAGGCCTGACTCAGCCGTGTTCATCGCCTGGAGAGATCTGAAGTTCGCCAAGGGCCGCTTCGCCCTGATGGGCGCCGTCATCGTGCTGATCACCCTGCTGGTCGGCCTCCTGTCCGGCCTGACCGCGGGCCTCGGCCGGCAGAACGTCTCCGCCGTCACCGGCCTGCCCGCGGACAGGATCGCCTTCCGTGCGCCCGGCGACGGACAGGACCTGTCGTACGCCGACTCCACCGTCACCCGGCAGCAGTGGCAGCGATGGGCCGCGGCTCCCGGCGTCACCCGCGCCGAGCCCCTGGGGATCACGACCACCAAGGCCACCGCGGACGGCAGGAGCGCCGGAGTCTCCGCCTTCGGGGTGGCGCCCGGCTCCCGCCTCGCCCCGGAGAGCGGGAAGATCGACGACCGGTCGGCGGTGCTTTCCGCCCCGGCCGCCGAAGCGCTCGGCCTCGCCCCCGGCGACCGCTTCGCCCTGGCGGGACGGCAGCTGACGGTGGCCGCCGTCCGGGGCGACGCCTCGTACAGCCACACCCCGGTGATCTGGACCTCGCTGGCCACCTGGCAGAAGGCCGCGCCTCCGGCGACCGCCAGTGACGGACCGACCGCGACGGTGATCGCCCTGACCACCACAGCGGACGCCGACGTGGCGGCCACCGACCGGGCCGCGGGCACCAGGACCGTCGCCAAGGACGACTCCCTGTCCGCGATCGGCTCCTATGCCTCCGAGAACGGCTCCCTGCAACTGATGCGCGGCTTCCTGTTCGCCATCTCCGCCCTGGTCATCGGCGCCTTCTTCACCGTGTGGACCATTCAGCGCAGCGCGGACGTCGCCGTCCTCAAGGCCCTCGGCGCCTCCACCGCGGGCCTCCTCAAGGACGCCCTCGGCCAGGCGGTCGTCCTCCTCGTCGGCGGCACGCTGACCGGCACCGGCATCGCCGCCGCCGTCGGCGCCCTGGTCACCGGCTCCGACGTCCCCTTCCTCCTCACCCCCGCCACCGTCCTGACCCCGGCCGCCGTGCTGGTCGTCCTCGGTGCGCTCGGGGCCGCCCTGTCCATCCGCCGGATCACTTCCGTCGAGCCGCTGACTGCCCTGGGGAGCGCCCGATGAGCCTCAACCTGACCGACGTCACCCTCACTTACCCCGACGGCGACGACGCCCGCCTGACCGCACTGGACCGGGTCACCCTGGACGTGCCCCGGGGCAGCGTCACCGCCGTGGTCGGCCCCTCCGGCTCGGGCAAGTCCAGCCTCCTGGCGGTCGCCGCCACCCTCATCGCCCCGGATTCCGGCACGGTCACCGTCGACGGCACCGACACCACCGGCATGAGCCGCGGCGACCGCACCGAACTGCGCCGTCACAGGATCGGCATCGTCTTCCAGCAGCCCAACCTGCTGCCCTCCCTCACCGCCGCCGAACAGCTCCAGGTCATGGCCCACATCGACGGCCGCAGCCCCGCGCGGGCCCGCACCCGCGCCCTCGAACTCCTCGACGCGGTCGGCCTGGCCGACGTGGCCCGCCGCCGCCCCCACCAGCTCTCCGGCGGCCAGCGCCAGCGCGTCAACATCGCGCGCGCCCTGATGAACGACCCCACCGTCCTCCTGGTCGACGAGCCCACCAGCGCCCTGGACCACGAACGCGGCGCCGCCGTCATCGACCTGCTCACCCGCCTCACCCACCAGCGGTCCACCGCCACCGTCCTGGTCACGCACGACCGCGCCCATCTCACCGCCGTGGACCGGACGGCCGAGGTCCACGACGGGCGGCTCCGGCTGCCCGACGTCAGTCGTTGTTGACGCCGTTGACGCCGTTGACGCCGTTGACGTTCCCCTTGGCCTGGGGGGCGAGCAGCGCGCACGGCTGGGGCTGCGGCGCGGACGGGACGTCCTGGGGGCCGATCTTCACGATGCTGGTGACGTTCGCGACACCTTGGACGTTCGACATGGCGGTCAGGCCGAGGCAGAGCTTGTTCAGCGAGTCCATGAGGAGCGAGAGCTGCGGCGCAAGGCCCCCTTCCGCCTTCGTGGTCCCGAAGACGTCACTCGACACGGGCGGTACGGGATCGATGCCGTCGTCCGCCGTCGCGGGCGCGATGGCCCCCAGGATTCCGGCGGCGGTCAGGCCGAGGACGGTGAGGGTGGTACGGACGCGCATGGGTCTCCTTGGGTCGGTCCTGTTCCCCCCTGCGCCTTCATTCACCCGGCTCGCCTCCGTGACCGCACGCGCTCGACGGCATTTGGCGGTGCGGTGGGCCCAGAGCCGGTCCAGGGCGTGGCGGTGCGGGCTCAGGCCTGCCGCGACGCCAGCTCCACGACCGTGATGTCCGACGGCGCCCCGACCCGTACCGGCGGCCCCCACGCGCCCGCGCCCCGCGTCACGTAGAGCTGCGTGTCGCCGTACCGCTCCAGGCCCGCGAGGGTCGGGTTGGCGAGGTCCGCGACGAGGTTGCCGGGCCAGAGCTGGCCGCCGTGCGTGTGGCCGGACAGCTGCAGGTCCACGCCGTGCTCGACGGCGTCGTGGATGACGACCGGCTGGTGCGCGAGGAGCACGGAGGCCCGCGCGCGGTCCCGGTCGCCCAGCGCCTTGGCGAAGTCGGGTCCCTTTCCCTCGCTCTCGCCCGCCACGTCGTCGACGCCCGCCAGGTCGAACGCGGGGAGTTCGGTGCGCGCGTTCCGCAGCGGGTGCAGCCCGAGTTCGCGTACGTGGTCGACCCACTGCTCGGCCCCGGAGAAGTACTCGTGGTTGCCGGTGACGAAGTACGCGCCGTGCCGCGCCCGCAGTCCGGCGAGCGGCGCGGCGGCCGGACCGAGGTGCTCGACGGTGCCGTCCACCAGGTCGCCCACCACGGCGATCAGGTCGGGCTGCGTGGAGTTGACGGTATCGACCACGCGCCGCGTGAAACCGCGCCCGAGGATCGGACCGAGGTGGATGTCGCTGACCACCGTGATCCGGAACCCGTGTGCCGCGCGCGGCAGTTTGGCCAGCGGCACGGTGACCCGCTTCACCTTGGGGCCGCGCAGCACGCCGTACGTGCCGTACCCGACCGTTCCTGCGGCGACGGCCGCGGCGGTCCCGCCGACGACGCGGGAGACGAAGAGGCGGCGGGAGGGAACAGGAGAAAGGGCAGTCGTGGGCGCAAGAGCGGGGGCGGGGGAAAGGGCAGTCGTGGGGGACGGGGCGGCGGTCGCGGGGGCAGACTCTGTGGTCTCTCCGGCCCCGGTGAAGGAGGGCTCGGCGATGCCTTCCGCCTCCGCGGGCGCGGTCCCGCGGTCGGCCCACCGCCGCACCGACTTCCGCACCAACGGCCGTACCAACTCCCCCGCGAGCAGCGCGAGCAGCAGGTAGAGCGAGACCGCCATCCACATGAACCCCGGCCAGGCCAGCACCCGCTGGAGCAGGAAGGGAGCCCCGGTGCGCTCGGCGGCGAGGGCCGCGAACATCAGCAGGGGCCCCGCGACGAAGACCGCCGTCCCGGCGCGCCGGGCGGGACCGGGCCCTGCCGTGGTGTCCCGGACCAGCCGGCGCCAGGCGTACCAGTGGAGGCCCGCGAAGGCCGCGAGGACGGCGAGGCCCGCCAGGACCACGAGGACGATCACGGCGTCGGCGTTCTGCGCAGAGCGCGGACTCCACGGAACCCGATGGTCCCTACCACCGTCCCCAAGACAAAGGAGACAACGGCAAGCGTCAGGTGCACCCAGAAGTACCCGGTCGGGTTGTCCGCGTCGTCGAAGGCCAGCCCACTGCCGTCCTTCCACAGGTTCTTGACGAAAGTGATCCAGATGAACCAGCTCCACACCCCGAAGGCGAGCAGGAACCAGGAGACAGGGCGGCTGAGCTTCATACGTTCAGTATCGCGAGCTCCCGTCCCGGGCCGCCGCCGGGGTGGGGACGACGGGACACAGCCCACCTCGGCGACGACCCGCACAGCCCGGCCCTGTACGTTCTCGTCCGTGCCTGCCGTAAAAAAGACCGCCATGTTGGTCGCTTCCGCCGCATTGCTGACCATGTCGACCGCAGCGCCCGCACTGGCGGACGGGAAGCCGGGAGACGACAACGACCAGCCGAAACCGCCCTCCCAGATGTCCACCGTCGGTGGCGCCCAGCTCGGCGTGGCGGGCACCCAGGTGAAGCTCAAGCCGGGTGCCCCGGTGCTGCCGAAGGAGCTGACGGGGCGTTCCTGGATCGTCTCGGACGCCGAGTCCGGTGAGGTCCTGGCCTCGCACAACGCGCACTGGCGGCTGCCCCCGGCGAGCACCCTGAAGATGCTCTTCGCGGACACGGTCCTGCCGAAGTTCCCCAAGACGCAGCAGCGCAAGGTCGCGCTCTCCGACCTGGCGGGCATCGGCGCGGGCAGCAGCCTGGTCGGCATCAAGGAGAACGAGTCGTACAGCGTCCACGACCTGTGGCTCGGCGTCTTCCTGAAGTCGGGCAACGACGCGGTGCACGTCCTGTCCGCGATGAACGGCGGCGTCCCGCAGACCGTCAAGGACATGCAGAAGCACGCCGAGGATTTGCAGGCCCTCGACACGAGCGTGGTCTCCCCGGACGGCTACGACGCCAAGGGGCAGGTCTCCTCCGCGTACGACCTCTCGCTGTTCGCCCGCTCCGGGCTGCAGAAGAAGGACTTCCGCGAGTACTGCTCGACGGCGACGGCCAAGTTCCCCGGTGAGACCAAGGAGATCAAGAAGGGCAAGGACAAGGGCGAGACGAAGCGCGAGTCCTTCGAGATCCAGAACACCAACAAGCTGCTCACCGGCGCCGAGGGCGTCACGCCCTACAAGGGCATCGCGGGCGTCAAGAACGGCTACACCTCGAACGCGGGAAACACGTTCACCGGTGTTGCCGAGCGCGACGGCAAGGTCCTCCTCGTCACCGTCATGAACCCCTCCTCCGCCGAGAGCCACGCGGTCTACAAGGAGACGGCGCGCCTCTTCGACTGGGGCTTCGCGGCCGCGGGCAAGGTCGACCCGGTGGGTGAGCTGGTCGCCCCGAAGGGCGCTGCCACGGGCGGCGCGGGCAAGGGCGCGCCGGGCAGCGGCGGCGGGGGCACGGACGCGGAGAACGCGGCGCACTCCTCCGACGGCGGGGGCAACGGCATGGGCATCGCGCTCGGGATCACGGGCGGCGTGCTCGCGCTGCTCGCCGCGGGTGCCTTCGTGATCCGGCGCAAGCTGCCGCTGCCGGGCCAGGCGGGCCGACGGGACCGCCAGAGCTGACGCGGACGACGTCAGGCAGACGATGTGTGGGCAGAGGCAGTCTCTCCGGAGGCTGCCTCTTCGCCGTCCGGGGCCTCTGGGTCCGGGGCCTCTGGGTCCGCGCCCTCCGCATCCGGGACCTCCGCATCCAGGACCTCCGCGTCCGACGCCTTGCGCGTCGCGGTCCAGGCCGCGCAGAACAGCATCAGCTTTGCCGTGAAACTGATCCACAGGAGCAGCGCGACGGGCACTCCGAAGGCGCCGTACATGCTCTTCGACGCGACGCCCTTCATATAGCCGCCGAGCAGCAGCTTGAGCAGCTCGAACCCGGCCGCGCCGATCAGCCCGGCGGTGATGAGGTCGCGTCGGCGCGGCTGGACCCCGGGCAACAGCGTCAGTACGTAGAGCAGCAGTACGAAGTCCGCGGCGACCGCGATGGCGAAGGCGATGATCTGGAGCAGGACGGTGCCCCAGCCCTTCTCGTCGATGCCGATGAGATCGGCGGCCCAGCCGACGGCGGTCGAGGCGAGCGCGGACGCGGCGAACGACGCGAGACCCACACCGCCGAGCCCGATGAGCACCCCGGCGTCCTTGACCTTGCGCAGGACGGGGTTCTCCTCCTCGTCCTCCAGTTCCCAGACGGCCCGCAGGCATTCCCTTATCGAGCCGACCCAGCCGATGCCGGTGAAGAGCAGCAGGGCGCCCGCGACGAGGCCGACGGTGCCCGCGTTGGCGACCAGCGCGTCCAGGTTCAGCTGGTCGGAGATGCCGGGCACCTGCTCGGAGATCTTGCCTTCAAGCGTGCTCTGCTGCTTCTTCGAGAGCGTCGCGGCGGCGATCGCGGCCGCGACGGTGAGCAGCGGGAAGAGCGCCAGGAAGCTGATGAACGTCATGGCGGCCGCGAGGCGCGACCAGTGCACCTGGTCGAGCCGTTCATAGGCCTGCCACGCGTGCGTGCGCATGCCTTTCTCGACGAGCGGCCCGATGCCGGGCAGTTTCTTCAGCCAGTCCATGACGCCTCCGTACCTGCTGTCCTGCCCGATGTCCTGTCTGCTGTCCTGTCTGCTGTCCTGCCCGCTGTGCGGAAGACCAAGGTCCGAGTACCCCAGAACCGCAGGACAGTGGCGAGTGCCATACCGATTCCGGCGCCCGATACGGTGTCCGCGCGCTGCGAGGTGTAGCCGAGCCCGTAGTGCGACACGGCGATGCACAGCAGTTGGACGAGGGCGCCCGCGATGTTGACGGCGAAGAACACCGCGTACTGGCGAAGGCGCGAGACCCCGGCGCTCCTGCTCCGGTAGGTGCCGAGCGCGTTGCCCGCGTACGCGACCGAGCAGCCCGCCACGAAGGAGAGCGCTTTGGCGGTCAGCGGGTCGAGGCCCACGGGGCCGCGCAGCCAGATGAAGAGGCCGAGGTCGGCGGCGTACGCGCAGATTCCGGCGACGGCGAAGCCGAGCAGTTCGCGCGGGGAAGGCCGACTCACCAGTCCACGACCGCGAGCCCGTACATCGCGAGCCACACCAGGCCGATCACGGCGAGTGCCCGGTCCCGCAGGACGACGTCCTCGGGTTCACCCGCGGTGCCCCGGTCGGCGAAGACGGCGTAGCGCAGGATCGCGAGGATGAAGGCCGTCATGGACAGCTGGCGCCAGGGCAGCAGGCCGCTGGCCGTGCCGCCCTCCTCCATGGCCCACAGGCAGTACGCGAGAACGGCGACGCCCGCGGCCAGTTGCCACACGAAGCGCAGATAGCCGGTGGTGTACTCGGTGAGCAACGCGCGCGTGGCGCCCAGCGTCTCCGTGCTCCCGGACATCTGGACGGCCTCCGAGTAGCGCTTGGCGGAGACCATGAAGAGCGCGCCGAAGCCCGTGGTGATCAGGAACCAGCGGGAGAGCGGGATGTCGAGGGCGAGGCCGCCGATCATGGCGCGCATCAGGAAGCCGGTCGTGACGATGGTGAGGTCGACGACGAGGACGTGCTTGAGGCTGATGCAGTAGGCGAGTTGCATGCCGACGTACGCGGCCAGGAGCGCGGCGGTGAGCGGCGTGCACAGGACGGCGGCGGTCGCGGGCGCGAGGACGGCGAGGAGCCCTCCGACGGCGTACGCGACGGGCACGGGCACCTGTCCTGCGGCGACCGGCCTGCGGCACTTGGTGGGGTGCGCGCGGTCGGCGTCCGCGTCACGGGCGTCGTTGATCAGGTAGACGGCGGACGCGGCGGCCGTGAACAGCGCGAAGACGATGGCGACTTGCACGAGGGCGTGCCGCGAGAAGAGCTCGCCCGCGGCCGCGGGGGCGGCGACGACCAGGACGTTCTTCACCCACTGGCGGGGGCGTGCGGTCTTCAGCAGGCCCAGCGGCAGGCTGACGGGTCCCGGCCGTGAACTCTCGGGCGGGCGGGGTCGCTCCAGGACGGTGGCGACGGGTGTGGCGACGGGTGTGGCGACGGGTTCAGTCATCAGCTGTGGCCTCCGTTCATCCAGGCGGCGCCCACGCGCGCGGTGAGCGCGCCGAGCGCCGCGCCCGCGGCGATGTCCGAGGGGTAGTGGACGCCGACGACCATCCGGGAGACGCACATCGCGGCGGCCAGCGGCGGGACGAGGTGGGCGCCCACGGGGCGCAGCGCGCCGTACGCGACGGTGGCGGCCGCGGCCGACGTGGCGTGCGAGCTGGGGAAGGAGTGGCGGCCCACGGTGCGCACGAGGGGTTCGATGCCCTCGGGGCTGCCGGGGCGGGGGCGGCGGACGATCCGCTTGACGCCCATGCTGGCCAGGTGCGCGGCGGCGGTGAGCGCCGTCCCTCGCAGCCAGGCGCTCCGGCGCTCGCGGTCGACGGCGGCGCCCGCCAGGCCCGCGGCGATCCACAGAAGGCCGTGCTCACCGGTCCGGGAGAGGGCGCGGGCGGCGGACGCCACGCGCGGGTCGGTGCCGCAGTCGCGCAGGGCCGACAGCAACCTGTGGTCCATGTCGTGCATGTCGCCTCTTTTTCGAAGACATCCGAGGGCTGGGCATCTCGACTCTTCTAGGCAATCTCGTAATAATTACGTCAATCTAGGGTGACACTCGCTTAATCACCCATTTCGGTGAGAGCAAGGACGTTTTATAGCGAACCGCCCACTTGTGGGCGATACCGTCGCCTTCATGCCTGCCGACTCCCCTGCCGACGCCCTCGCCCCCGCCCCGGTCCCGGTCCCGACCTCGCACTCCGTCTCCGTGTCCGGCTGGGGCCGCACCGCACCGACCACCGCCCGGCTGGTGAGACCCCGTACGCAGGAGGAGGCCGCGGCCGCGGTGCGCGACTGCGGGGAGCGCGGCGGCATCGCCCGCGGTCTGGGCCGGGCCTACGGAGACGCCGCGCAGAACGCGGGCGGCGACGTCTTCGACATGACGGGCCTCGACCGGATCCGCGTCATCGACGCCACGCGCACGTCGGCCACCGGCGAACCCGCGGCCACGGTCGTCTGCGACGCGGGCGTATCGCTGCACCACCTGATGGAAGTCCTGCTGCCGCTCGGCTGGTTCGTGCCGGTGACGCCCGGGACGCGGTACGTGACGGTCGGCGGGGCGATCGGCGCCGACATCCACGGCAAGAACCACCACGTGTCCGGCTCCTTCGCCCGCCACGTCCTCTCGATGGACCTCCTGACCGCCGACGGCACGGTCCGCACCGTCGAGCCCGGCACCGCCCTCTTCGACGCGACAGCGGGCGGCATGGGCCTGACCGGCGTGATCCTGGCGGCCACCGTGCAACTCCTGCCGGTCGAGACATCACTGATGGCCGTCGACACGGAACGGGCCACCGACCTCGACGACTTGATGGCCCGCCTCACCGCCACCGACCACCGCTACCGCTACTCGGTCGCCTGGATCGACCTCCTCGCCCGCGGCGCCACCATGGGCCGCTCGGTCCTGACCCGCGGCGACCACGCCCCCCTCGACGCCCTGCCGGAGCGGGCACGCGCGCGTAGAGCCCCTCTGGCGTTCCGTCCCGGACAGTTCCCCGCGGCCCCCTCCTTCGTACCGGAGGGCCTGCTCGGCAAGGCCTCGGTGGGCCTCTTCAACGAGCTCTGGTACCGCAAAGCGCCCCGCTCCCGCACCGGTGAGCTCCAGAAGATCTCCACCTTCTTCCACCCCCTGGACGGCGTCCCGCACTGGAACCGCATCTACGGACGCGGCGGTTTCGTGCAGTACCAATTCGTCGTCGGGTACGGGAAGGAGGAGGCCCTGCGCCGCATCGTGCAGCGCATCTCGGAGCGCGGCTGCCCCTCCTTCCTCGCCGTACTGAAGCGCTTCGGAGAGGGCGATCCCGGCTGGCTCTCCTTCCCGATGCCCGGCTGGACGCTCGCCCTCGACATCCCCGCGAACCTCCCCGGACTCGGCACCTTCCTCGACGACCTCGACGAGGAGGTGGCCGCCGCCGACGGGCGCGTCTACCTGGCCAAGGACGCACGCCTGCGACCCGAGATGCTCACCGCGATGTACCCACGGCTCGCCGACTTCCGCGCCCTGCGGGCCGATCTGGACCCGCGCGGCGTGTTCCGCTCGGACCTCTCCCGCCGCCTCGCCCTCTGAGCCCTCTGAGCCCTCTGAGCCCCCTAGGAGACCGGTACTCATGAAAGACGCCTTCGGCACCCCTCAGTCCCTGCTCGTCCTCGGCGGCACCTCGGAGATCGGCCTCGCCACCGCGCGGCGCCTCGTCGCCCGCCGCACCCGCACGGTGTGGCTGGCCGGGCGGCCCTCACCGGATCTGGAGAAGGCCGCGGCCGGCCTGCGCGACATGGGCGCGGAGGTGCACACCGTCGCCTTCGACGCCCTCGACTCCGAGTGTCACGAGGAGTCCCTCGGCAAGATCTTCACCGAGGGCGACATCGACATGGTGCTTCTCGCCTTCGGCATCCTCGGCGACCAGGCACGCGACGAGGACGAGCCGCTCGCCGCGGTGCGCGTCGCCCAGACCAACTACACGGGCGCGGTCTCGGCGGGCCTCGTCTGCGCGCGGGCGCTGCAGTCCCAGGGGCACGGCTCCCTGGTGGTGCTCTCCTCGGTGGCGGGCGAGCGCGCGCGCCGCTCGAACTTCATCTACGGCTCCAGCAAGGCGGGCCTCGACGCGTTCGCGCAGGGCCTCGGCGACGCGCTGCACGGGACCGGAGTGCACGTGATGGTCGTGCGCCCCGGCTTCGTGCGCTCGAAGATGACGGCGGGCCTTGAGGAGGCCCCCATGGCGACCACTCCGGAAGCGGTGGCGGAGGCCATCGAGACCGGCCTGCGGCGGCGGTCGGAGACGGTGTGGGTGCCGGGGGCGCTGCGCCTGGTCATGTCGGCGCTGCGGCACGTGCCGAGGCCGGTGTTCCGGCGCCTGCCCGTCTGAGACCGGTCAGCGGGCGGGCTGAGGCCGGTCAGCGGGCGGGCTGCGTGCCCCGGGCCGACGGGGCCGAGGCCTGCGGGGGCACCACGGAGCCGCCGAAGGCGAAGTTCCGCAGCTTGCGCCAGACGCCGTCGGCGCCCTGCTCGTAGAGGGCGAAGCCGGTGCAGGGCCACTCGGCCTCGTACTCCGAGAGCTCCTCGTACGCCCGGTCCATGGCCTCTTCGGCGATGCCGTGCGCCACCGTCACGTGCGGGTGGTACGGGAACTGCAGTTCCCGCGCCATCGGCCCCGACGCGTCCCGCACCCGCTCCTGCAGCCAGGAGCAGGCCGATCCGCCCTCCACGACCTGCACGAAGACCACAGGAGACAGCGGGCGGAAGGTGCCCGTCCCGGAGAGGCGCATCGGGAAGGGCCGCCCCGCCGCCGCGACCGAGACGAGATGCGACTCAACCGCGGGCAGCGCCGACGCGTCCACCTCGGTGGGCGGCAACAGGGTCACATGGGTGGGGATGCCGTGCGCCGCGGGGTCCCCGAAGCCCGCGCGCCGCTCCTGGAGCAGGCTGCCGTGTGGCTCCGGGACCGCGATCGAGACGCCGATCGTTACGGTCCCCACGTCGTACTCCTGTCGTCGCGTCAATGGGCGGGGGACGCTGCCGTCGGGCAGCGCGGTGCTGTTGTGGCGGTGCTGCTGTGGCGGTGCTGTTCTGTCCGGTTCGCGGGCTCAGTGCTTGGCGGGCAGGAAGCCCACCTTGTCGTATGCCTGCGCGAGGGTCTCGGCGGCAACGGCACGAGCCTTCTCCGCGCCCTTGGCCAGGATCGAGTCGAGCGTCTCCGGGTCGTCCAGGTACTGCTGGGTGCGGTCCCGGAAGGGAGTCACGAACTCGACCATGACCTCGGCGAGGTCGGTCTTCAGCGCACCGTAGCCCTTGCCGGTGTACTTCTGCTCCAGTTCGGCGATACCGGTACCGGTGAGCGTGGAGTAGATGCTGAGGAGGTTGCTGACGCCCGGCTTCTCCGCCACGTCGTAGCGGATCACCGTGTCGGTGTCGGTGACGGCGCTCTTGACCTTCTTGGCGGTCGCCTTGGGCTCGTCGAGAAGGTTGATCAGGCCCTTCGGCGTCGACGCCGACTTGCTCATCTTGATCGACGGGTCCTGAAGGTCGTAGATCTTCGCCGTCTCCTTGAGGATGTACGCCGACGGCACGGTGAACGTCTCCCCGAAGCGGCCGTTGAAACGCTCGGCGAGGTCACGGGTGAGCTCGATGTGCTGACGCTGGTCCTCGCCGACCGGGACCTCGTTGGCCTGGTACAGCAGGATGTCGGCGACCTGAAGGACCGGGTACGTGAAGAGGCCGACGGACGCGCGGTCGGCGCCCTGCTTGGCGGACTTGTCCTTGAACTGCGTCATGCGGGACGCCTCGCCGAAGCCGGTGAGGCAGTTCATGACCCAGGCGAGTTGGGCGTGCTCGGGGACATGGCTCTGGACGAAGAGCGTGCAGCGCTCCGGGTCGAGGCCCGCGGCGAGCAGCTGGGCGGCGGCGAGCCGGGTGTTGGCGCGCAGCTCGGCGGGGTCCTGCGGGATCGTGATCGCGTGCAGGTCCACCACCATGTAGAAGGCGTCGTGGGACTCCTGCAGCGCCACCCACTGGCGGACCGCGCCGAGGTAATTGCCGAGGTGGAACGAGCCGGCGGTGGGCTGGATCCCGGAGAGCACACGAGGTCGTTCAGAGGCCATGTCGCCCATTCTCTCAGGTGACTCTCATAGCTCGGAAACAGGTGTGTGACGGGCGGGCACCGATCGGCGTCGAACGTGCCGGGTCATGGCGGGTCGGGGTCAGGCGGTCGGCAGGCCCGGGGCCGGATGGGCGGCCATGAGGTCGGCGACCTCCGACCTGATCTTGGCCAGGGCGTCCTCGTCCCCGGCGCGCGCGGCGATGACTCCGCGGTCGATCCATTCGGCGACGGCCGCCATGTGCTCCGTACCGAGGCCGCGGGAGGTCAGGGAGGGCGTCCCGATGCGGATGCCAGAGGGGTCGAAGGGCTTCCTCGGGTCGAAGGGGACGGTGTTGTGGTTGACGACGATCCCGGCCCGGTCGAGGGCCTTCGCGGCGATCTTGCCCGGGACGTCCTTGGGGGTGAGGTCCATCAGGATCAGGTGGTTGTCGGTGCCGCCGGAGACCAGGTCGAAGCCGCGGGCGAGCAGGGCTTCGGCGAGGGCCTTGGCGTTGGCGACGACCGCGTGGGCGTAGTCCCGGAAGGAGGACCTGGACGCCTCGTGGAGGGCGACGGCGATGGCCGCGGTGGTCTGGTTGTGGGGGCCGCCCTGCAGGCCGGGGAAGACCGCCTTGTCGATGGCCTTGGCGTGCTCCTCGCGGGACATGAGCATCGCGCCGCGCGGGCCGCGCAGGGTCTTGTGCGTGGTCGTGGAGATCACGTCGGCGTGCGGCACCGGTGAGGGGTGGGCGCCGCCCGCGATCAGCCCGGCGATGTGCGCGATGTCGGCCACCAGGACGGCACCGGCCTCGCGGGCGATCTCGGCGAAGGCGGCGAAGTCGATGGTGCGAGGGAGAGCGGTACCGCCGCAGAAGATCAGCTTGGGGCGCTCCTTCAGGGCGAGGTCGCGCACCTCGTCGAGGTCGATGCGGCCGTTCGTCTCCGGGTCGGCGGTCCGGCGCACTCCGTACTGCACGCCGCGGAACCACTTGCCGGTGGCGGAGACGCCCCAGCCGTGGGTGAGGTGGCCGCCCATCGGCAGGGCCATGCCCATCACGGTGTCGCCGGGCTCGGCGAAGGCGAGGTAGACGGCGAGGTTGGCCGGGGAACCGGAGTAGGGCTGGACGTTGGCGTGCTCGACGCCGAAGACGGCCTTGGCGCGGGCGATGGCCAGGCGCTCGACGGGGTCGATGTTCTGCTGGCCCTCGTAGTAGCGGCGGCCGGGATAGCCCTCGCTGTACTTGTTCTGCAGAACGGTGCCGGAGGCTTCGAGGACCGCGGTGGAGACGTAGTTCTCGCTGGGGATCAGCCGCAGGGTCTCGGCCTGGAGCTGCTCCTCGGCGCCGACGAGGGCGGCGAGCTCGGGGTCCTCGGCGGCGAGGGCGGGGTGGTTCGAAGAGGATGAGGAAGAAGAAGGGAGAGTCATGGCGTCCTCCGGGGCGAGCGGTCAGTTCCGGTCGTGGTCCCGGGGTGCCCAGGCGGGCGGCACCTCGTAGGTTGTGCCTCGCACGGCTTCATCGGGGTCTCTTCCCCGTGCGCCAGTCACCGTGCTGTCGGAGCCAGCCTAGCCCGCACACCGGTTCGGCAGGTTTCTTCGTCCGCGATGCGAGCGACGATAGAAAATGGGCGCCACACCCGCCCCACGCCGCAGGACGAACGGAGACCCCGTGTCGACTACGTCATCTCCCTCCACCGGAACGACGAGCGAGCAGTTCATCGCCTCGGCCGAGGCACACAGCGCGCACAACTACCATCCGCTGCCCATCGTGGTCACCTCGGCCGAAGGTGCCTGGATGACGGATGTCGAGGGGCGCCGCTATCTCGACATGCTCGCCGGGTACTCCGCGCTCAACTTCGGGCACGGCAACCGCCGTCTGATCGATGCCGCCAAGGCCCAGTTGGACCGGGTGACGCTGACCTCGCGGGCCTTTCACCACGACCGGTTCGCCGAGTTCTGTACGCGCCTGGCCGCGCTCTGCGGCAAGGAGATGGTGCTGCCGATGAACACCGGCGCGGAGGCCGTCGAGACAGCCGTAAAGACCGCGCGGAAGTGGGGCTACCAGGTCAAGGGCGTGCCGGACGGGCGGGCGAAGATCGTCGTCGCGGCGGACAACTTCCACGGCCGGACCACGACCATCATCAGCTTCTCCACGGACGACGAGGCGCGGGCGGACTTCGGGCCGTACACGCCGGGCTTCGAGATCGTTCCGTACGGCGATCTGGAGGCGCTGCGGGCCGCGGTCACCGACGACACCGTGGCCGTGCTCATCGAACCGATCCAGGGCGAGGCCGGGGTCCTGGTGCCGCCGCCCGGCTATCTGCCGGGGGTCAGGGAGCTGACGCGGGAGCGCCGGGTCCTCTTCATCGCGGACGAGATCCAGTCGGGGCTCGGCAGGACGGGACGCACGTTCGCGTGTGAGCACGAGGGCGTGGTCCCGGACGTGTACCTGCTGGGCAAGGCGCTCGGCGGAGGCGTCGTGCCGGTGTCGGCGGTGGTCGCCGACGCCGATGTGCTCGGGGTGTTCAAGCCGGGTGAGCACGGGTCGACGTTCGGCGGCAACCCGCTCGCCTGCGCGGTGGGCCTTGAGGTGGTCGACATGCTGTCGACGGGCGAGTTCCAGCAGCGGGCCACGGAGCTGGGCGAGCATCTGCACGCGGAACTGGGCCTGTTGACCGGTACGGGCAAGGTGACGCAGGTGCGGGGGCGCGGGCTGTGGGCGGGCGTCGACATCGCGCCGTCGTACGGCACGGGCCGGGAGATCTCCGAGAAGTTGATGGAGAAGGGGGTCCTGGTCAAGGACACGCACGGGGCGACGATCCGCATCGCTCCCCCGCTGGTGATCAGCAAGGAGGATCTGGACTGGGGGCTCGGGCAGTTGAGGGCGGTGCTGAGCTAGGGGCGGGCTTCCTCGTCGGCTTCGGCTTCGGCGTCGGCGTCGGCTTTTGCGTCGGCTTCGGCTCCCTGGGCGTAGGCCGCTTCGAAGGCGGGCGCGCCCAGGGCCATGCGGCTGCGGTCCGTGGCGCGCGCGACGTCGGTGCGTTCCGCGGGCGGCAGGGGCGCGTGCTCCGCCTCGCGGATACGGGCGGCCGTACCGAGGAGACCGGCTGCGTGAAGGTGGTCGCCGGCCAGGGAACGGGCGCCCGCGAGGCCTTCCAGGGCCAGGGCCACGGCGCGCTCGTCCCCCGTCGAGCGGGCCACGGCCAGCCCCTCCCGGTGGAGTTCCTCGGCGCGTACGGCGTCACCGCGCTGTTCGGCGACGTACCCGAGGTGGGCCAGGATCAGGGCCGCACCGGAGTCGACGCCGAAGCGGCGGTTGAAGTCCAGCCACGGCAGCAGGAGATGCTCGGCGGCGTCGAGGTCGCCGCGGTGGCGGGCGCCGATGGCGAGGCCCGTTTCGGCGAACTGCTGGGCGGGGCGGTGGGACTGCTCGGCGGCGAGGCGGGCGGCGCGTTCGTGGAAGGCGGTGGCGGCCGGGTCGTCGCCGGTCAGGAGGGCGATGCGGCCGAGACGAGAGAGGCGGAAGGAGAGGTCGGTCCAGAGTTGGAGTTCCTCGGCGCTCCGTGCGCCGTCGCGCTGGAGCCGGGCGGCCTCGTCGTAGTCGGCGGCTATCTCGGCGAGCACGCCGAGCTGCTCGGACGCCTGCAACTGGCCCCAGCGGTCGCCGAGTTCGGCGAAGAGGGCGGCGCTGCGGGTGGCGTCGCGGCGCAGGGCGGGGAGGTCGCCCCGGTAGAGGGCGCGGGTGGCCCGGGTGGAGAGCGTGGCGGCCTCGCCCCAGCGGTCGCCGGTCGCCCGGAACTCCGCGAGCAGCGCGTCGACGCGAGCGGCCTCGCGGGGCGTGTGGTCGAACCCACAGCGGGCGAAGGCGAGCAGCCAGCGGGAGTGGGCGTCGGCCGGGGTGGTGGTCTCACGCTCGCACGTACTGCCGTGGGCGCAGGCGGGCTCGCCGGTAAGGAGGGCGAAGGCGGCGTGGGCCGTGGCGGCGGCGGTTCGGGCGGGGTCCGTCGAGGGCAGGTTCAGGGCGCGGTCCAGGGAGCGCATGGCTTCGCGGAGGCGGCCGCGCAGGAACCAGTACCAGGTCAGGGCGTTGACCAGGCGTAGGGCCGTAGAGGCGTCGGAGTCGGTGAGCGACCAGTCCAGGGCGGCGCGGAGGTTCGCCGTGTCGCGGTCCAGGCGACGCAGCCAGGTCTGTTGTTCGGGGCCGCGCAGAGCGGTGGCCGCGCGTTCGGCGAAGGCGGCGAAGTGGTGGGCGTGACGGCGGCGGGTGGCGGTGGTCTCGGCCGCGTCGTCGAGGCGTTCGAGGCTGTAGGCGGTGACGGATTCGAGCATGCGGTAGCGCGGCGGCTCGGGGGTATCGGTCATGCCGGTCATGCCGGTCGCGTTCGGTACGAGGAGGGAACGGTCCACGAGGCGTGTCACCAGGTCGAGCGTGTCGAAGATGCCGAGAGTGCCGAGAGTGCCGAGGGCGTCGTCCTCGGGAGCGGAGAGCACCGCCTCCGCGCTCTCCAGCGTGAAGCCGCCGCCGAAGACCGCGAGGCGGCGCAGGGCCCGCTGCTCCGGTGCCGTCAGGAGTTCCCAGCTCCAGTCGATCATCGCGCGCAGGGTGCGTTGGCGTGCCGGGGCGTCGCGGCGGACCTGGTTCAGGAGGCGGAAGCGGTCGTGCAGGCGGTCGGCGAGGGCGTGTACGCCGAGGACGCGTACGCGGGTGGCAGCGAGCTCGACGGCCAGCGGTATGCCGTCCAGGCGGCGGCAGATGAGGGCGACGGCCTCGCGGTTCGCGTCGTCCAGGGCGAAGCCGGGCGCGGCGGCTGCGGCGCGGGCGGCGAAGAGTCGTAGCGCGTCCTCCTCGCCGAGCGGGGCGACGGCCTCCAGCGTCTCGCCGGTCAGGGCGAGGGGTTCCTGGCTGGTGGCGAGGATGTGCAGGTGCGGGGCGGTGCGGAGGAGGTGGGCGGTCAGGTCGGCGGCGGGGCCGAGGACGTGTTCGCAGTTGTCGAGGACGAGGAGGAGGCGGCGCCCGGCGAGGGCCCGGCCGAGCCGGTCGGCTGCCGCCTGGTCCGAAGGGTTGCCGTCGTCGCCGCCGCCATTGCCGCCGCCCTCCGCCGGTTCCGGCTCCCCCGGCTCCCCCGGCGCGTCGTCGCGGATGCCGAGCGCCGCCGCCACCGTGGCCGCCACCTCGCCCCGGCTTCCGGCGAGTTCGGCCAGTCGTACGCCGTCGGGGAAGTCCGCTGTCAGGCCCGCCGCCGCTGCCAGGGCGAGGCGCGTCTTGCCCACGCCGCCGGGGCCCGTGAGGGTGACCAGGCGTCCGGCGCCGACGAGGTCGCGTACGCGGGTGACTGCTTGGTCGCGGCCGATGAGGTCGGTGAGCTGGGCGGGGAGGTTGGTGAGAGGGTGAGGCCGGATCGCCGGGTCGGGCGCTGCCACCGCATTCCCGTTCACTCCCAGGTCCACCTCCTGGCGCAGCATCGCCTCGTGCAGCGAGGTCAGTTCGGGGCTCGGGTCGATGCCCAGTTCTTCGGCGAGGTGCAGACGCAGCTCGCGGTACGAGTCCAGGGCCTCGGCCACCCGGCCGGAGCCGTAGAGGGCGCGGAGGTGGGCGGCCCGGAGGCGTTCACGGAGGGGTTCGCGTGCGATCAGGGGCCCCAACTCATCTGCTAGCGCCGCGTGTTCGCCGCGCGCGAGGCGGAGCTCGGTCAGTGCCTCCTGGGCGGTGAGGCGTTGCTCCTCCAAATGTGAGACCGCCGCGCGCGTGAAGTCGACGTCGCGGAAGTCTGCGTACGCGGGCCCGCGCCAGAGGTCCAGCGCCTCGGTCAGGAGGGACGCCTTCGTCTGCGGGTCCTTGTCGGTCGCGTACGCGCGGGTGGTCAGCGTCTCGAAGTGGGTGGCGTCCACGTGCTCGGGCGGTGTGCGGAGCTCGTACCCGGCGGGGCCGTATGCCACGAGGGCGCGTCCGCCGGGTTCGGCCGCCTCCAGGGCGCGGCGCAGCTGGGAGACCTTCGTCTGGAGGGAGTTGAGAGGTGAGGACGGCGGGCGCCCGCCCCACAGGTCGTCGACCAGGGTGTCCGCCGGGACGGGGCGGCCCGCCCGTACGAGGAGCGCGGCGAGCAGAGCCCGCACCTTCGGCTCCGGGGCAGGCACGGCCGCCCCGTCCTGCGCGCGCACGGTGATCGGGCCCAGCACCTCGAATCGCATCTGGTCACAGTAATTCGCGGCCTCACCAGCACCGACGGCGGTCCGTGCGTGGACCGTCGGCGTTCCGTGCGCGCCCCCCTGCACGGTGTACTCGTGATCGCGACCCGGCCGGTCACGGGAACCAGCAGCACCGCCCCCGACAAGGAGTCACCATGACCCTCTCCCGCGAAATCCATCTCGCCGCCCGCCCCGAGGGCGAGCCCACCACCACGCATTTCGAGCTGGCGACCGTCGAGATCCCCGAGCGGCTCGGCGAGGGGCAGATAGTCGTCCGCAACACCTGGATGTCGGTCGACCCGTACATGCGCGGTCGCATGGACGACGCGCCGTCCTACATCCCCCCGTTCCAGCTCGGCGCCCCGCTGGAGGGCAGCGCGGTCGGCGAGGTCGTCGCGTCGAACGCCCCCGAGGTGCCGGTCGGCGCCACCGTCACGCACTTCCTGGGGTGGCGGGAGTACGCGGTCCTGGACGCGGCGGCCGCGACCGTCGTCGACACGACGCTCGCCCCGGCCGCCGCCTATCTCGGGCCGCTCGGCGCGACGGGCCTGACGGCGTACGCCGCGCTGACCCGTACCGCCCCGGTCCGCGAGGGCGACGTCGTCTTCGTGTCGGCGGCGGCCGGGGCGGTCGGCAGCGTCGCCGGACAGATCGCGCGTGAGCTCGGCGCCTCGCGGGTGATCGGGTCGGCGGGCGGCCCGACGAAGACCAAGAAGCTGCTCGACACGTTCGGATACGACGCCGCCATCGACTACCGCGAGGGGGGCCTGTCCGAGCAGCTCGCGCTGGCCGCGCCCGACGGCGTGGACGTCTACCTCGACTCGGTCGGCGGCGACCACCTCCAGGCCGCCATCGGCGCCATCCGTCCGGGCGGGCGCATCGCCCTTGTCGGCGCCATCAGCACGTACAACTCGACCACGCCGCCGCCCGGCCCCGACAACCTCTTCCAGGCCGCCAAGCAGGAGGCGACCCTGCGCGGCATGCTCGTCACCAGCCACCTCGACCTGTTCCCGGAGTGGATCGGCCGGGCGGCCCCGCTGCTCGCCGACGGCACCCTGCGCACCGAGCAGACCGTGGTCGAGGGCATCGAGAAGGCTCCGGAGGCGTTCCTCGGAGTCCTGCGCGGCAGCAACATCGGCAAGATGCTGGTCAGGATCACGGACGAGGGCGCGTGACAGGGCGGCGGGCCGCCGCCGCGTGACGGGGCGGCGGCCCGCCGTCAGCCGGGAGGTCCATCTCCTCCTCCTTGGGGTTCGCAGGTCTCGCTGATGTGGGCCTTGTAACCGGTCGGGGCCGCGCGTACTGCATCTTGATCCGGTCCGTGTGTACGTACGCGTGCGCAGCCGACACGTCTGAACGGCTGGATGCCTCATGCGAGTGCTGTGCGCCCGTCAGGCCTCGAAGCGACGGCGGGCGGCCTCGATGTGACCGAGGTACTGGTGGGTCCAGCCGCACATTCCATCGACCGTGGCTCGCAGGGCCAGGCCCGGCTCGGTGAGGGTGTACTCCACCCGCGGCGGCACGGTGGGGTGCACCTTCCGCTCGACCAGGCCGTAGCGCTCCAGCATGCGCAGGTTCTGGGTGAGCATCTTGTGGCTGACGCCCTCGACCTCGTCGCGCAACTCGCTGAAGCGCAGGGTGCGCTCTCCGAGAGCCTCGATGATCAGGAAGGCCCACTTGTTGGCGACGTCCGAGAAGATCTCTCGCGCCAGAGAGTCCGCGCGCCTCAGGTCCGCGTCTTCGGGCGAGCCCGTGAACTGCTTGGTCACCATGAGGTTCCCCAGTCACTGAAAAGTGCGTTCTTCCAGGTCAACGGCCACTCTCTTACAGTTTCCGAGTAACCACAAGAGAGCACGCGCGTCTTGGTTCCGCGGAAGCGAACCCGCGGGCTCTATGGCAAGGAGGCAGGCAGCATGACCACCATCGACCTCTTCAACCACAACGTGCCGGCCGAGAGCGACTTCGGATACTCGCAGGCGATCAAGTCCGACGACCTGGTCCACGTCTCCGGACAGCTCTCGCTCGACGAGGCGGGCGACTTCCTCCATGCGGACGACTTCGCCGCCCAGCTCAAGCAGACTTACGCCAACTTCGACAAGGTCCTGAACCACTACGGCGCCACCCGCAACCAAATCATCTCGCAGACCCTGTATGTGGTGAACCTGCGCCGGAACGCCCGGGCGACGTCGGAAGGCAACCTCACGTACTTCGGCGACCACCGCCCGGTCAGCACAGTCCTCGGCGTCACTGAACTGACCTTCCCCGGCCAGGTCATCGAGATCAGCTTCATCATCGACACCAAGCTGACCGCCTGAGCCCGATCAGGTCCGGCAGGCGGTGATCATCGGGCGCCTGCCCCCTCTGGCCATTCGGACTCCCCCAGACGAGCGCCCAGCCCCATATGGCCCAAGCCGTAACGATCCTTCACCCGCCGCACAGGTGAACCGGACAAGCCCTCCAGTCGTACCGGCGCGAGGTCGCGTCATGCTCCGAGAGCCCTAGTCCTCGGCAGCAATTGGAGCCTCCCCCATGCGTCTTCGACACACCGTCGGCGCCGCCCTCTGCGCACTCGCCCTCGCCGTGGCCATCCCTACCTCGGCCGGCGCGACCCCCGGCAACTTCTTCTACAAGTACGGCGACCCGAACCACCCGAGCCTCGGCAGCATCGAAGAGCCGAAGACCAATCAGTGCATCAACATCCCCGAGATCAAGGGCAAGCCCGAGACCGCCTTCGCGCCCGACAACGCGACCCCGGAGGCTTACGCCATCGTCTACACCAAGGAGTTCTGCGGAGGCACGAAGACCAAGGTCCCCGCCAGTACGAAGCTCGGGCCCGAGGTCAAGTTCAGGTCGGTGCAGCTGGAATCGGACTTCTCCACGGGCTGAGCCCTACCGGAGATAGGTCTGCTGCCACTCCAGCGAAGGCATGTTCAAGGCCGCCTCGGCCAGTTCCTTGGCCGAGGCGGTCTTGAGGCTGGCCAGGCTGGTGTCGATCCAGTTCTGCACGTTCCGGTGGCCCTGTTCCCGGTACTCCACGGCCTGGATGAGACATTCGAGCTTGTCGGCGTCGTGGGCCACGACGACTTCGGGGCTGTCGCCGGTCTCGTACTCCTCGACGATGCGCTGCACGCCGGCGGTGACAGCCGGGTGGGCGCCCGAGACCTGGTCGGCGGTGACGGCCTCGTTGGTGGCGGCCTTAAGGTAGCGGCGGCCGATGCGGGGGATGTCGCTTACGCGGGTCTCCTGGGTGTCGTGGAAGACGCACATCAGGGCGACCTTTGCGGGGTCGGCGCCCTCCATCATGGCCAGCACGCTTCCGATGATCGCCGTACGGAAGCTGTGCTCAGCGATGGTCTCGGGGTCCTTGACGCCCACGATCCACCAGCCGGACCGCTTGGCCCTCTTGAGCATCCCCATCTCGAACAGGAACCCTGCGGTGCCGCGGCTCTGGTCGTCTGCCATGTGTGGCCCTCCATTGCTCATGTGCGATTGCTCAGCTGGTGCTGCACGGCGCAGAGGTCGCGCCGGGACCTGGGGGGAGATCACGCCGGTGTCGAGGATCTTCCCGACTCTCTCACCGAGTGCGTCGGCCACGGAAGGGGCGGCCCGCGGAAGCCACGGGTGCGCGTGCACCAGCGCCCAGATCGAGTGGGCGTACAACTCCACGTAAGTCGGGGCCTCCTGGAGACCTCGGGTCAGGAGGCGCAGGAGCGTTATGGGGTCCCAGTCGGTGAGTTCGCGATCTCGCATGAACAGGTCGCTGGGCTGTGGCCGGGAGGCGGCGCCGAGCCAGTACGCCCAGTAGTTCAGGTTCGCTGCCTCGCCTGCGTCGTCGTCGACCAGGGCGCGCTCGATGAAGTCGCGCAACGGCTGTGGATCTCCCTGGCGGGCCAGGGCCGTCGCGGTCGAGCGGGCTTCGGGCCAGAGGGACGACCAGCCGTGAATGGACAGGGCGCCCCGGCCCTTGTGCAGCACGTGAGCCGTCCATGCGGAGGTATCGGGGCTGTCGTCGTACGAGGTGAGGTACGCCGCCTGGCGGCGCAGCAGGACCCCGGCCCCGCTCATGCTGGACGCACCTTCCGCGATGTCCCTGAGATGAGTGAAGAGTTCAAGTCGCTGTGGGGCGGGGATGATCGGGGCCGCCGGTACGGCTCCACGACGACGCGGAGCAGGCCGGTTCGCCAGCATCGGAGGCGGCGTCCCGTTGACCGCCCAGGCGAACATGTGGGCAGTCGCACGAGTGTGGACCCACTCTGCCAGCGGGTGTTGCTCCAGCCGGAGCGGAGGGCTGAGCGCGCCGCTGAGGATGCGGTCCGCGTCCATCGCCGCGTCCAGGAGTTGCACGAGTTCGGCATCTGCGCCGAGCGCGGGTAATCGGCGGCGCAGATCGAGCAGAGCACCGGCCTTCACGTTGGCGAGCGGGCGACGGCCCGACTCCCAGCCCTGGAGGGTCGCGAGGTCGACCTGCAGATCCTCGGACAGGCCGGCCTGGGTGCGGGGGATGCTCTCGCGGGCAAGGCGCAGCACGTAGCCGGACACGATCCCGCTGACGTCGATCTTGCGCGGCTGCGGTGTGTGGCCCATGACGCCCTCCCGTCCTGGCGTGGTGCTCCGCATAACACGTACCCGGGGTCAGTCCTATCGCATACCCCACGCTCATACGGTCGTAGTGACCGATCGGGTGGCCCGTCGAGGGCCGCTTCCTGATCCTCGTCGTACTGATCATCGCCTTCACGGTCGTCATCGCCGCGGAGAACGGGCTGGCCGTGGTCTGCACTTCACCGATGCGTACGCATCGACCCACCCCGCCGCCCCTGCACATGCCATCCGCCCACTCGTCCGGAGGACGCCGTGAGCACTACCGAAGCCCTGGCCGCCCCCGAGGTGGTCGACTGGACCGCCCTGCGGAACTTCGCTGCCCTGCGCGGCCAGTTCCGGATCTCCCTGACACCCCGGTGCAACCTCGGCTGCTTCTTCTGCCACAACGAGGACGACGTTCCACCACCCCTGACGCTGCGCGACCGCACCAAACAGCCACGCCCCCGCGCTGTGACCGCTGAGGACTTCCTCACCTTCATCCGGGCGATGATCAAAGCGGGGTTGCGGCGCGGCTACTTCAGCGGCGGGGAGCCGCTGGTGTCGCCGTTGGCCCGTGAGGTGCTGGCGAACCTGCCGGAGATCGGCGTGCACGGCTCGTACACGCTGATCACGAACGGCACCCGCATCCGCCAAAACCAGCGATGGCTGGCCCAGACCCGGCTCGACAAGGTCAAGGTCTCACTCCACTACTTCTCCGACGCCTCGCTCCTCGACATCGCCGGGGTCCGTACGGGCATCGCGCCGATCCTCGACGGGATCGAGGCCGCCTGCGAGACCTTCGAACGGGTTGAGCTGAACTGCCTTTTGCTGCGCCAGAACCAGCACGAAGTCCGGGCCATCCTCGACCACGCCCTCGCGCGCAGGCTGCCGGTGCAGTTCATCGAGCTGGTGCCGACCGACTTCAACGAAGGCGACGCCGACAACGCCATCCCGGCCGAGCAGATCGTCCAGCACCTCCGGACCCTCACGGCCAAGGAGCACGTTGAGGTCACCGGGGTCGGTCAGGGCCGACGGGTCTTCCGCGTCGACGGGGTGGAGATCGACGTCATCGAACGCGGTCTCGGCCGCCACCACGTCGGCCAGTGCGGCACCTGTCCCGTGCGCGCAAACTGCGTCGAAGGCTTCTGGGCCCTGCGCGCCGACCACGCCGCCGGCCTCCAGCCCTGCCTGTTGCGCGGGGACCTGCGCCTGGACATCAAAGACGCGCTGAGCGACCCGGGCCGGCTCGCCGAGGCCGTCGCCCGCCACGTCACCGCCTTTACCGAGGGGACCCTGTGAACCTTCCATCCGCGTACGCGCCGATCCCGTACGACGACCTTCCCCGCGGCTTCTTCGGCGTACTGGAAGGGGTCTCCGGCGTCGGCAAGTCCACCCTCGCCCGGCTCCTGGCCAAGCGGCTCGGCGCGACCGCTCTGCACACGCTGACGCTGCCGCACGAGGAATGGGCAGAGGCAGCACGGTTACGGCTACAAGCCCTCCCGCAGTTCGGCTTCTACCTTTCCGGCCTACTCCACACCTCGGACCGGACACGAGAGGCACTCACAGCCGGACCGGTCATCGCCGACCGGTACAGATCGTCCGTCATCGCCTGCCACGCAGCAGCCCACGGCATCCCAGCGGAGGACGTAACTCGTCTGCTCGACCCGTTCCACGACTACCTGGCCACCCCGGACCGCACCTTCTATCTCCGCTGTTCCGAGCAGGCATTGCGGGAGCGGATGCGCAGCAAGCCGGACCTGAAGCAGGACGACGCAGACCTCTTCGAGGTCCCTCACCGGCTCAAGCAGCTGCTCGCGAACTTCGAGACGGTCGCCGTCGGCGACCCGACCGCCGTGGTCCTGGACACCGACGGCCGAACCCCCGACCAGCTCGCCGACGAGATCCTCACGTACGTGGAGAGCGGCCGTGCTTAATCCCGTCAACGCCGAGGCGGTGATCCGGGACGGTGGCGCCCACGGCTGCTTCCCTGACGAGATCCATGAGGCGGTGGGCTGGTGGCTCGGCGCCTGCCTCGTCACCACCCTCAAGGCCCACCGCATCGCCGTCGCTCACGACGGCCGTGGCGTCAGCCTCCTAATCCACCAGCGACTGTGCCGGGGCGCGATCAATGCCCAGCACTACGCCTGCACGGTGCTCACCCTCCGTGTCGCGGATGAGGAGACATTGCTGCGGGCGATGTCCGAGCTGGGCGGCGTACCGGGCGCCCGCGTCTCCTCTACTAAGGCGGGAGGCGAGGAGACCGTCTCCATCGTCCTGTACGGAACTGACGGCAAGCCGCTCGACGAGGACACCGGCCTGGCGAGCATCCGGCACCTGATCGCCACCGACCGTGTCCCCATCCCCGTCAACGTGACGGCGAAGGGCCGCATCGAGCACTACCCGCACCCTGCCGAGCAAGAGGGAGGAGGAGCCGAGCGATGATCAACGCGGCCGACATCATCGGCAATCGGGACCCGATCCTGTTCATCACCCTGGACTCGTTGCGCTACGACACCGCCCGCACCGCGCTGGACGAGGGTATGACCCCACACCTCGCCGGGCTGCTGCCCGATGGAGGCTGGGAGCGGCGGCAGACCCCCGGCACCTTCACCCTCCCCGCCCACATCGCCTTCTTCTCCGGCTTCCTGCCCAAACTCCCGCAACCCGAGCAACCAACCCGGCTGTGGGAATGTCGGCCACCCGCGTTCAAGGCGGTCCCGCCCGAGACGTTCGTCTTCGACGCCCCGAACCTGCTCGCCGGGCTGGGTCAACACGGCTACCGCACCGTCTGCGTCGGCGGCGTCACCTACTTCTCGCGGGAGACCCCTCTCGGCTCCGTGCTGCCGGACATGTTCGACGAAGACCACTGGCGCCCCGACTTCTGCTCCCCGGACCCCGACTCGACCCGCCATCAGGTCGACCGAGCCCTGGAGATCGCAGACCGCTTCGACAAGCGCGCTCTTTTCCTGTTCGTGAACGTCTCCGCCACTCACGTCCCCCACGGCCACTACCTCGGCGACAGCCAAGACACCGCAGCCTCCCAGCGCGCCGCCCTGGCCTACGCATCCCAGCACCTGAGCCACCTCATCACCACGCTCACGACCCGCCGCCGCTGGCTGATCATCCTGTGCGCGGATCACGGCGACGCCTTTGGCGAGGACGGCTTCCACGGCCGGGGCATCGCCCACCCCGTCGTAATGAACGTGCCCTACGCAGCCATGGTGCGTGGATGAACTCCACTACGCTCGCGGGGCATGAGTGACGAACGCACAGGCCCAGCCCGCGACGCCTCCGTGGTCGTGGCCCGGGACGAGGAAGGTCAAGTGGCCATCCTGACGGCGGACTTCCCGCGTCACGGCGGCGAGTACCTGTTCCTGCCAGGCGGGCGCCGGGAAGAAGGCGAGAGCCCCGAGGAGTGCGCCCGACGCGAACTGCGCGAGGAGGCCGGAATCACCGCTGACCGCTGGCGCCCTCTCGGGTCGTACGCAATCACCCTGGACTCGGCAGCCCGCGTCCATCTCTACGCAGCCCACGGGTTGACTCTGGGCCCTCAGCAGCTCACGCCGACAGAAGAAGACTTCAAGCTGTCGTGGTGGCCCATGCCCGATGCCATCCGAGCTGCTGGGGAGAGCCGCTTCCTTCTCCCCGCCGGTCCGCTCGCCCTCCTCTTGGCGGAGCGGGCTATCTATTGATCAGTGCCAGTTCCGCCCACACCGTCTTCAGCGGCTCCGGCCCCCTCTCCACGCCCCACCGGTCCGCCAGCGCCGCGACGATCACGAGCCCCCGGCCCGACTCGTCCTCGCCGTCCGGCTCCCGTACGACGGGCAGCCGGTCACCGCGCGTATCCGCGACCTCGATCCGCAGCGTGCCGTCCGCCTGCTCGGCGAGAGTGAGCCGGAAGTTCCTAGCGGGTACGCGCCCGTGCTCGACGGCGTTGGCCGCCAACTCGGCGACGACCTGGGCAGCGTCCCCGGATTCGCGGCCCCATGTGCGGAGTTGCTGCGTCACCAGCAGACGCGCTCTGTGCGCTCCCTGCCAGGTGGCGGGCAACTGGACGCGGAAGCGCCGCTTGGACTGAGCGGAACGCACGGTTCGGGTGATTTCTGAGTTCACGTGACTCAGCGTGGTCGCTGGCGCTTAGCCTGAACAGTGATGGCGCCTGTACGTACGGTGACTGTACTGGGCTGTCCCGACGAGTACCGGTCGTACCCGTGACCTGGGGAGGTTCGCTGTGAGCGAGGACGATGTCGGCTGGGAGGTGGACTCGGATGACGAGGCCACCGCGATTGCCGAACTCATCGGACGACAGATCAAGTTCTGGCGGGAGGGGGCGGGGCTGCGGGCCGTGGAGTTCGGGGAACGGATGGGGTACGGGGATAACCTGATCCACAAAGTGGAGCGGGGGGCGCGGATTCCCCGGCCGGAGTTCTTGGACCGGGCCGATGAGGTGCTGGGCGCAAAGGGGCACCTGCGGGCCCTGAAGCCCGACGTCGAGAAGCTCCGGTATCCGAAGCGGGTACGGGACCTGGCGAAACTGGAGGCCCAGTCGGTCGAAGTGTGCGCCTACAACAACTCCGTCGTCGAAGGTCTCCTGCAGACCCCCGACTACGCGGCTGCGGTGTTCGGCTGCCGACGTCCGCCCTTCCGACGGGATCAGTTGGACCAGCGCCTGGGTGCCCGCATGGCCCGTAGAGCGATCATCGACGCTTCAACACCGACGCCGGTATTCAGCTTTGTTCAGTGTGAGTCGACACTGTGCCGCCCGCTCGGGGGCACACTGGTCATGCGGGAGCAGCTCGAACACTTGCTGGAGGTAGGGCGGTTGCCCAACGTAGACCTGCAAGTCCTGCCCCTCGACGCCGAGGAGAACGCCGGGATCGGCGGACCATTCAGGCTGCTGAAGCTCAAGGACGGCAGCACGATCGCACACAACGAAGTCCAGCTCACCAGCCGGGTGATCACCAATCGGCAGGAGATCCAGACCCTCGACATGCGCTATGGAAGCATCCGGGCACAGGCGCTCACGCCACGTGAGACATTGGCCTTCATCGAGAAAGCGCGGAGAACGGCATGACGCTGGAGTGGTTCAAAAGCAGCTACAGCACGGATGACGGCCCGGCCTGCGTCGAGGTCGCCTGGCGGAAGAGCAGTCACAGCACCGCCGACGGACCCGAGTGCATTGAGGTTGCCTGGCGCAAGAGCAGTCACAGCACCGCCGACGAGCCGTCGTGCGTCGAAGTGGCCCCGGCCCCTCCCACCGTCCACGTCCGTGACTCGAAGAACCCCGACGGCCCCCAGCTCGCCGTCACCCCCGCCGCCTGGGTGGAGTTCATAGGCCGTCACGTGAAGTGATCGTACGAACACGCGAGTTGATGTACGGTGGCCGCAACTAAGCGGCCCCCGCGCTGGTTGCAGCCAGCAGCGAGGGCCTTCACGCCGAGTGCCATAGGAGGGCACCCGAAATGCTGCGTCATGTTATCGCGCCTGCCCGTTTCTTCTCTCAGGTGCCTCACGAAATTCTCCGCCATCCCAGACTCTGTTCGGACTCCGTCCGGCTTCTGACCTGGCAGCTCTCCCTCCCCGAGGGAGTCGAGGAATCCCTCTCCGCCACCGCGAGCAGCGCGGGTATCGGGCGTGCCGGATTCAACCGTGCCAAGCGGGAGTTGAAGGCCGAGGGCTACTTCCACGAGTGGCGTGAGCAGCGTGCACGGGGCCGGTGGTCCACCCGCCAGCTCGTCTCCAGCGTGCCGCTCACGCCCGAGCAGGCCGTCGCCCTGCGAGACAGCGCCCCGCGCAACAGCGGCAGCGGCAGCGGGTCCGCACCGTATGACGGGACGCCGACCGTCGGAGAACCGGCGGGCCAGCCCATCGGCGGTCATCCAGATGCAACACCCCCGGAGAACACCTTCCAACCATCCCCGCCGGATGGCGACTCGGCCGACTCGTCGGACTCCGCCGACCCGGCCGAACCGACCGAACCGACCGCTCGGCGCCTCATCGAGGACCTGCCCCTCCTCGACCCCCGGCTACGCGTCCCTCGCGGGATACTGCAACAGCTGGCCGCCCTCGTCGATGAATGGCTGAACCTCGGCCACAGCACCGGAGACGTACTCGCCGAGATCCGCCGGGGTCTGCCCGAGGTGATCCACCGGCCGGGCGGCCTGGTCCGGTACCTGCTCCGGGACCCCGTACCGCCCCGCCCGAGTCGCCCGTCCCCCTCCGCATCGCCGCAGGCCGCCGCGTTGCGGGAGTGCGCGGGCTCGCACTCACGGCCGACGGTGTTCCGGCCCGTGGCCGGGGAGGACCGGTGCGGGCCCTGCCGCCAGGCACGTGCGGAAGCGCAGGTGGCACGGGTCCCCGCACCCGGGTGGGTCGGGGCGGGTGCGGCGGCCCGTGGCGCCCCGGCTGTGCGGGCGGCGCTGCTGACCGGCCGTGTCAGAGAATCACGTGCGGGATGAACCGTGCGTACTCGTCCGTGATCAGGCCCGCCGACTCCCTGATGCCGAGCCCCGCCGCCTCGTCCTCCACGACCCACGCGCCGAGCACGACCCGGTTGCCGTCGAAGTCCGGCAGGGGCGCCAACTCCTGGTAGCAGCACGGCTCGTCGGGCGTCGCGGGGGCAGAGCCAGGATCGTGCACCGTCACTCCGGCGCCCTCGCGCCCGAGCAGCGGCTTGGCCACGTAACCGGTGGTCGTCGCCAGTTCGCGGGGTCCGTCGAGGTAGGCGGGGAGGAGGTTCGGGTGGCCGGGATACAGCTCCCACAACACGGCGAGAAGGGCCTTGTTGGAGAGGAGCATCTTCCAGGCGGGCTCGATCCAGAGCGTCGAACCCGTGCCGCCACCGTTGTCGAGGGTCTCCAGGACGTGCGGGGCGAAGCGGTCCGTGGTCAGCCACTCCCACGGGTAGAGCTTGAAGCAGCTCCGCATGAAACGGAGCTTCTTGTCGACGAACCGGCGCGAGAGGCGGTCCCAGCCGATGTCCTCCATGGAGATGGACTCCGTGGCCAGGCCCGCCTGCTCCGCCGTCTCGCGCAGGTACGCGACCGTCATCAGGTCCTCGCCGAGCTCGTCGGCGGCGGAGTGCGCGAAGTACAGGGGGCCGCCGGGCGGGAGGAGTGCAGCCTGTTTCTTCCATGCGTCGACCAGGCGCTCGTGGAGGGAGTTCCACTGGTCGGCGCCGGGGAAGCGTTCCTCCATCCAGAACCACTGGGGGCTCGCCGCCTCGACCAGGGACGTGGGGGTGTCGGCGTTGTACTCCAGCATCTTGGGCGGGGCGCCGCCCGTACCGTCGTATCGCAGGTCGAAACGTCCGTAGAGGGAGGGGAGTTCGGCGCGACGGCGCCAGGCCTCGGTGACGATCTCGATCACCCTCGGGTCCGTGAACCCGAGGTCGCCGAAGCGGTCGTGCTCGACGATGTGTGCGGCGGCGGCCAGGCACATCGTGTGCAGTTCCTCGACGACCTCCTCCAGCGCCTCGACCTCGGGGAGCGAGAAGACGTAGTACGCGCTCTCGTCCCAGTAGGGGCGCAGGGTGTCGTCGGGGTAGCGCGTGAGGGGGTAGATGAGCCCCTGGTCCTCGACGGTCTGCTGCCAGCCGGGGCGCGGGTCGATGGTGCGGCGTTCCACGTCTCAGCCGCCGCCGCTGCCCGAGCAGCCGAAGCCGTCCCGGTCCACTGCCTCGCTGCGGCTGAACGTGCCGTCGTCGGCATAGCGGCCGTCGACGTCGGCGTCGTAGTACCAGGCGGGCTCGGCACGGTCCGACGTCTTGCCGGTGCCGGTGCCGTAGGGGCTCTTGCGGGACTTCCCTGAGGAACCTGACGTGCCTGTCTTGCACTTGCTGTCGCTGACTACGCGGTAGCCGTTGACGTAGTCGTAGCTGTCCCGGTCCACGCAGCGGCGGTCCGGGTCGGAGCCGCAGGAGGTGAGCGCCGCCGCGAGGACGCCCATTCCGCCGAGAGCGACCGTGCTCGACCTCAGTCGCCGTCGTTGCTTTTCCGCCATGTGGCACTCCCCCGTTGTCTTACGTGATCAGCCCTCAGCGTAGGTAAGGGTCGGCCCCCCGTGCCAGCGTCCCCTTGGATCTTTACCGTCTCACCCTTCCTCTACAGTCACTCCGTGTCTCTTGGGATGATTTGCGCACTCGGCTCAGCGGTCTGCTTCGGCACGGCCTCGGTTCTCCAGGCGGTCGCCGCGCGCGCGACCGCGCCCGGCACCGGCTCCGGCGTCGACCCGGCGCTGTTGCTGCGCGCCCTGCGCCAGTGGCGCTACCTCGCGGGGCTCGGCTTCGACGGGCTCGGATTCCTGCTCCAGATCGTGGCGTTGCGCTCCATCCCGATCTACGCGGTGGGGGCGGCGCTCGCCGCGAGCCTCGCCGTCACGGCGGTGGTCGCGGCCCGGCTGCTTCGAGTGCGGCTCAGCGGCGTCGAATGGGGCGCGGTGGGTGTCGTCTGCGCGGGGCTCGCGATGCTGGGCCTGGCCTCCGGGGAGGAGGGCGACCGTGCGGGGACGACGACCTTGCGGTACGTGATGCTCGCGGTCGCGGTCGGTGTGCTGCTCGTCGGGGCGGTCGCCGGGCGCCTGCCCGGACGGGGGCGGGCGCTCGCGCTCGGGTTGGGGGCGGGGTGCGGGTTCGGGGTGGTCGAGGTGACCGTACGCCTCATCGATGACATGTCGCCGGGCGCGCTGCTCGCCAACCCGGCGACGTACGCGCTGCTCGTGGGCGGTGGGGCGGCCTTCCTGCTGCTTACTTCGGCGCTGCAGCGGGGGTCGGTGACGACGGCCACGGCGGGGCTCGTGATCGGCGAGACGATCGGTCCCGCGTTGGTGGGTGTGGTGTGGCTGGGGGATCGCACGCGCGGGGGGATGGAGTGGCTGGCGATTCTTGGTTTTGCGGTGGCGGTGGCGGGGGCGTTGGCTCTTGCGCGGTTCGGCGAGGCGCCGGAGGTTGCGGGGGACGGGGCGCGGTGACTTCCCCGTGGCGGGGGCGTGGTCCTGTGCGGGGTGCCTTCGCTGGGCGTCTCGGGGCTCTGCCCCGGGCCCCGCTCCTCAATCGCCGGAGGGGCTGAAATTCACGGCCCACCCCGGGCTGGAATTCACGGGCTGCCTTCGGTAGCCGCCTCGGGGCTCCGCCCCGGACCCCGCTCCTCAATCGCCGGAGGGGCTGAAATTCGCTCGCCGGAGGGGTTGAATGATCACCCCCGCTGGAAGGTTTGTTACCCCACCACCCTGCACAACGCCTCCAACGCCCCCGCCCACGCATGCTCCGCAGGAGTCCCGTAGCCCACCACCAGCGCGTCCCGCTGCTGTACCGCCGCGTCGGCGTGGCGGAAGCCGGACAGGCCCTGGACCGCAAGGTGTTCCCAGTTGGCTGCCTGGACTATCGACTGTTCGGTGCCCGGGGGGAGTTCCAGGACCGCGTGCAGGCCCGCCGCGATGCCGGTGGCGCGGACCTCGGGGGCCCTCGCCGCCAGCGCCGACACCAGTTGGTCGCGGCGGCGGCGGTAACGGAGGCGGGCGGCGCGTACGTGGCGGTCGTACGCGCCCGACTCGATGAACTCCGCGAGGGTCAGCTCGTCGAGGGCGTTGCCGTACGCCCCCGCCGCGTGTCGCTCGTCGAGGATCTCGTCCTGGAGGCCCGACGGCAGGACCAGCCAGCCCATGCGCAGGCCGGGCGCGAGGGACTTGCTTGCCGTGCCGAGGTAGACGACGTGCTCGGGGTCGAGGCCCTGGAGCGCGCCGACGGGCTGGCGGTCGTAGCGGAACTCGCCGTCGTAGTCGTCCTCCAGGATCACCCCGCCCTCGCGCCGCGCCCAGTCGACGACAGCCGCGCGCCGGTCGGGGTGCAGCGGCACGCCCATGGGGAACTGGTGCGCGGGCGTGAGCAACACCGCCTTGGGTGAGTCGGGTCCGAGCCCCGAGACGTCCGTGCCCAGTGCGTCGAAGCCCAGGGGCACCGTGCTCAGGCCCGCGCGGTGCAGCAGGTTCCAGTGGATGTTCAGGCCGTACGACTCCACGGCCGCCTCCGGCAGCCCGCGCGCCCGCAGCACGCGGCCAAGGAGCGCGAGGCCGTGCAGGAACCCGGCGGTGATGACGATGCGGCCGGGGTCGGCGTGCACACCCCGGGCACGGGCGAGGTAGCCGGACAGGGCGGTGCGCAGTTCGATGCGGCCGCGCGGGTCCGAGTAGCCGAAGGCGTCGTTCGGTGCCGTGGCCATCGCGCGGCGGGCCGCTTTCAGCCACTCCGCGCGCGGGAAGGACGTCAGGTCGGGGGCGCCGGGGCCGAGGTCGTACGTCGGGGCCCCACCCCGCCGTCGGGGCGTCGTGGGCCGTACGGGTGGCGTGACGACGCGTTCGGCGACGCGCGTGCCCGAGCCCTGGCGTGCGGTGAGCCACCCCTCGGCGACCAGGTCGGCGTACGCGTCGGCGACCGTGTTCCTCGCGACGCCGAGGTCGACGGCGAGGGAGCGGGAGGACGGCAGGCGGGTGCCGGGGGTGAGTCGGCCGCCGCGTACGGCATCCCGCAGTGCGTCAGTCAGGCCCTCGCGGACGCCGTGGCGGGACGCGTCGCCGCCGGTCTCCAGGTGCAGGTCGACGCCCAGAGATGTACCTGGGGTGGTACCCGGGGTGGTACTCGAAGACGTACCCGAAGTGGCCCACGTTTCTTCCATGGAAATGGACCATACCCGTGGGCTACCAGGTCCGTAATGTCGAAGCATGACGACGAACCCGACCAGCCCCGACAGCACGGCCACCACCCCCGAGGGGTACGTCCACGAGCACACCCCCCGCCTCGCCTGGGCCCAGCACGCGCCCGAGGTCTTCAAGGCCATGATCAAGCTCGACGCCGCCGCCCGTAAGGGCATCGACCCGGTGATCGGCGAGCTCGTCAAGATCCGCGCCTCGCAGCTCAACCAGTGCGCGTACTGCCTCGACATGCACACCAAGGACGCCCTCGCGGCGGGCGAGAGCGTCGAGCGGATCATCCAGCTCAGCGCCTGGGAGGAGTCGCAGCACTTCTACACGGCCAAGGAGGTCGCCGCGCTCGAACTGACCGAGGCCATTACGGTGCTCACCGACGGGTTCGTGCCCGACGACGTGTACGCGAAGGCTGCCGCCCTCTTCGACGAGGCGGAGCTGACCCAGCTCATCGCCGCGATCACCGTCATCAACGCGTGGAACCGCTTCGGCGTCAGCACCCGCCAGGTGCCGGGGCACTACAAGGCGGCGGGCGCCAAGTGAGCGTACGCACCACGCACTTGGACCAGGGCGTCGCGGGTGCCATGGGCGCCCTCAGTGCCGCCGCCAAGAAGGGGCTCGGCGACGCCGCCCTCGCCGAACTCGTGATGATGCGGGCCTCGCAGATCAACGCGTGCGCCTTCTGCCTCGACATGCATGTGGATGTGGCCCTGAAGGACGGCGAGAGTCCCCAGCGCATCGCTCTCCTCAACGCCTGGGAGGAGGCGGGCGAGCTCTTCAGTGGGCGGGAACGAGCCGCTCTGGCGCTGACCGAGGCGGTCACCGTTCTCACCGAGGGCTTTGTGCCCGACGATGTCTACGAGAAGGCGGCGGAACACTTCGATGAGGGCCAACTCGCCCATCTCCTCGGCGTGATCACCGTCATCAACAGCTGGAACCGGCTGATGGTCAGCCGCCGTATCGCACCCGGAGGACCGGCATGGTGAACCCCGTCGAGACCCTGCGCAGCCTGCACCACGGGCGGGCGCCGGGCGAACCGCTCGTCCTGCCGGGGCCGTGGGACGCCGCGAGCGCCCGGGTGTTCGAGGAGGCCGGGTACGAGGCCCTTGCCACGCCCAGCGCCGGTGTCGCGCTCTCCCTCGGGTACGAGGACGGGCAGGTGCCGCCCGAGGAGATGTTCGAGGCGATCACGCGGATCGTACGGTCGGTCTCCGTGCCCGTGAGCGCGGACATCGAGGCGGGCTACGGCATCGCCCCGAAGGAGCTGGTGGAGCGGCTCCTCCAGACGGGCGCGGTGGGCTGCAACCTGGAGGACTCCTTCGGCGGCCACGGCCCGGACGGGGCCCTCAAGGACCCCGCCGAGCAGGCCGCCTTCCTCGCGGAGGTGCGCGAGGCGGCGGGCGACCGGCTCTTCATCAACGCCCGGGTGGACACGTTCGTCAGGGGTGTCGCGGACCCGGAGGCGGCGATCGAGCGGGCCCGCCTGTACGTGGCTGCGGGCGCGGACTGCGTGTACCCGATCCTGGCCCCGGCCGAGGCGATCCCGGCGCTGCGGGCGGGGATCGAGGGGCCGCTCAACGTGGTGGCGAGGCCGGACGGGCCCTCGCTGAGGGAGCTCGGGGAGCTCGGCGCCACGCGGATCACGTTCGGCCCAGGGCTGCTGCACCGGGCCATGGCCGCCCTGCGGGACATCACCGACCAGCTGAGGTAGGCGTGGACGTGCCGGGCGCCCGTTCGTACGGGCACCCGGCACCGGGTCGGCACAGCCGCCTACATGGGCAGCCGCCTACTTGGGCAGCCAGCCCTTCCACTTCGACTTGTTGTCGTCGATCCACTTCTTCGCCGCGTCGTCCGGCGACATCTTCTTGTCGGCGATCATCAGGGAGACCTCGTTCTGGTCCTCCTCCGACCAGTTGAACTTCTTCAGGAACTTCGCGGCGTCGCCGCCGTTCTTCGCGAAGTCCGCGTTGAAGTACTTCTGCAGCGGCGTGTGCGGGTAGGCGCACTTGATCTTCGCCGGGTCGGCGTCGCAGCCCTCCTTGTACTCGGGCAGCTTCACCTCCGTCATCGGCACCTTCTCGAACAGCCACTGCGGCTTGTACCAGTAGGTGAGGAACGGCTTCCGCTGCTTGGCGAACTGCTCGATCTGGGTGATCTGCGCCGCCTCGGAACCCGCGAAGACGACCTGGTAGTCCAGGTCCAGGTTCTGCACCAGGGCCTTGTCGTTCGTCACGTACGACGGGGAGCCGTCCATGAGCTGGCCCTTGCTGCCGCTCTCGGACGTCTTGAACTGGTCCGCGTACTTGTTGAGGTTCTTCCAGTCGGTGACGTCCGGGTGCTTCTTGGCGAAGTACGTCGGGACGTACCAGCCGATGTGACCGGTCACGCCGACGTCGCCGCCGGGCACGATGGTCTTCTTGTCCTTGACGTACCGCTGTTCCTGGTCCGGGTGGCCCCAGTCCTCCATGATCGCGTCGACGCGGCCCTGGCTGAGGGCGTCCCAGGCGGGCACCTCGTCGATCTGGACCTTGTCGACGCGGTAGCCCAGCTCGTTCTTGAGCAGGTACTCGGCGACGGCGACGTCCGCCTGCGCGCCGACCCAGGACTGGACCGAGAGGGTCACGGTCTTGGCGCCCTCGGCGTTCGCGTACGGAGACGCCTGCTTGCTCATGTCGGCGGCACCGCAGCCGGAGAGCGCGAGGAGCGCACCGGCGGCCGTGACGGCGCTCATGACACGCGTACGAACGCGCATGTCACGCTCCCTTCTTGGCGCGCCGAGCCGTGGGCTGTGTGACGCGGTCGAGCATCAGGCCGAGGCAGACGATCGCGGTACCGGCCACCAGGCCGGTCGCCAGGTCGCCCTGCGCGATGCCGAACACGACGTCGTAGCCGAGCGCGCCACCGCCGACCAGGCCGCCGATGACGACGACGGCGAGGACCAGGACGACGCCTTGGTTGAGGGCGAGCATCAAAGCCGGGCGGGCCAGCGGCAGCTGGACCTTGCGCAGCTGCTGCCAGCTGGAGGCGCCGAGCGAGCGCGAGGACTCCATCGCGGCGGCGTCGACCTGGCTCAGGCCCACCGTGGTGATGCGGACGACGGCGGGCAGCGCGTAGACGACGGCGGCGGCGACCGCGGGGGCGCGGCCGATGCCGAAGAGGGCGACGACCGGGATCAGGTAGACGAACTGCGGCATCGTCTGGAAGACGTCGAGCACCGGCCTCAGCAGCCGTGCGAACCGGTCGCTGCGGGCGGCCGCGATGCCGATCGCGAAGCCGATGACCAGCGTCACGGCGACACCGGCGAGTACCTGCGCGAGCGTGTCGAGGGACTTGTCCCAGACGCCGAGCACGCCGATCGCGGCCATCGCGGCGACGGCGGTGAGCGCCGTCTGCCAGGTGCCGATCAGCCAGGCGAGGGCGGCGACGACGAGCAGCACCGACCACCAGGGCAGGCCTTGCAAGCCGTCCCTTGCCGGGTTGAGGATCCAGGTGGTGAAGTGCGCCGCCCAGTCGGCGGTGCCGCCGACGACGGGCACGCCGGTGTAGATGTGGTCGACCATCCACTCCTTGGCGGTGTTGACCGTCGGGGCGATGTTGACGACCCAGCCGGTCGGCCAGTCCACGCGGTCCGCGAAGCGGGCGGCGACGGCGGCGACGACCGTGACGGCGGCGGCGACGGACCAGCCGCGCCAGCCGCGCAGCGGCGAGTTGTCCTCGGCGTGCGCACCGGCGCGTTCACCGGCCGCGCCGGTGACGCGGTCGAGGACCACGGCGAGCAGCACGATCGGGATGCCGCCGGCGAGCGCCTGGCCGACGTCGACGGTGGAAAGGGCCTGGTAGACGCGGTCACCGAGACCGCCGGCGCCGATGACGGAGGCGATGACGGCCATGGAGAGCGCCATCATGATCGTCTGGTTGAGGCCGAGCAGGAGCTGCCTGCTGGCCAGCGGCAGGCGGGCGGAGAACAGGCGCTGGCGCCCGGTCGCGCCGAGCGAGGTCACCGCCTCCATCACACCGGCGTCGGCCTGGCGCAGGCCGAGCGCGGTGAGCCGGGCCATGGGCGGGGCCGCGTACACGACCGTCGCGATGATGGCGGCCGGGACGCCCATGCCGAAGACGAGGGCGAACGGCAGCAGGTACGCGTACGCGGGCAGCACCTGCATGGTGTCGAGGACCGGCCGCAGGATGCGGAAGGTCCGCTCGCTGAGGCCGCCCGCGAGGCCGAGCAGGAGGCCGATCAGGACCGAGGCGAGGACCGCCACGATCATCAGGGCCAGCGTCTGCATGGTCGGCACCCACATGCCGAGCAGTCCGCACACGGCGAACGCGCCGGACGCCATGACCGCGATCTTCACGCCCGCCGCGCGCCAGGCGATGAGCCCGGCGCCGACGGTCACGCCGGCCCAGCCCGCGGCGAGCAGCACGAGGTAGACGCCGCGCACGGAGAGCACGATGGCGTTGCTGACGTGCCCGAGGAAGTAGATGAACAGCGGGTGGCTGTCGCGGTTGTCGATGATCCAGTCGGTGGTCTTGCCGAGCGGCTCGGTCAGATCGACCGTGAGGGCGTCCGGCCAGGCCCCGGAGGCCCATTTGGCGTTGACGATCGGCACCAGGACGGCCGCGGCGACGGCGAGCAGTAGGAGCTTGCCGACGGCACGGTGGCGCAGGAGCGCTCCGATGCCCGTGTCGCGCACGGGCCCCGTAGCGGTGGCGGTGGCCATCAGGCGACCACCTCGCCCTTGCCGGGGGCGGTGTCAGCGGTGGTGTCCGCGGCGGGGGCCGAGGTCCCCGCGACCACGGCGAGCAGCCCGGCGTGGTCCACCACGCCGAGGCAGCGCTTGCCGTCCATCACGCGTACCGGGAAGCCGGTGCGGGCGACGGCCTCGATGGCCTCGGTGACCTTGGCGTCGGGCGGCAGGGCCGCGCCGCGCGTCTCCTCGTCGCCGTCGGCAGGGCGCATGGCGTTGCGCACGCTCATGACGTCGGCGCGCACCACGTCGCGGACGAAGTCGCGGACGTAGTCGTCGGCCGGGGAGCCGACGATCTCCTCGGGTGTGCCGAGCTGGACGACCTGGCCGTCGCGCATGAGCGCGATGCGGTCGCCGAGCTTGAGGGCCTCGCTGAGGTCGTGGGTGATGAAGACCATCGTGCGGCCCTCTTCGCGGTGCAGGCGGACGACTTCTTCCTGCATGTCGCGGCGGATCAGCGGGTCGAGGGCGCTGAACGGCTCGTCGAAGAGGAGGACCTCGGGGTCGACGGTGAGGGCGCGGGCCAGGCCCACGCGCTGCTGCTGGCCGCCGGAGAGCTGGCCGGGCTTGCGCTGTTCGAGCCCTTCGAGGCCGACCTTCTTGACGACTTCGAGGGCCTTGGCGCGGCGCTCCGCCTTGGCGACGCCCTGGATCTCCAGGCCGTACGCGACGTTGTCGAGGACCGAGCGGTGCGGCAGCAGGCCGAAGTGCTGGAAGACCATGGCGGCGCGGTGGCGGCGCAGTTCGCGCAGGCGGGCCTTGTCCATGGCGAGGACGTCCTCGCCGTCGATGGCGAGGGAGCCGGATGTGGGCTCGATGAGTCGGGTCAGGCAGCGTACGAGGGTGGACTTGCCGGAGCCCGACAGGCCCATGACGACGAAGACTTCACCCTTGTTGACCTCGAAGGAGACGTCGCGCACGGCGGCGGTGCAGCCGGTCTGCTCGCGCAGTTCGGCGGGGCTGAGGCCGTGCACCTCCTCGTTGCCGGGTATTCGCTCCGCGCCGGGTCCGAAGACCTTCCAGAGGTTCTTGACGGCGAAGACGGGGCCGCCCTCGCCGGTCGTCTTCCCGGTGTCCGTGGACTGCGTCACGGTGGCCTCGCTCATCGGCCGTCACCACCAAGGATCTCGGCACATTTCTCCCCGACCATGAGTACTCCGATCATCGGGTTCACGGCGGGCATCGTCGGGAAGACGGATGCGTCCGCGATACGGATTCCTGCCAGGCCCCGGATCTTCAACTCCGGGTCGACCACAGCGAGTTCATCAGTGGAAGCACCCATTCGGCAGGTGCCTGCCGGGTGGTAGACGGTGTGCGCGGCCTTGCGCACGAGCTCGCTGATCTCGGCGTCCTCGGTGACCTCGGGGCCGGGGAACACCTCGCGCTTGAGCCACTTCTTGAACGGCTCGGCCTGCGCGACCTTGCGGGCCAGCTTGATGCCGTCGACGAGCGTCTGCCCGTCGTAGTCGACCCCGTTCTCGTCGTACTCGAAGTACTTGAAGTCGAGGGCGGGCTTGACCTCGGGGTCCGCGGAGGTGAGGTAAAGGCGGCCGCGGGCGCGGGACTTGGGGATGTTCGGCGTCATCGAGACGCCGTGCTCGGGGCGTTCGTAGCCGAGCCGCTCCGGGTTGTCCGTGAAAGGGATTTGGTAGAAGTGGAACATCAGGTCCGGGCCCTTGTGGTCCGGGTCCCGCTTCACGAACAGGCCCGCGTCGGAGTCCATCGCGGAGTTGCCGGGGATCGGCCCGTTGGTCTCCCAGACGATGACCGACTCGGGGTGGTCGATGAGGTTCTCGCCGACGCCCGGCAGGTCGTGCACGACCGGGATGCCGAGGGCTTCGAGATCGTTCTTCGGGCCGATGCCGGAGTGCATGAGCAGCCGCGGCGTGTCGACGGCTCCGGCGCAGACGAGCACCTCACGGCGGGCGGTGAACAGCTTCTCCACACCGTCCTTGGTGCGGATGTGGACGCCGCGCGCGGTCTTGCCCTCAAGCTCCAGCTTGGTGGCCCACGTCTCCAGGAAGAGGTGGAGGTTCGGGCGGTCACCGGCCTCCATGTGGGGGTGCAGGTAGGCGACCGACGCGGAGGAGCGCTTGTTGTTCTCCGGGTGGTACGAGAGGTCGAAGAAGCCGACGCCCTCGTCGAAGGGCTTGTCATTGAAGCCGACGACCTCGGGGACGCCGAGCGCGGTCTTCGTCGCCTCGACCCAGTCGGTGGCTATCTGGTTCTGGTCCTTCTTGGCGACGCGCACGACGTTGTTGCGCAGCTTGCCGAAGTAGGGGTCCATGGCCTTGGCGTTCCAGCCGGTGGCCCCGGCCGCCTCCCACTCGTCCCAGTCGGACGGCAGCGGCTTGAAGGAGATCAGGGTGTTGTGCGACGAGCAGCCGCCGAGCACCTTGGCGCGGCTGTGCAGGATGTGCGAGTTGCCGCGCGGCTGCTCGGTGGTCGTGTACTCGTAGTCCAGCTCGCCGCCGAGCAGGCCGAGCCACTTGCGCAGCGTGAGGACGTCCTCCCGGTCGATGTCGCTGGGGCCGCCCTCGATGACGGCGACGGTGACGTCCGGGTCCTCGGTGAGGCGGGACGCGATCACCGATCCCGCGGTGCCGCCACCGACGATGACGTAGTCGAACTCGGTCTGGTCAGACATGCGTACGTGCTCCTCTTCCTGCGAGGTCGTGCCAAGGTGCTTGCGCGTAATGAGCGAGGGGTGCTTGAACGTGTTTCGCGCGGGGCGGACCGGCCGCCCCGCGCTTACCTCTGTACGGCCTGTGTCAGCCCGCGAACCAGCGGACCGGCTGCGGCGCCAGGTTCTGGTAGATGTGCTTGGACTCGCGGTACTCGGCGAGGCCCGCGGGGCCGAGCTCGCGCCCGACGCCGCTCTTGCCGAAGCCGCCCCACTCCGCCTGCGGCAGGTAGGGGTGGAAGTCGTTGATCCAGATGGTGCCGTGGCGCATCCGGCGGGCCATGCGGGCGGCGCGGCCCTGGTCCCTTGTCCACACGGCGCCCGCGAGGCCGTACTCGGTGTCGTTGGCGAGCGCGACGGCCTCGTCCTCGGTACGGAAGGTCTCGACGGAGAGCACAGGACCGAAGACCTCTTCCCGTACGACCTTCATCTCGCGGTGGCACTGGTCGAGCACGGTCGGCTCGTAGAAGTAGCCCTCGTCCGGCCGCACATCGCTCGGCTCCGGGCGCTTGCCGCCGGAGCGGAGCACCGCGCCCTCCTCCAGGGCCGAGGCCACGTACATCTCGGTCTTCTCGCGCTGCTGCTGCGAGACGAGGGGGCCGCACTCGACGCCGTCCTCGGTGCCGCGGCCGAGCTTGATCTTCTGGGCCCTGCGGGCGAGTTCGGCCACGAAGCGCTCGCGGACGGACTCCTCGATGATGAGGCGGCCACCGGCGGAGCAGACCTGCCCGCTGTGGATGAAGGCGGCGTTCAGCGCCTGGTCGACGGCGGTGTCGAAACCCTCTTCCGTGGCGCAGGCGTCGGCGAAGACGACGTTGGGGTTCTTGCCGCCGAGCTCCAGGGCGACCTTCTTGACGCCGACGGCGGCGGCCTGGGCGACCTTGGTGCCGGAGACGAGGCCGCCGGTGAAGGAGACCAGGTCGACGTCGGGGTGGTCGGCGAGCCGGGCGCCGACGGTGTGGCCGGGGCCGGTCACGATGTTCGCGACACCGGCCGGGAGCCCCGCCTCGACGAGCAGCTCGATGAGCGCGACCGTGGTCAGCGGCGTGATCTCGCTGGGCTTGATGATGAAGGTGTTGCCCGCGGCGAGCGCGGGCGCGACCTTCCAGCTGGCCTGGAGCAGCGGATAGTTCCAGGGCGTGATCATCGAGCAGACGCCGATGGGCTCGTGCACGACGACGCTGTGGATGTCCTCGGAGCCCGCGTCGACGACGCGGCCCGCGCCCTCCCCGATCACCAGGTCGGCGAAGTAACGGAAGGCGTCGGCCACGCAGTCGACGTCGACACGGCCCTCTTCGAGGGTCTTGCCCGCGTCACGGCTCTCCAGGAGACCGATCTCCTCACGGTCGCGCACGAGGAGGTCGGCGACCCGGCGGAGCAGGGCGGCGCGCTCGGCGACGGGCGTGCTCGGCCAGGGGCCCTCGTCGAAGGCCTTGCGGGCGGCGGCGATGGCGGCGTCCGCATCGTCCACTCCGCCCTCGGCGATCACGGCGAACGGCTTGGCATCCGCCGGGTCGAGGATCTCGCGGGTGGCGCCGGAGGTGGCGGCACGCCACTCTCCGCCCACATGGATGGTCTGTTGTGCGGACACGTCCCGTTTGCCTTCCGTTCCTGTCATATGCCCCGCCTGTCACTCGCGGTAGCCGGGTGCACCTGCCCTCCGGCGGAGAAAGCATGCGCAACCTATGGCCGAAAGTGCGCTGTGTCACTGTGCGTGGGGGCACTCGGGGCAAACGTACGCTCGACACAGGGTTTGTCCCCGTAGGCGAGGTAAAGAACGGAATGTCGCGCGGGGCGCGTCAGTCGTCGGCGGGCTCGTAGGCAGGCTCGTCGGCGAGCTCATCGGCGGACTCGTCAGCGGGCTCGTCGGCGACGGTCAGCCCCGCCGTCCACAGCGGCATCAGCCAGTGCACGACGAACACGCTGAACAGCACGGGGAAGATGAGTCCCTCGACCTCCGCCCCGCCCAGGCCCGCGGCGCCTACACCGACGGTGGCGGCAAGCAGGATCCACAGCATCACGTAGTGCGCTCGGGCCGCCACGCGGTTCCGCTCGGCACGCTGACGCTCGTCGAGGGCGCGGGCCCGCAGTTCGAGCAGCCCCCGGGTCGCGCTGTTGATGACGCCGGTCGCCACGCCCCACGGCAGCAGAATGCCGAGCAGGGCGAACGGCGCCCAGCGCTCGTCACCGAGCACGGAGGAGAGCCCGCACGCGACACCGGCCGCGGTCAGCGCGATGTGCGCGAGGACCACGGTCCTGCGCCGCGCCGCCGTGGCATGCAGCGGGGCAGCCTCCTGGCGGTTCATCAACGCGTGCATGCGCCGGTCGTAGCCGGTCATGGGGCGCCGGTCGTAGCCGGTCGTGGGGCGCCGGTCATTCCCGGTCGTGGGGCGCTGCTCGTCGGTCCTCATCACTGATTCCTCCCGTAGACCTCATCCGTGAGCGGGCGAAACGGCTCGAGGGAGAACACGGCCTCGACCGGCAGCGCGAAGAACTTCGCGATCTTCAGCGCGAGGTCGAGGCTCGGGTTGTACTGCCCCCGCTCGATGTAGCCGATGGTCTGGTAGTGGACGCCCACTGCCTCGGCCAGGCTCTGTCGCGACACCTTCCGTTCGGCGCGCACCATCGCCAGCCTGTTGTGCACTTGCTCGCTCATGTATAAGAAGTACTACATCAGAGAGCAACTGCACAACAGAGCAACTGCACAACCGAGCAACGGCACAACACTCCCGAAACGCCGACCGCCCCCGGCAGCCGCTGCGAGGAGCGGCCGCCGGGGGCGGTGGGTGAAGGGTGCTGCTGCGGCTCAGATGAGGCCGAGACCGCGGACGGCCTCGCGCTCCTCGGTGAGCTCCTGCACGGACGCGTCGATCCGCGTGCGCGAGAACTCGTTGATGTCCAGGCCCTGGACGATCTCGTACTTGCCGTCCTTGGTGGTGACGGGGAAGGAGGAGATGAGGCCCTCCGGAACGCCGTACGAACCGTCCGACGGGATGCCCATGGAGGTCCAGTCGCCCGCGGCGGTGCCGTTGACCCACGTGTGGACGTGGTCGATGGCGGCGTTGGCGGCGGAGGCGGCCGACGAGGCGCCACGGGCCTCGATGATCGCGGCACCGCGCTTGGCGACGGTCGGGATGAACTCGTCGGCGAGCCAGGACTGGTCGCCCACGACGTCCGCGGCGTTCTTACCGGCGATCTCCGCGTGGAAGATGTCCGGGTACTGGGTGGCCGAGTGGTTGCCCCAGATGGTCAGACGCTTGATGTCGGAGACCGACGAGCCCGTCTTCTTCGCCAGCTGCGACAGGGCGCGGTTGTGGTCCAGGCGCGTCATGGCGGTGAAGCGCTCGGCCGGTACGTCCGGGGCGGCGGCCTGCGCGATGAGCGCGTTGGTGTTGGCCGGGTTGCCGACGACGAGGACCTTGATGTCGTCCGCGGCGTTGTCGTTGATGGCCTTGCCCTGCGGCTTGAAGATGCCGCCGTTGGCCTCCAGGAGGTCACCGCGCTCCATGCCCTTGGTGCGGGGGCGGGCGCCGACGAGGAGGGCGACGTTGGCGCCGGAGAAGGCGACGTTCGGGTCGTCGCTGATCTCGATCGAGTTCAGCAGCGGGAAGGCGCAGTCGTCGAGCTCCATGGCGGTGCCCTCGGCGGCCTTCAGCGCCGGCGTGATCTCAAGAAGGCGCAGGTTGACCGGCACGTCCGCGCCGAGCAGGTGGCCCGAGGCGATGCGGAAGAGCAGCGCGTAGCCGATCTGGCCGGCCGCGCCGGTGACGGTGACATTCACGGGAGTGCGGGTCATGGCGATCTCCGTAAGACAGCTGGCGGTGGGGTCCCTGGTCTCGTACGTGGATCCCCTTGTTCCTGGATCCCGCCGACGCCTCGTCGAGTCCTCGATCGCCTCACGATGATCGATCTCTTGGCATCAAGAGAGATCCGCCGTCAGGCTATCGCGCCCCGCCCACCCCTGGCCGCCGGGTCGGTGTGGCCCGGCCCACAGCATGGACGGCACCCCGGAAAACTTTCGCGGCCGCCCCAAAAAAAGGGGGCGGCCGCCACGAGGGGGGGGAGCGTGGCGGCCGCCGTGGGGGTGTGAACACTCCCGTGGGGGTAACGTCCGCCTGCCCCCGGTCGACGCGTGCATGCACGCGCCTATCGACTTTTTTTGGAGGCGGATCGGAGGGGCAGATCGGAGGGGAAGATCGGAGGGGCAGAGGCGGCTACGCCGTGCACCCCGTCTGCCCGGACTTCAGCGTCGCGCAAGCCTTCGCCGCCGTACCCGAGTCGGCCGCCACCATCGGCGTGTACGCGTCGAAGTCCTCGTTCACCGTGCTGTTCTGCTTGGCCCCGGCACCGCTGCCCGACCCCGTGATCGTCAGCTCGTCCCCCGGCGTCGCCTGGGTGATCCGCGCCCACGCGGCCCCGCACGTCTTGCTGTACCGCACCTCGACCAGCGTCCTGCCTATCGTGGCCCGCGAGGTGGTCGTCGCCAACTCGCCGCCGCAGCCCATGTTCTCGGGGTCCTTGCCCGCGCAGTCCTTGCCGTTGCACTCGACGCCCGCGGGCAGCTTCGTATCGCTCTTGCTCGGCGTCGCGGACGGCTTCGCGTCGTTCTGGCCCTTGCCGTCGTCGCCGAAGCCGGTCATGAACACCGCGGCGGCAATGACGACGAGGGCGCCGACCACACCGGCGAGGAACATCGTCAGCTTCCTGCGGCGCCGCTGGCCGTCGGGCGAACTCCCCGGCGCGGGCGCGGGCGCGGGCGTGGGCACGGGCGCACCCGGGCCGCCTTCGCCGAAGGCGGGCACGGAGACGTCACCGGAGGCACCGACCGGCCCGAACGAACCCTGGGGGCCGTACGAGTCATGCGGTCCGGCATCCCCGGCCCTCACCGGCGGCATCGTGGGAGACACTCCGGCAGGCCCGGCCACCCCCATCGTCCCGGCCCGCCCGACAGCCCCCTCGGAACCGCCCCACGCGGCACCGGCGCCGCGGGCAGGCTTCGGCGACTTCGCAGGCTTGGCGGGCTTTGCGGGCTTGGCGGGCTTTGCGGGGGGCGGGACGGACGAGGAGGAAGGGGAAGGAGGGGAAGGAGGGGACGCTTTCCCGCCGGGCCCCGACGCGTCGGACCCCAACTCCCCCAGTGCCGCCCGCGCCTGCGAGATCCGGATCGCCTGCATCGTCATGTCGTGCCGCATCTCGGAGCGGCTCCACGCACGCTCCGCGAGCTCCCACATGGTGATGAGATGGACGGGCGGCGTGCCCGTCACCTCGGCCAGCGCGACGATCGCACCCTTCGGCGCGAGCAGGCGCCCGTTCAGATAGCGCTCCCACGACGTCTTGCTGTAGCCGGTGCGGTCCGACAGCGCCGCGATGCTCAGGCCACTGCGGTCGACGAGCCTGCGCAGCTGACTGGCGAACTCCCTGACCTCCGGGTCGAGCTCATCCGGTAGCGCCTTCCAACGAGGCATTGCTCCCCCTATTCCCCCCGTACGTTCTGTTTCTGCCCCCGCGCCGACCTCGCGCCGACCCTGCGCCACCCCGTTCTGACTACCCAGAGTTCTGGACTACCCAAAGGGATGCGCCGGGCCAGGATGTCAGTTCCCTGATCAGGGGCGCACGGGAGCATTCGGGCCACGGCGTGCACTGCCGCGCTCCCCTGGTCGTCGGCCCAGTCTCCCACCGCCGCCCGGCAGCACGATGCGGAACCCCGAGTACCGTCCTATTTGTGCTGGCTGCCACCCCTCCGGACCAGGGCCGTTGCACACCGCGCACACCGTTGCGGAATGGTCACCTCCGTGCCACAGGCACCAGGCATCCCTTGTACGCCGTTGGCGCGTCCATGACCCTGGATCACGAGCGGAACGCACCGCTTATATCGGGAGGTTCCAAGAGGAAGCACCCATCCCTGAACGGTGGTGCCCGTCCCCTCACGGGGGTGAGGACGGGCACCGCCTTCTTTTACGAAGTGCGGGTCACGGAGTGCGGGTCACGGAGTGCGGGGCGTCCCCGAAAGGGCGACTTCGGCCATGTCTTACGGCCCGGCGGCCGAAGTGCTCGGCAGAGTCGGTCCGGTAAGCAACGGCACATATCCGGATATCCGGACAACGGCACGAACCACGTGCCCTGCCCTCCCGAAGGGAACCGCGCATGAAGTACGGCAAGCGTCTCGCAGGCGGCATCATCGCCGCATCCGCCCTCCTCGGCACCGGCCTCGCGACGGCCCCCACGGTCTCGGCGGCCCCCGCAGCATCGGCGGCCTCGGCAGCCTCCGCGGCGGAGTTCCGGGGCACGGCCCCGTCCTGCGTGAAGCGGGACGTCATCAAGCACAAGAAGTACGTGAAGGTCACCAACCGCTGCGGCCAGGCCATGCACCTGAAGGTCGTCATCGACTGGGGCAACGACTCGCCGTGCCTCACGTACCAGAACAACGAGCAGTGGGAGTGGAACTGGGGCCGCGGCTCCTACGGCAAGGTCGTCACCTGCTGAGGCACTCCTGAGCGGCTGCTGAGCCACTCCTGAGCCACCCCGGCTCCGGCGCCCTCAGCCCCGCGAGCCCCCCGCCGTCCCCGGTGTGACGAGACCCGTCTCGTACGCCACCACCACCGCCTGCGCCCTGCTGTCCAGGTCGAGTTTGCTCATCGTGCGGTTGAGGTGGGTCTTGACGGTGGCCTCGCTGATGTAGAGCCGTTCGGCGATGTCGGCGTTGGTCAGCCCGCGCGCGATCAGCTTCAGGACCTCGACCTCGCGCAGGGTCAACGCCGCGAGGTCGGGCGGGGGTCCGCTCGCCTCCTCGTCGGGGGCCGCCGCCTGCCGGGCGAACGCCTCGACGAGGCGCCGCGTCACACTGGGCGCGAAGAGCGCGTCACCGCTGCCGACCGCCGCCACCGCGGCGAGCAGCCGCTCGGGCCCCGAGTCCTTGAGCAGGAAGCCGGAGGCCCCGGCGCGCAACGCCCCGTACACGTACTCGTCGAGATCGAACGTGGTCAGCACCAGGACGCGCGGCGCCGGTTCGGCGGCCTGCCGCAGGATCTGCGCGGTCGCGGTGATGCCGTTCATGCCCGGCATCCGGATGTCCATCAGGACGACGTCGGGGCGGGTCCGCGCGGCGAGCGCCACGGCCTCCTCGCCGTCGCCCGCCTCGCCCACGACCTCGACGCCCGGCGCGGCGCGCAGCAGCCCCACCAATCCCGCCCGGATGAGGAACTGGTCGTCGACGACGAGCACTTTGATGCATGCGGTCATGCGGCTACCCGGTCATTCCGTCGCGTCGTCCCCCCGCGCAGCGGCCTGTGCCGAGGTCGGCAGGGTGAGACGCACGGCGAATCCCCCCTCGCTCAGCGGGCCGATACTGATCGCCCCGCCGTAGAGCTTGGCCCGCTCCCGCATCCCAATCAAGCCGTGCCCGCTGCCCGTCCGCACTCTGTCCTGAATCACCCCCTCTCCATCATTTCCATCATTTCCTTCATGTTCATCATGTCCGTCATTGATCACCGTGACCTCGATGTGCCACCGCTGATAGGCGAGTTCGACGGTCGCCGCGGCTCCGCGGGCGTGCTTCAGTACGTTCGTCAGCGCCTCCTGCACCACGCGATACGCGCAGAGTTCCACGCCGGGCGCCAGCGGGCGCGGCGTGCCGGTGACGCGCAGTTCGACGGGGACTCCCCCGCCGCGCACCCGCTCGACCATCTCGTCGAGTCGGCCGAGGCCCGGCATCGGCGCCGCCGGGGTGCCGTCGCCGTCCTCGGTGTCCTCGGCGTTCTCGGCGTTCTCGGCGCGCAGCACCCGCAGCATGCGCCGCAGCTCTTCGAGCGCCTCGCTGCTGGTCCCCGAGATGGTGCCGAGCGCCGCGCGCGCCGTGGCCGGGTCGGAGCCGAAGACGAACGTCGCGAGGCCTGCCTGCACGGATATCACCGACATGTGGTGAGCGACCACGTCATGCAGTTCGCGGGCGATCCGGCCACGTTCCTCGGCGACCTCGCGCCGGGCCCGCTGGTCCTGCTCCCGCTTCAGCTGCCGGGCCAGCTCCGCCGACCGGCGCGCGACGTGCCCGAAGCGCCACAGGACGAGGGAGAAACCGACGGCCTGCCCGACGACGGACGGCATCGAGGAGTCCTCGCTGATCGCACCGGCGTAGATCCACAGGGCGGCCATCAGGGCGGTGCAGGCGAGCGAGGTGCGCGGGGGACGCAGGGAGGCGACCGTGTAGACGCAGAGCATCGGGCCGAAGGTGCCGACGACGGGCCAGTAGCCGAGGGTGACGTATACGAACCACGCCACATCGACGACGAGCAGCACGGCGAGCGGCGCCTTGCTCCGGACCGCGACCGGGAGGCTGACCAGGGCCACCAACACGTGACCCACGGCGTCGAGTTCGACCCAGCCCTGCTTGGCGGACTCCTGTCCGAGAAGCACGGCCACCGTGGTCAGGGCGCCCGCGATGAGTGCGTCTACGGCGAGGGGGCGGATCCGCATCGCCGCAGCGTAACGCCCACATGGGCGGCGGTACGTCAACCCGCGGCGGTACAGCGGAAGTTGCAGGAACCGGTCGCGTACCGCACGGGGAGCAGGGGGAGTTACACCCAGGGCGTGACGACACGGTCGGCGTGCCGCCCATAGGTTCTGGGGCAGCACCACGGCACCGGCCGCACGGGGGACGCCCGGTCCGCATGGCGGTGGCCCGTCCCCTCGGGGGAGGACGGGCCACCGTCGAGCGCGTAACGCCTATACCGCTTACGTCAGTCCGCGTGCGGAGTTCAGATCGTGCTCAGATCGTGTAGTGCAGCGTGTCGTCCAGGAACGGGATCTCAAGGACCGGTTTGGGTTGCGCCATCAGCGCGAGAAGCACGATGGCGACGCCGAGCACCCCGTACGTGACCATGTCCGTGAAGCGCGAGCGGACCGCCAGCATGCCCACGTCGGGCAGCGCCCAGCGCAGCACGGCGCCGCCGATGAGCGCGACGCCGATCACGATCGTGCCGACGCGGAACACGTCGAACGCGGTGAGCAGCAGCCCGAGCCCGACCGTCGAGGTGACGCTCAGGAGCGGCCACTGCCGGGCCGGTGCGGGGGCGTCCCCGGCCGCGGCACGGCCGCCGCCCTCGGGCCGCGCAGTGTCCCGTGTGAACAGCGGGAAGCGGCGTGACACCTTCCGCGGCCGCCCGTCCGGCCCCGGCGCGCTGACCGCGCCCTTGGCCAGGGGAACGTCCTCGGACCCGGGAGTGTCCCCGGCGCCGGGGGCCTCGTCGGCCCCGGGAGCGTCCTGGGTGCCGTCCGTGTCAGGTACTGCGCTCATGGCCTCGCCTCTTTCCCGTTCGGCTTTCCCGTTCGGCTTTCCCGTCGGCTTTCCCGTTCAGCGCGTGGCGCGTTCCGCGGCCTCGACGACGTTCACCAGGAGCTGGGCGCGGGTCATCGGGCCGACGCCGCCCGGGTTCGGGGAGATCCAGCCCGCCACCTCGGCGACGCCCGGGTGGACGTCTCCGACGATCTTGCCGTTCTCGTCCCGCGAGACGCCGACGTCCAGGACGGCGACTCCCGGCTTCACGTCCTCGGGCTTGATCAGGTGCGGCACGCCCGCGGCGGCCACGATGATGTCCGCCCGCTTCAGGTGGGCGGCGAGGTCACGGGTGCCGGTGTGGCACTGGGTGACCGTGGCGTTCTCGGACTTGCGAGTGAGAAGGAGCGGCATGGGCCGCCCGATGGTGACACCGCGGCCGACGACGACGACCTCGGCGCCCTTGATCTCCACGTCGTGCTCCCGGAGCAGCCGGATGATGCCGTACGGGGTGCAGGGCAGCGGCGCCGGCTCGTTCAGGACGAGGCGGCCGAGGTTCATCGGGTGCAGGCCGTCGGCGTCCTTGTCCGGGTCCATGAGTTCGAGGACGCGGTTCTCGTCGATGCCCTTGGGGAGCGGGAGCTGGACGATGTAGCCGGTGCAGGCGGGGTCGTCGTTGAGCTCGCGGACGACTGCCTCGATCTCCTCCTGCGAAGCGGTGGCGGGCAGTTCACGCTGAATGGAGGCGATCCCCACCTGCGCGCAGTCGCGGTGCTTGCCCGCGACGTACTTCTGGCTGCCCGGGTCGTCGCCGACCAGGACGGTACCGAGTCCGGGCGTGACGCCCTTCTCCTTCAGGGCCGCCACGCGGGCGGTCAGTTCGGACTTGATCGCGGCTGCGGTGGCCTTGCCATCGAGAATCTGGGCGGTCATGACTCCATCTTCCCGGATGAGACCCGCCCGGTACCAATCAGGGCGCTCCCCCGGCGCAACAGCCGCCCCACCGCTGATCAGCGAGGTTGCACTTGCACAACGCATACGGAATGCGGCTGGACAAATAAGCCATGGCTAAAGAACGATATGCGGCACAGTGCCGCGGGCAGTGTCGGGGGGACGGACCGCATCTGTAGATCATTCCTCCGTGGTGTGCCGCGTCGTCCCCGCACCACCCGACGGAGGAAGACCGCCATGAGTTACGGCGACCCGAACAACCCATACGGGCAGCCGCCCCAGCAGCCCCCGGCCGCCCCCGGCTACGGCTACCCCCAGCAGGGCCCGCCCGGCATGCCGCCCCAGCAGCCGTACGGCTACCCGCAGCAGGCCGCTTATCCCGGGTACCCCGGGTACCCGGGCGGCAACATGATGCAGCAGTCGATGCCGGGTCTCCTGGTCACCGCGCGCGTCTTCCTGTTCCTGATCTCGGCGGTGCAGATCCTGGGCACGATCGGCTTCCTCTACGGTGCCGCGGTCGCCAACGACGTCTCCGACAGCGCGGACGACTTCGGGTTCAACGACGCGGGGGACTTCGGCGACGCGGCGGCCGGGATATTCGTGATCCTCGCGCTCGTCGTCGCGGCCCTCGCCGCCCTGTCGATCACGCTCGGCGTGAAGTTCAGCCGTGGCGGCCAAGGCGTGCGGATCACCACCGTGGTGTACGGGGCGCTCGGCGGCGTCGTCGGCCTGGTCTACCTCTTCATCGGTCTGGACACGGGCCTGGCCACCGCGATCATCGGCCCGCTCATCTGGGTCGTCTTCGCGGTCATCATCACGCTCGCGCCCGTCGTCCCCAGCGGCACCGCGTGGTTCAACCGCCCGCGCTACTGAGCGAGTCGGGTTCGTACGACAGCGGCCGCGCCCCTCCCCGGGACGCGGCCACTCTCATCCGTACGTCAGGTCCCGCTCATCAGGTCCCGCTCATCAGGTCCCGCTCATCAGGTCCCGCTCAGTGGCAGATCAGTGGAAGAAGTGCCGCGTCCCCGTGAAGTACATCGTCACGCCCGCCTTCTTCGCGGCCTCGACGACCAGCTCGTCACGGACCGAACCGCCCGGCTGCACCACGGCCTTGACGCCCGCGGCGGTCAGGATCTCCAGGCCGTCGGAGAACGGGAAGAACGCGTCGGACGCGGCGTAGGAACCGCGCGCCCGCTCCTCGCCCGCCCGCTCGACCGCGAGCTTCGCGGAGTCGACGCGGTTGACCTGGCCCATGCCGACGCCGACCGAGGCGCCGTCCTTGGCGAGCAGGATCGCGTTGGACTTGACCGCGCGTGACGCCTTCCAGGCGAACGCCAGCTCGGCGAGTTCGCCCGCGTTCAGGGCGTCGCCCGTGGCGAGCGTCCAGTTGGCGGGGTTGTCGCCCTCGGCCTGCAACCGGTCGGTGACCTGGAGCAGCGCGCCGCCGTCGATCTGCTTGACCTCGACCGCGTTGGACGGTGCCTGGTGGGCCCGCAGGACGCGGATGTTCTTCTTCTTGGTGAGGACTTCGAGGGCGCCGTCCTCGTACTCCGGCGCGACGATGACCTCGGTGAAGATGTCGGCGACCTGCTCCGCCATCTCCTTGCTCACCGGGCGGTTGACCGCGATGACGCCGCCGAACGCGGAGAGCGGGTCGCAGGCGTGCGCCTTGCGGTGCGCCTCGGCGACGTTCGCGCCGATCGCGATGCCGCACGGGTTGGCGTGCTTGATGATCGCGACGCAGGGGTCGTCGTGGTCGTACGCGGCACGGCGCGCGGCGTCCGTGTCCGTGAAGTTGTTGTACGACATCTCCTTGCCGTGCAGCTGCTCGGCCTCGGCGAGGCCGCCCGTGCCGTCGACGTAGAGAGCGGCGCCCTGGTGGGGGTTCTCGCCGTAGCGGAGCACGTTCTTGCGCTCGTACGTGGCGCCGAGGAAGCCGGGGTGGCCGGACTCGTCGTCGGCGGCATAGGAGTCCGCGAACCAGCTCGCCACCGCCACGTCGTACGCCGCCGTGTGCTGGAACGCTTCTCCCGCGAGCCGCTTGCGCGCCGTCAGGTCGAAGCCGCCCGCGTTGACCGCCGCGAGGACGTCGGCGTACCGCTTCGGGTCGGTGACGACCGCGACCGAGGGGTGGTTCTTGGCGGCGGCGCGGACCATGGAGGGCCCGCCGATGTCGATCTGCTCGACGCACTCGTCGGGCGTGGCACCCGAGGCGACGGTCTCCTTGAAGGGGTACAGGTTCACGACGACGAGCTGGAAGGGCTCGACGCCGAGGTCCGCGAGCTGGCGCCGGTGGTCTTCAAGGCGCAGGTCGGCGAGGATGCCCGCGTGGACCTTCGGGTGCAGCGTCTTGACGCGGCCGTCCAGGCACTCGGGGAAGCCGGTGAGCTCCTCGACCTTGGTGACGGGCACCCCGGCGGCGGCGATCTTCGAGGCGGTGGAGCCGGTCGAGACCAGCTCGACGCCCGCCTCGTGCAGCCCGCGCGCGAGGTCCTCCAGACCGGTCTTGTCGTAGACGCTGACGAGCGCGCGCTTGATGGCGCGCTGCGTACCGTCCGCGTTCGCGGCGTTCTTCGCTTCGGCGGTCACGGGATAAGAACCTTTCGTCCCTCAATGCGGTAGCCGTGCCGGGCCAGACGCCCCACGACATCGACGAGCAGCGTGCGCTCGACTTCCTTGATGCGCTCGTGCAGAGCGCTCTCGTCGTCCTCGTCCCGGACCTCGACCACGCCCTGGGCGATGATCGGGCCGGTGTCGACGCCGTCGTCGACGAAGTGGACGGTGCAGCCGGTGACCTTCACGCCGTACGCGAGCGCGTCGCGCGCGCCGTGGGCCCCCGGAAAACTGGGCAGCAACGCGGGGTGCGTGTTCACGAACCGCCCGCCGAAGCGCGCGAGGAACTCCTTCCCCACGATCTTCATGAAACCGGCCGAGACGACCAGGTCGGGCTCGTACGCGGAGGTCGCCTCGGCCAGGGCCGCGTCCCACTCGTCACGGGTCGCATGGTCCTTCACCCGGCAGACGAAAGTGGGGAGCCCGGCGCGCTCGGCGCGCTCCAGGCCCGCGATGCCGTCGCGGTCGGCGCCCACCGCGACGATCTCGGCCCCGTAGGCCTCGGCGCCCCCGGCGCCCCCGGCGCCCCCGGCGTCGATGGTGTCGATGGTGTCGATCAGGGCCTGCAGATTCGTGCCCGACCCGGAGACCAGGACGACGAGTCGCTTGGGGCGCGCGACCACAGCGCTCTTGGCCACAGCGGGGCCCTTTCTCGGAGGGTGCGTCTCGGAACTTTCGGAGGGTGCGTTTTCGAACGTGCGTCTTTGTATGGTCGTACGAAGGCTTCGAGCCCCGAGATACGGGGAACTCTACGAAGCGGCCGACCGCCAGCAACGATACCGGCACACGGAACCGCCCCTCACGGGACGGGGGCGCGGGCGGAGGGTAGCGTCTGTGGGAAAGGCGCCTGAATAGCGACGAACGCCGCGTTGCCGAGCCGCACACCGGCTCCACCACGGCCCTACCAAGGGGAAGACGCACACCTGATGCCGGACCGTAGCCGCCCTTCGTCTCCACCGCAGGACTCCGACTCCCAGGGGCCGGAGCCCCGGGACACGGACTCCCAGGGAACGGGCAAGGACGACGACAACCCCTTCGCGCCGCCGCCGGAGGGGACACCGGACCGGCCGTGGCAGCCGCGCCGCCCCTCGGGCGACTCCGCGGACGGCTCGTCGGGCAGTTCCCCGGACGGATCTCCGGACGGCCGTCCGGGCCACGACTCCCCCTGGGGCAGCCAGTGGAGCGACCGCCAGCCCGGCCGCTCCCAGGGCGGCTTCGGCGACCGGCCCGGCCAGCAGAACACCCCCGACCGTGACCGGGAGGCCCCTAAGGGGCCCGGTTCGGGGTCGGGCGGCACCGGCATGCGCTGGGACCCGACGGACCCCTCCCAGCGCCGCGCGCGCTACGCCCTGCTCTCCGGCATGTGGGGCTTCTTCTTCGCGCTGTTCGGCTGGCGTTACCTCGCGCTGCTGCTCGGCGCGCTCGCGCTGATGTGGGCCATCCAGTCGCTGCGCGCGAAGGCGCGCACGCCGGACCCGACGGCTCCGGCACCGGCCGCGACCGCCATGGGTGCGGCGGCCCCGACCGCTCCGGCAGCCCCGGCAACCCCGGCAGCCCCGGGTGAGCGGCCCCGGACCGACCCGTCGAGCACCCGCCCGCAGACGACGGCCGCGATCAGCGGTCTGGTGACGGGCGGGCTCGCGCTGCTCATGGTGGCGGCGACGTTCACGGCTCAGCTCGTGTACCGCGACTACTACACGTGCGTGGACGACGCGCTCACCAACGTGTCGCAGCAGTCCTGCGAAGACCTGCTGCCGAAGCCGCTGCGGCCGCTTCTGGGGGAGCAGGACTAGGGGCAGAACCAGGGAGGGGGAGCAAAGCAGGGCTAGGACTGGTCCGGGCGCTGTTCCCCTGCTTCCTTCAGCGCTTTCCAGCGGGCCTCCCTGGCGGAATCCTCGTGCCAAGGGGCTTGCTGTTCTTGCTGTTCTTGCTGTTCTTGCTGTTCTTGCTGTTCTTGCTGTTGGGTCTGTGGCGGGGCCTCTGCGTCCTCCGGGCCGTTCGGTTCAGCCGGTCCATCCGGTACGGGCGGGGCGTCCGCGGGCGGAACGTCCGCAGGCTCGGCATCCCCAGGTACGGAACGCTCAGGTACGGAATCCACCGCGACGACACCCGCAGCCGCCCGCCCGGACCACGGAAGCCACCCGCGCCCGGACCCCGCCCCCGGCATCCGGGGACGCGGCAGCCGAGGCCGCGGCACCCGCAGCGAGGGCAACGAAGGCAACGAGGGCAACGCGAAGCGCGGCAGCCACGCCCACCGCTCCCTGCCGGACGGCACACGCACCCGTACCCGTACCCGTACCCGCCATGCCCGCAGACCCAGCGCCACGGGCACCCCGACCGCCGCCGCCCAGCCCACCGCCGCCGCCCCCGCCTGCCACCACACCGGCCCGAACTCGGCGAGCACCGCCACCCCCATCGGCCCGCCCGCCACCGCCGCGAGCCCGGCCGTCAGCGCCCCGCACACCACCGCGGCCATGGCGGCCCCCGCGGCCGTCCGCCTCGGCGACCACGCCTCGGCCCGCTCCCCGAAGGCGGGCGCCGCCGCCTGGGCCGTGCACCACGCCACCGCGAGCCCCGCAGCGACGGGCACCGCCGCGGCCGACCAGGTCAGCGGTGTGCCAGGACCCGCCGACGGCAGCGCCGCAAGGAGGGGGAAGGACGGCAGCAGGGACGGCGCGGCCCCGGCGGCGAGCGGACCCGCGACCGTTCCCGTACCGAGCGCGAAACCGGGGCCGAGACCATAGGAAGCGCCCCACACCGCGGCGTTCGGCACCAGCGCGAGGGCGAGGAGCAGCACCGCGAGCCGCCCCGACCACACGTCCGTGAGCTGGCCGAAGGACGACTGCACGGGGCCTGCGTGCAGCACGAGTGACACCGCGACGAGCAGCGCCCCGCCGCCGACGAGCACCGCCGCGCCCGCACCGCCCGCGCGTGCGACGGCCACTGCCCGGCGACGTACGACGAAGCCGCCCACGAACGCGCCGGACGTACCGTGCGCACCGCGCGCGCCGTCGGAAAGCGCGGTCTGCGCGCGTCCCAGGGACGGCCCCAGGGACAGCCCCAGGGGTGGCCCCAGGGACGCGGGCAGCGGCCCGTGCGGTCGGCCGTGCGCGGTCCACACCCCGAACGCGGCGGCGCCCGCCGCGAGCAGCGGTACGCGCACGGCCACGCTGATCCAGTCGGGCCGCAGCGCACCGCCGCTCGCGTACAACGCGGCGGCCGCGGCGACCAGCAGATACCCGCCCACCACCCCGCTCCACGCGGTCCGCACCGCGTGCCCGGACCCCTTGAGGTCCGCCGCGTCCCGCGCCGCGCGGTGCAGCAGCCAGCCGGGCAGGACGACGAGGAGCAGCGGTGCCACACCGATCGGGGCGGCCGCTCCGGTGAGCGTGTCCGTTCTGATCAGCTCCGTGCCGTGGGCAAGGAGCCAGAGTCCGGCCGCGACGTGCAGGGCGCCCGAGGGGCCGCTGTCCGGGTACGGCGAAGTGATCCACAGCATCATCACGAGTACGGCGAACGAGCCGAGCCCCAGGCCTGCGGCGACGGCTCCGCCCAGCATGCAGGTGGCCAGGCCGGGCGGACGATCGTGGGCCGGTTCGCGCTGCGGCTCCACGGGGGGCAACGAGGCGTGCGGGTCGGTCGTCTGCATCACGCGGCCATGGTCCCAACGACACGCGCTTTCTTCTCGTAACAGGCGAATACCGGATGTGTCGCCCAATATACGTTTATGTACTTTTTTCGTACAGCGGGTCGGCCGTGCCCGGTCTCCCGCCGTACGTCGGCCCACGGTGCGGAGATTCCGACATGCCCCAGAGCCCTGCCACGCCTCTGCCGTCCCCCAAGGAACGCCGCAGGCTGCGCGAGGCGAAGTCGCTGAGCCAGGCCGACCTCGCGGCGAGGATCGGCGTCACACGCGAAACCGTGCGCTCCTGGGAGACGGGCCGCACGACCCCACGGGGCCGCAAGCGTGAGGCGTACGGGAAGTTCCTGAACGCGGCGGCCGAGGAACAAAAGAAGGTGACGGAGGGGTCACCGGAGAAGGTCACAACCACGGCCACCGCCGCCGCCACCGCCGCCGCCACCGCCTCCGCCTCCCCCTCCATCGCTGCCGCTCCCGAGCGGGGCCGCGTACCGGGATGGGCGCGGCCCGCCGACGGCGGGAAGTCGCGGCCGAGGCCGCAACCGGCCGCCACGCGCGCGGCGAAGCCCAGGACCCCGACGCCGGTGGCGGCCGCAGCCCCCGCGGTGACCGGCCACGCCCTCCCGCGGCCGGACCCGGGGACGACCGCGCCCGTGCCCGAGCCCTCCGGGCCCCACGACTCGCCCCACGACACGCCCCACGCCCCCTCCCCCGCCGCGGCGTTCGACGCGCTCTGCGCCCAATGCGCCCCCGGCCTCGTACGCCAGGCGTATCTGCTCACCGGTCGGCGGGACCTCGCCCAGGAGTCGGTGGAGCGCGCCTTCCAACTGGCGTGGCAGCGTTGGCCCGAGGTGGCCGTCGACCGGGATCCGGCGGGCTGGGTGCGCGCGGCGGCGTACGAGTACGCGATGGCTCCCTGGCAGCGCTTCCGCCCCGGCCGGCGCCACCCGGACGCGCCGCCCTCGACGGAGGCCGACCGCGCCTTCCTCGACGTACTCCTGAGCCTGCCGCCCGCGCAGCGCCGCGCCCTGATGCTCTACGACGGCGTCGGCCTCGACCTGCCCGAGACCGCGGCCGAGACGGAGGCGAGCACGCCCGCCACCGCGAACCGCCTGCTGAACGCGCGCGAGACCATCTCCGAGCGGCTGCCCGACCTGGCCGACCCCGAGAAGCTGCACCGGCGTCTCGGCGAGACCGGCAGGGCGGAGCGGCTGCGGCTCCCCAAGGCCGAGCGCATCCGCACGGGCAGCGAGTGCCGCGCCCGGTTCTGGACGCGCGCGGCGATCGCCTTCACGGCCCTGATCGTCGGCGCGACGGCCCTGACCCTGCGGCACGCCCCCACGCAGTACGAGCCCCCGCAGGCCCCGGGCAGAGCCATCAGCGGAGTCCCCCCGCGGATGGGCCCGGGCCCGTTCTCCCAGGAGGACCAGACCCTCCGCGACAAACTCCGCGCAGAACTGATCACGGGCCCCGGCAGACTGACCCCGCTTCCGGACTGAGCCCAGCGTCCCTTCACCGGGCCAGGGCCTCGGCGAGCTCCTGCGGCCGGGCGGCGAACGGGCTGTGGCTGCCCGGCAGGGTGTGGACGGTGAAGGGCTCGTCCGGCATGGCCCGGTCGGCCTCCGCGATCATCAGGTCCTGCGTGGCCGTCGGCAGCGCCCGGTCCTCCGCGCAGCGCAGGAAGGTACGCGGGATACGGCCCCACCGAGCCGCGGTCAGGATGACCGGGGTAGCCGGGACGGCGAGCGGCAGATCGGGACTGAGGGCCGTGCGCCAGCGGTCGAAGCGGTGGGCGGGCGTGTCGTGGTAGTGGGTCTGCCGCAGTTCCTCGACGTAGGCGGGGTCCGGCGAGAGCGGGTCGATCCGTACGGCGCCCAGCTCCTCGGGGTCACCGAGATTGAGGCCCTGTCCCCGCGCGGCGGCGTTCTCGGGGGCGCCGATGTAATCGAAGAAGCGGGGGCGGCCGCCGGGGACGAAGGCGGAGAGGTAGACGATGCGGTCGACCAGCTCGGGCGCGCGCTCCGCGGCCAGCGACGCTGGGCCGCCGCCCGCGCTGTGGGCGACGAGCACGACACGGCCGTAACGGCGGACCCGGCGCAGCGTGTCCAGGACGGCGGCGGCACAGTCGTCCATCGTCACGTCGGCGAGCCGCGACTTCTCGGTCAGCAGACCGGGGCGGCCGGGCAACAGGTACCCGGTGGGCAGGGGAGCGTCGAAGCCGTGCCCCGGCAGGTCGACGGCCACGCTCGCGGAGCCGAGACCAGTGAGGGCGCGTTGCGTCGCGGCCCACTGCCACGAGCCGTGCCAAGCGCCGTGGACAAGGACGAAAACGGTGTTCGATGGTGTCATGGCTCCACCTCAGTGGGGATCAGCGACATCATCCAGCGATAGATATGACAAGCTGGCCTGCAATACCTCGTGTGTATGGAGAGCTGTCCATGGAGGCACGGCACCTGCGGTACGCGCTCGCCCTCGCTGAACACCGACACTTCGGCCGGGCGGCCCAGGCCCTTGGCATCGCGCAGCCCCCGCTGTCCAAGCAGATCGCCGACCTGGAGCGCGAGACCGGGGCCCGGTTGTTCGACCGCACGCGCCAGGGCGTGTTCCCCACCGCCGCGGGCGAGGCCTTCCTCGCCCGGGCGCGGCGGGCGCTTCAGGAGATGACGGCGGCCACGGTGGACGCCGGCCGCGCGGCGCGCGGCGAGACGGGCCGACTGCGCCTGGGGTTCGTCGCCTCCGCACTGCTGGCCCCGCTGCCCGACGTTCTGGGCCGGTTCGGCCGGGAGCGACCCGACGTACGCCTTGAACTGCACGAGATGGCATCGAGCCGCAGCGCCGCCACCCTCATCGCCGGAGAACTGGACGTGGCCGTCACCCTCGGACCGCCGACGGGCGCCGGAGCCGAGCACCTGGCGTCCGTCCCGATCGGGCACGACCATCTGATCGCCGCCGTCAGCAGCGCGCACCCCTACGCGGGCCAGGCGTCGGTGAGCCTCGACCAGCTACGGCATCAGCCGTTGATCGTGGCCGCCGGGGAGGACGAGCCCGCGATCAGCGCCGCGTTGCACGCCTTGCTGGGCGAGGACGCCGCCGCGCTGGACGGTGCGACCGTCGCCAGGGACGTGCACACGATCATCGGCCTGGCCGCCTGCGGAGTCGGCGTGGGCCTCGGGCCCTCCCGCATGCTGGCGGCCCCGCGCCCGGACATCCGCTTCTGCGAAGTAACCCCGCGCACGCCGCTCCCCGACCTCATCCTGTCCTTCACGCCCCGGGACCGCTCTCCGGCCCTGACCGCCTTCCTGGACACCATCCGCCAAACCTGCCCCGCCGCCCGCGCCGCACTCGACCGCAGGTTGAACCTCTAGGGGCGCGAGGAACTGCGCAAAAAGACCCCCGATCGCCGCTGCGAGTGCGAGGATCCGGGACAAGACCCGGGCTGAGACCCCTGCAGGGCTCTTGCCACCGTGTCGTTCCAGGTTGAGCTGCCCCTTGAGGGTCTGGATTGACGGCGCCAGCCACGGTGAAGCCTTCAACTCGTCGTCGGTCCGGGCATAGAGTGCCGTTGCCGGGGTATCCAGGTCGTTAGTCACACATCAGTCACACATCGACGTTGGACGCCCTCGTCTCATGTCCGCAGGCGATCCGCTGGACTCATTCAGGGATCCGGGGCGTGCCCACTGCGGTGACTATGCGTCACGGATATTTCGCAGGGCCTGGGTGAGCCAGGGGTACACCGGGATCAGGTTCGGTACTACCTGCCAGCCGTTGACGATCCACACCAGCCGCCAGTATCGGTCCACCCTGGGATCGTGCGCCTCCTCGAACTGCTGGGCCATCCAGTCCCGGAATTCCGTGTCAGGGGTGCGCGCGAACACCTCGGCGAAGCGGTGCACGAGGTCGTCGATGATGGGTGCGGCCCTGTCGCTGAGCGGGTCGATGTCCGCCTTCCTGGCCTCGGCCACCTTCTGGCGGGTGAACTCCATCAGTTCCTCGCCGGCATCGCGCTCGATGCCGAGCGGGCGCCCGGCGGCCTGACGTCCGGCCGTCCGGCGCATCCGGGCACGGAAATCCTCGTCGCCGACCAGCTCGGCGAGCTCCACCCACGCGGTGACCTGCTCGCCAGTCGGATCATCGGGGAGGTCGGGAGTGGCGGCGCGAACCATGGCCACTGCGGCCGGGTCGGCATCCACCGTGCCGAAGGTGCCATCCACGAAATCGTCGATCAAACGTCGGCGTTCCTCGCCGGACAACTGCGTGAGCCTGTGCATGAGCTTGGTCTCCTCGGGACTGGACCCGCGGCTGGCCACGACTCGCAGAACGCTCCGACGCAGTCGCAGCATCCGGATCTGGACGTCCAAGGCGTCGGCGTGCGCCGCGGCGACTTCCGCCACCGAAAGCTCACGGTCCAGTACCCGTTGAATCGTGGCCAGGTCCATGCCCAACTCGCGCAGTGTGCGCAGGAGTTCCAGACGAAGCAGTGCGTCGAGGTCGTAGAGCCGATAACCGGCGGGACTACGGGTGGTCGGCGCTACCACCCCCGAATCGGAATAGAACCGGATGGTCCTCACAGACAGGCCGGTCCGCCGGGAAAGCTCCCCGATCGAGTAGAGGGTCGTAACGTCCATGTCCCCCACTCTGCTGTCTCCAGTCACTGGAGACTCAAGGCCATTCCCCCAGCCGAGCCCCGCCCCAGACGTCCGCCGAGTCGCTGAAGCAGGCGATGGCAGCGACATGCGACACCACTCGCTGGCGGCCTACGACTACGAACCCTTGGACTCAATCATCTAGGGCCGCGGGGAACTACGCAAAAAAGACCCCCGCCGCTCTAGGGGCGCGGAGAACTACGCAAAAAGACCCCGGCCGCTCTAGGGGCGCGGGGAACTGCGCAAAAAGACCCCCGCCCCCACACTCCCGCAGACAAAAACAAAAGCGGACCCGCACCCAGCAAGGGTGCAGGCCCACTTTCACACAACTGCTAAGGCAACCTCAGCCCGCGAGGATCGCTCGGGCAAGCTTCGCCGTCTCAGTCGGCGTCTTGCCGACCTTGACGCCCGCAGCCTCAAGCGCTTCCTTCTTGGCCTGCGCCGTACCGGAGGACCCGGAGACGATGGCACCGGCGTGGCCCATGGTCTTGCCCTCGGGCGCGGTGAAACCGGCGACGTAGCCGACGACCGGCTTCGTCACGTTGGCCTTGATGTAGTCCGCCGCACGCTCTTCCGCGTCGCCGCCGATCTCGCCGATCATGACGATCAGGTCGGTGTCGGGGTCGGCCTCGAACGCCTCGAGGGCGTCGATGTGCGTCGTACCGATGACCGGGTCGCCACCGATGCCGACGGCCGAGGAGAAGCCGATGTCACGGAGCTCGTACATCATCTGGTACGTCAGCGTGCCGGACTTCGAGACCAGGCCGATGCGGCCCGGCTTCGTGATGTCGCCCGGGATGATGCCGGCGTTCGACTGACCCGGGGTGATGAGACCGGGGCAGTTCGGGCCGATGATGCGGGTCTTGTTGCCCTTCGACTTCGCGTACGCCCAGAAGGCGGCGGAGTCGTGGACGGCGATGCCCTCGGTGATGACGACGGCGAGGGGGATCTCGGCGTCGATCGCCTCGACGACGGCGGCCTTGGAGAAGGCCGGCGGCACGAAGAGGACGGACACGTTGGCGCCCGTGGCCTCCATGGCCTCCTTGACCGTGCCGAAGACCGGCACCTCGGTGCCGTCGAAGTCGACCTTCGTGCCCGCCTTGCGCGGGTTCACGCCGCCGACGATGTTGGTGCCGTCACCCAGCATGAGCTTGGTGTGCTTCATGCCCGTGGCACCGGTCATGCCCTGGACGATGACCTTGCTGTCCTTGTTGAGGAAGATAGCCATGGTGGTGGAGTCCCTCGTCCTTACTTCGCAGCCGCGAGCTCGGCGGCCTTGTCGGCCGCACCGTCCATGGTGTCCACGCGCTGCACGAGCGGGTGGTTGGCGTCGCTCAGGATCTTGCGACCCAGCTCCGCGTTGTTGCCGTCGAGGCGCACGACCAGCGGCTTCTCGACCTTCTCGCCCTTCGAGGCGAGCAGCTCCAGGGCCTGCACGATGCCGTTGGCGACCTCGTCGCACGCGGTGATGCCACCGAAGACGTTGACGAACACGGACTTGACGTCCGAGTCGCCGAGGATGATCTCCAGGCCGTTGGCCATGACCTCGGCCGAAGCGCCGCCGCCGATGTCGAGGAAGTTGGCGGGCTTCACGCCGCCGTGGTTCTCACCGGCGTACGCGACGACGTCCAGGGTCGACATGACCAGACCGGCACCGTTACCGATGATGCCGACCTCGCCCTCGAGCTTGACGTAGTTGAGGTTCTTGGCCTTGGCAGCAGCCTCGAGCGGGTTGGCTGCGGCCTTGTCCTCGAGAGCCTCGTGGTCGGCCTGGCGGAAGTCGGCGTTCTCGTCGAGCGAGACCTTGCCGTCCAGGGCCAGGATGCGACCGTCCTTGGTCTTCACCAGCGGGTTGACCTCGACGAGGAGCGCGTCCTCGGCGACGAAGGTGTCCCACAGGGTCACCATGGCCTCGGCGACACCCTCGGCCACCTCGGCCGGGAACTTCGCCTGGGCCACGATCTCGCGGGCCTTCTCGATGTTCACGCCCTCGACGGCGTTGACCGGGACCTTCGCGAGGGCCTCGGGGGTCTTCTCCGCGACCTCCTCGATGTCCATGCCGCCCTGCACCGACGCCATGGCCAGGAAGGTGCGGTTGGTGCGGTCGAGGAGGTACGAGACGTAGTACTCCGCCTCGATCTCCGGAGACAGCTCGGCGATCATCACCTTGTGGACCGTGTGGCCCTTGATGTCCATGCCGAGGATGTCCGTCGCGCGAGCGACGGCCTCGTCCGGGTTCGCCGCCAGCTTCACGCCGCCGGCCTTGCCTCGGCCACCGACCTTCACCTGCGCCTTGACGACCGACTTGCCGCCCAGTCGCTCGGTGGCCTCGCGCGCCGCCTCAGGCGTGTCGATGACTTCACCGGCCAGCACCGGTACACCGTGCTTGGCGAAGAGGTCCCTCGCCTGGTACTCGAACAGGTCCACGCGCGTCCGTCCCTTATCCGTGATCTCGCTGCGATCTCGCTGCTTTGGTGTCAGCTGTCTGCATGGGCGTGCCGCGGAGGGCAACGTGACTGCGCTGTCACAAGGGAGGCGTAGGACGGAGTCCAATACGCGGCATGTCCGTCTCGCAGGTTATCGCCGCGGGCCGTAGGTCCCTAAATCACAGATCACATTTAGGCGGTGATGACGGTCACAGATCACGAGGTCACCGCGGCAAAACGCGTGGCCGCGGCGGTGGCGGTGCGGCCTCTGTGGCGTCGGACACCGTCTGTTTGCTCTGATTGCTCCCGCGACCCCGCGCCCCTTGTCACCGTGCCCCGGTCGTCGTGTCCGGTATGGGAAGCGGTCGCTTCTCGATCGCCGCGGCCATCACCTCCGGGAAGAGGTCCGGGGTACAGGCAAAGGCGGGCGCGTCCAGTGCGGCGAGCGCCGCGGCGTGCTCACGGTCGTACGCGGGCGTCCCCTCGTCGGAGAGCGCGAGCAGCGTCACGAACTGCACTCCGGACGCCTTCATCGCCGCGACCCGCCTCAGCATCTCGTCGCGTATGCCTCCTTCGTAGAGGTCGCTGATGAGGACGACGACCGTGTCGGCGGGGCGGCTGATCTGCGACTGGCAGTACGCGAGGGCGCGGTTGATGTCGGTGCCGCCGCCCAGCTGCGTGCCGAAGAGGACGTCGACCGGGTCGTCGAGCTGATCGGTGAGGTCGACGACGTTCGTATCGAAGACGACGAGCCGCGTGTCGAGCGCGCGCATGGAACCGAGCACGGCGCCGAACACGGAGGCGTAGACGACGGACGCAGCCATCGAACCGGACTGGTCGATGCAGAGGATGACTTCCTTCTTGACCGACCGGGAGGCCCGCCCGTACCCGATGAGGCGCTCGGGGACGATCGTCCGGTGTTCCGGCAGGTAGTTCTTTAGGTTGACCGCGATCGTGCGGTTCCAGTCGATGTCGTGGTGGCGCGGTCTGCTGACACGGGCGCTGCGGTCGAGGGCGCCGGTGAGGGTGGAGCGGGTCCGTGTGGCGAGCCGCTTCTCCAGGTCCTCGACGACCTTGCGCACGACGGCGCGCGCGGTCTCCCTGACCGTCTCCGGCATGGCCTTGTTGAGCGAGAGCAGCGTCCCCACCAGGTGTACGTCCGCCTCGACGGCCTCCAGCATCTCGGGCTCCAGGAGCAGCGCGGAGAGCCCAAGGCGGTCGATCGCGTCGCGCTGCATGACCTGGACGACGGACGACGGGAAGTACGTCCGGATGTCGCCGAGCCAGCGCGCCACGGACGGCGCCGACGCCCCGAGCCCCGCGGAGCGGTCGCGCCCCCGGCTGTCCTTGTCGCGCCCTCCTCCGTAGAGCGCGGTCAGCGCCCCGTCCATCGCGGCGTCCCGCCCGGCGAGCGCGCAGCCCGTCCCGTCGGCGCTGTCGCCGCCCAGCACGAGCCGCCACCGCCGCAGCCGTTCCTCGGCCGAACCGCTCATCCCGCTACCCCCACAAGCCCGTTGTCACCGTTCCCGTCACCGTTCCCGTCACCGGTTCCGTCATCGGTTCCGTCGCCGTTTCCGTCATCGGTTCCGTCGCCGCCGGTCCCCATCCCGGCCTCCGCTATCCCGACCCCCGCTATCCCAGCCCCCGGTACTCCAGCCCCCATTGCCTTCTTCACCCCTGATTCAGGCGCCGTCGAGAGGCCGAGCAGCAGCCGCACCATCGGCACGACGGCGTCAGCGCGCGCGACGTCGATCTCCTCGGCGAAGCCGGGCACACCGGGCCCACCGGGCCCACCGGCCGCACCGCCACTCGCGACGGCCCCCGCCGCGGGCCCGCGCCGCACCAGCTCGCCCAACGTCCGCCGCACCCCCGGCTCGTACGCCGAGAAGGTGCGCCGCAGCAGCGGCAGTACGTCGGTGAAGGCGGCGTCCGACACCCCGCACAGCCACGCGTCGACCAGCCCGAGCAGCCGCTCGTCGTGCACCAGCAGCAGTCCGCCGCCGGTACCGCCCCCGACGAACCCCTCGATCCAGGCGGCCCCTTCGGAGGGCGCGCTTCCCCGGGAGAGCGCGAGACCCATGAGCCGGGCCACGTCCTCGTCCCCCAGTTCCCCGCCGTCCAGCAGCAGCCGCACGCACCGCCCCCGGACGACCCCGGCGATCCCCTCCCGCTGTGCGAGCACGCGCAGCACGGAGACCCACCGGGTCCGGACGCCCCGCGCGGCGGCGGTGCCGGAGTCGCCGGGTGACGGCGGCAGCGGCGACGGAGGCGGAGATGGAGGCGTCAACTCCCCCAACAGCCCCACCGCCTGGTGCACGGCGTCGACGTGCCCCCGCATCTCCAGAGCCGCCTCCGCGTCGAGCCCCGCGCAGGCGGGCGGCAGCCCCACGAAGATCCGCTCGGCGAGCCCGAGGGCCACTTCGCCGAGAGCCTCCGTCCCGGTCCCCCGGACGTCCCCGTACCGGAGGGACCGCACGAGTGCGGGCAGCGCCTGCGCGAGGTGCCCGACATCCGTGTCCAGCGCCGCCCGGTCCGCAAGGACCCGCATCACCACGCGCAACGCGTCCGGCAGCTCCGCCAGCAGACACCGCTCGGCGAGCGCGGTGACCGCGGCGAGGGTCCCTGCCTCGACCGCGTCGGCCGAGGCCTTGCCAGTGGCCGCTCCCAGGACCGTGGTCCCCCAGACCCCCGCCTCCGCGACCCGCACGGACAGCTCGGGATCCCACCGCAGCCGCCAGGTCTCGCGGAAGGTCCCCGTGCTTCCACGGGACACCGCAGGATCGCCCCATCCGATGCCGAGCAGCCGCAGCCGGTGCAGCAGCCTGCTGCGCGCGGCGTCGGTCTCCTTGCGGAGGTCGAGCTCCAGTTCGCGCTCCAGCGCCTCCGGTTTGAGGCGCAGCCTGCGCTGGAGCCGGGTGAGGTCCCGCTGCAGCGGAACCGCGGGCGCCGCCTCGGGCACCTCGCCCAGCACGTCCCCGACGACGAGCCTGTCGTGCACGAGGGCGAGCGGCACGTCGGAGCCCTCGCACATCACCGCCCGGACCGCGTCGGTCGTCTCGGTGAGCCCGGCCAGCGGCCGCCCCCGCATCGCGGCCAGCGTGTCGGCGAGCCGCACCGCTTCGATGACGTGCGCGGACGAGACGAGCCGGTCCTCCTCTCGCAGCAGCCCCGCGACCTTCGTCATCCAGCGTTCGAGGGGCCGGTCGGGGGCGGCGAACAGGTGGCCGTACCACCCGGGGGAGGCGATGCCGGCGCCGTACCCGCTGGCGCGGGAGAGCCGACGGTGGGTCCAGGGCACCCACGTCATCTCGGCCTTCACCTTGGGCAGCCCCTTGAGCAGCGCCCGGTCGGCGGCCACGGTGGTCTTCCGGCGCAGCGCCGGAACGTGCCAGGCCCCGCACACCACGGCGACCCGTCCAGGCCCGAACTCCCGGGCCGCGGCGCGTGTCTGGAGCCGCATGTACGCCTCGCGCACCAGGTCACGGCCGTGCCCGCCGTCCCCGTAGGCCTCACGCAGGGCTGCCATCGCCTCGCCCAGCGCCTCGAACGGCGCGAACGCGTCGCCTGCCGCCCCCCGGTGCTCGACGACGTCCTCCCACCAGCGCTCGGGGTCGTCGTATCCCGCGGTCCCCGCGAGGACGGCGACGGGGTCGATCCGCACGTCATTCCCGGTATCCGGGCTCCCGGTATCCGGGCTCCCGGTATCCGGATCCCCGGCGTCGGGCGGCTGCTCGCTGTCGTCCTCGGTGTGCAGGGCGAGCGAGTGTGCCGCCGGGAGGTCGATGAACCGCACCGGTACCCCCTGGCCGAGGGCCCACCGGATGGCGACCCACTCCGGCGAGAACTCCGCGAGCGGCCAGAACGCCGAGCGGCCCGGCTCGTCCACGACGTGCGCGAGCAGCGCGACGGGTGGCCGCATCCCCTCGTCGGCGGCGAGCCCCACCAGATCGTCCGCCTCCGGAGGGCCCTCGACGAGGACGACGTCGGGCCGTGCCTCGTCGAGCGCGGCCCGCACGGCACGCGCGGAACCCGGCCCGTGGTGCCGTACTCCGAGCAGCAGCGGTTCCTCGGCCCCCGTCATGCGCTCACCTCGCGGCACGCGCGGTAGAAGTCCTTCCAGCCGTCCCGCTCCCGGACGACCGCCTCCAGATACTCTTGCCAGATCACGCGGTCCGCCGCCGGGTCGCGCACGACCGCGCCGAGGATGCCGGCCGCCACGTCGCCGGGGCGCAGCACGCCGTCCCCGAAGTGGGCGGCCAGCGCGAGGCCGTTGGTGACGACGGAGATGGCCTCGGCCGTGGACAGGGTGCCGCTGGGCGACTTCAGTTTCGTACGGCCGTCCGCCGTGACGCCGTCGCGCAGTTCGCGGAAGACGGTGACCACACGGCGTATCTCGTCGATGCCTTCCGGGCCTGTGGGCAGGTCGAGGGAGCGGCCGATCTGGTCGACGCGGCGCGAGACGATGTCGACCTCGGCCTCGGCGCTCTCGGGCAGCGGCAGGACGACGGTGTTGAAACGGCGGCGCAGGGCGCTCGACAGGTCGTTGACACCGCGGTCGCGGTCGTTGGCGGTGGCGATGAGGTTGAAGCCGCCGACGGCCTGGACCTCCTGCCCCAACTCGGGGATCGGCAGCGTCTTTTCCGACAGGATCGTGATCAGCGTGTCCTGCACGTCGGCCGGGATGCGGGTCAGCTCCTCGACGCGTGCGGTCATGCCCTCGGCCATCGCCCGCATGACGGGGCTGGGCACGAGCGCGTCGCGGCTGGGGCCGTGCGCGAGCAGCTGGGCGTAGTCCCAGCCGTACCGGATGGCTTCCTCCGGCGTGCCCGCGGTGCCCTGCACGAGCAGCGTCGAGTCGCCGCTGACCGCGGCGGCGAGGTGCTCGGACACCCAGGTCTTGGCGGTGCCGGGCACGCCGAGGAGCAGCAGGGCGCGGTCGGTGGCGAGCGTGGTGACGGCGACCTCGACGATGCGGCGCGGCCCCACGTACTTCGGGGTGATCACCGTGCCGTCGGGCAGGGTGCCGCCGAGCAGATACGTCGCGACGGCCCACGGCGAGAGCTTCCACCGCTGCGGCCGCGTCCGGTCGTCCTGCGCGGCGAGCGCCGTCAGTTCGGCGGCGAAGGCGTCCTCGGCGTGCGGCCGGAGCACCTGCGGGATGTCGGCGGAACCGGGCGCGGGCACCGTCCGATTCGCGGTCGCGGACGCAGTCGGGTCGACGGAAACGGTCATGGAGCGATCCCCCTCCAGCTCGTCCGGACGCATCTGGCCCGGATGTGTCTCCACCGTGCACCACGCCACTGACAATCGCCCTCAGCACCCCCTTGACCTGCATGAACACCCGGCACCGAACCGATTGTCAGTGGCGGCGCCTACCTTCGAGACATGACTCAGCAGGGGGTGCGCTGGACGGCGGATCAGGTGCTCGCACTGGCTCCTGATGCCCCGTCACGCAAGGCGGGAAGCAAACTCGGTGTCGCGGGACCATGGTCGGAGGCGGGCAGTTCTGGCGAGGGGGCGGTGTGGGGACTGTGCAAGGGCAGTGGCAGCAAGCCGTATCGGACGGTCGTCGACATCGCGGACGCGGCGGGGCCCGCGTACAAGTGCAGTTGTCCGAGCCGCAAGTTCCCGTGCAAGCACGCGCTGGGGCTGCTGCTGGTCTGGGCGGGCGCGGACGGCACGGTTCCGGAGGCCGGCGAGCCGCCGGCGTGGGCCGAGGAGTGGCTGGGCGCGCGCCGCACGAGAGCGGACACGGAGCGGAGTCCGGCCACCGTGCCCGCCGCCCCGGCCGACCCGGAGGCCGCGCGCAGAAGGGCGGAGAAGCGGGCCGAGCGGATCACCGCGGGGGCGACGGAGCTGGAGCAGCGCCTGTCCGACCTGCTCCGTAGCGGCATCGCGACGGCCGAGCAGGCGGGGTACGGACTGTGGGAGGAGACGGCGGCCCGCATGGTCGACGCCCAGGCACCGGGACTTGCCGCACGGGTGCGGGAGTTGGGGGCGATACCTGCGTCCGGGCCCGGCTGGCCGGTGCGCCTCCTGGAGGAGTGCGCGCTGCTCTACCTCCTCGACCAGGGCTGGCTCCACCGCGACCGGCTGCCGGACGAACTGGCCGCGACGGTCCGCTCCCGCATGGGCCTGCCCGCCCAGCCGCAGGGCCCGCCGGTGCGGGACCGCTGGCTGGTCCTCGCGCAGTACGACACGGCGGACAGCAGACTCACCACCCGCCGCATCTGGCTGTACGGCACGGAGTCCCGCCGCTCCGCGCTCCTCCTCTCGTACGGGGCGGCAGGCCGCGCGCCCGCCCTCGCCCTGCCCGTGGGCCTCGTACTCGATGCCGAGGTGACCGCCTATCCGGGTGCGGGACAGCTCCGTGCGGACCTGGGCGAACAGTTCACGGCGCCGGTTCCCGGCACGCACCGCCCCCCGGGCGTACGGACGGACGAGGCCGCCGCCCGCTACGGCGAGGCGCTGCGCGGCGACCCCTGGCTGGAGTCGTGGCCGGTGATCCTCGCCGAGGTCGTACCGGCTCAGGGCGGAGGGTCCAGGCAAGGCGGAGGGTCCTGGCAAGGCGGAGGCTCCTGGCAAGGCGGAGGGTCCTGGCAACTGGCCGACGCCGACGGCGGCTCCGCGCTGCCCCTGGCGCCGTCCGCCCTGTCCAGGCCGGGCCTGTGGCGCCTGATCGCCGTCTCCGGAGGCGCGCCGCTGACCGTGTTCGGGGAGTGCGGCCACCAGGGCTTCACCCCGCTGGCGGCCTGGCCGCAGGACTCAGGAGAGACGGTGTCGCTGTGCTGACCGACGCACGCCAGGAGACGGACATGCCACATCAGGAGAAGGACCTGACACACCAGGAGACGGACCTGCCCGCCACACCCCCTGAGGCCCGCTTTTCGTGGGACGACCTGGTCACCACGGCGCTGCTCGGCACCGACCGGCGTACGCTCCCGCCCGCACTGCGGGCGCCCGGCAAGGAGGCGCCGACCGCCCTCCTGGACGCGGCCGCGGTGCAGACGGTGCGTCGCAGGGCAGGGCTGCGCCCGGCCCCGGCCGTCACCCTGCCCGAACCCGCGGCGGCCGATTCCCGGCCGCCGGTGCCGCCTGCTGCCAGGCATCGGCTGGCGACGCTCCTCACCGACCACCAGCCCGGAACCGGCAGCAGCGGCGGCCGCCGCGGCGCGGCACCCGACCTGATGGAGCTTCTGCCCCAGTGGCTGGCCCTGGCCAACTCCCGGGGCTATGGAGCACCGCCCGAGCTGCTGCCCGCCCTCCTGACCGCGGCGCGCGGCCGCACGGACCTGCGCCCCCAGGCCCTCGCCTTCGCCGGTCCGAGGGCCCTGTGGCTGGCCCGTCTGAACCCCGACTGGAAGTTCGCGCTCCGCGCCACCCCGGGCGGCGGCATGGCGCTCCCCTCCACCGACGACGCCCCCAAGGTCCGGCAGCTCTGGGAGGAAGGCCTCTTCGCCGAGCGCGTCGCCCTCCTCACGGCGCTGCGCGCTCAGAACGCCCGCACCGCCCGTGACCTGCTCACCTCCACCTGGCCGACGGAGCGGGCGGAGGACCGTCTGATGTTCCTGGACTCGTTGCGCACCGGCCTGACCGCCGAGGACGAGCCGTTCCTGGAGCAGGCCCTCGCCGACCGCAGCCGCAACGTCCGGTCCACGGCGGCGGAGCTGCTGTCCGCCCTCCCCGAATCGGCCCTCGCCGGCCGCATGTCGGCACGCGCGGCCTCCTGCGTGGCCGTCGACCACACCTCGCACACTCCGACCCTCACCGTCGAGGCCCCGCACGAGTGCGACGCGGGCATGGAACGGGACGGCGTCGCCCCGAAACCCCCCGCAGGGCGCGGCGAACGCTCCTGGTGGCTCGGCCAGTTGGTGGAGGCGGCCCCGCTCGCCACCTGGCAGCCCCGCCTCGGCAACCGATCCCCGGCCGACATCGTGGCACTCCCGGTGGCCGACGACTGGCGGAGCGAGCTGCACGCCGCGTGGTGCCGTGCGGCGGTACGGCAGCGTGACGCGGTCTGGTCCAGGGCGCTGCTCGGCACCCCGGCGTCGCCCGACGCGGCGGGCCCGGGAGCCGTCTCCCTCGCGGAGCGCGCCAAACTGCTCGCCTCGCTGACCGCCGCCGAACGGGCGGACTGGGTGGCCGGTTTCATCGCGGCACACGGCCTGTCCGAGGCGTTCCAGCTGCTCGGCGTCTGCGCGGTGCCGTGGGCGGAGCCGCTGGGCCGAGCTGTGGTGGACTCCCTGAACATCGCTCGGGACGCGGGTAGTTATCCCTGGAGCTTCAGCGGGGTGATGGGCCTGGCGGAACGCTGCCTGGACCCGGCGGAAGCGGTCCGCCTGGAGGCGCTCACCGCGATACCCGACGAGCCGGAGGACGCGTCACCCGGCGCTGGCAGCTACTGGTCCGAAGCGTTCCAGCGCCTGGTGACCACACTCCGCCTGCGCGCGGCGATCCGCGACGAGCTCCGTCCACCGCGGTGAGCACCTGCCGAATCCGTTGACGACATGTCAGGCGCGCAACCGCTCCATCGCCGACCGGCTCCCGTCGTCCGCCGGGCGGCAGATCATCAGCCGCTGGTCCGAGTCCTGAAGGGGCGTGAGCACTTCGAAGTGCACAGCGATGACACCGGCCTCGGGGTGCCGCAACACCTTGTGGCCGCGCCCGTTGACCCTGACGTCCCGCTCGGCCCACAGTCGCGCGAAATCCTCGTCGCGGGAGATGAAGTGAGTGATGAGTTCGCTCAGCGTCCGGTCCTCCGGATGCGCGGCCCACGCCGCACGTAGGTGCGCGACGCCCTCCCGTACGACCCGTTCGCGGTCCACGTAGAACTCGCGTATGTCCGGATGGATCAGGCACAGCCACATCGCGTTGCGCTGCTCCGGCGGCAGGGTGCCGAAGTCCAGGAGCAGCCGTGCCATGGCGTCGTTCCAGGCCAGGATGTCGTAGCGGTGGTTCATCAGCATGGCCGGGAGCGGCGCCAGGTCGGCGACAAGCCCGGCCAACGGGGGCGCCGCGGAGGTGGCGGGCTTGTCGGTGGCGCGGGGGCGCTGCTGGGTCAGACCGAAGAGGTAGGCGCGTTCGTCGGGGGCCAGCCGCAGCGCCCGGGCCAGCGCCTCCACCACGTCCGCCGAGGGCCGCAGCCCGCGGGCCTGTTCCAGCCGCACGATGTAGTCGACGCTGATCCCGGCCAGTTCGGCGACTTCTTCGCGGCGCAGTCCGGGAGTCCGCCGGGAGTGCCGCCGCGAGGGCAGGCCGAGTGCGTGCGGGTCCAGGCTTTCGCGCCGGGCCCGCAGAAACGCGGCCAGCTCCTGTGTCGCGTCCGGGGCGTGGGTCGCGTCCGGGGCGTGGGTCGCGTCCGGGGCGTGGGTCGCGTCCGGGGCGTGGGTCGCGTCCGGGGCGTGGGTCGCGTCCAAGGCGTGGATCGTCATGCCCGGCCCAACAGCCAGGGTAGGAGCGGTGTTCCCAGGAACGCTGTTCCCAGGAACGGCTCTCCCTTACCTCCGGTCCACGGGGGCCACAGTCTTGTTCTCGACGACGGATGACAAGCACAGGAGGACACGATGTCGCTCACCCTCGACACCTACCGGCTCCTTGGCCGCTCGGGCCTTCGGGTCTCACCGCTGGCCCTGGGCGCGGCGACCTTCGGCACCGAATGGGGCTGGGGCGCCGAACAGGAGGAGGCGCGCAAGCTCTTCGACCTCTACGTAGAACGCGGCGGCAACTTCATCGACACCGCCAGCACCTACACCGACGGCAGCTCCGAGCGCCTCCTTGGCACATTCGCCCGCGACCACCGCGAAAGCCTGGTGCTGGCGACGAAGTACTCGACGCTGCGCCGCCCCGGCGACCCGAACTCCGGGGGCCCCCACCGCAAGAGCCTGTTCGCGTCGGTGGAAGCCAGTCTGCGACAGCTGGGCACGGACTACATCGACCTGATCTACCTGCACGTATGGGACTTCACGACACCGGTCGACGAGGTCCTGCGGGGCATGGACGACCTGGTCCGGCAGGGCAAGGTCCTGTACGTGGCGATCTCCAACGCCCCGGCCTGGCAGGTGTCGCGCATGCAGGCGATCGCCGATCTGCGCGGCTGGTCACCGTTGGTCGCGCTGCAGATCGAGTACAACCTGATCGAGCGCGCAGGGGAACGCGACCTGATCCCCATGGCACGCGAGATGGGCCTAGGAGTGGTCCCGTACTCACCGCTGGCCGGCGGCGTACTCACCGGCAAGTACAGCCGCGACGACCTGACCGGGCCGGACGCCGCAACCGGCGGCAGCACCCGCAAGACCTTCAACTTCGCCCTCGGCACGCTCACCGAACGCAACCTCGCCGTCGCCGATGTGGTGAAGGAGGTCGCCGCTGAGCTCGGCCGCACGCCCGCCCAGATCGGCCTTGCCTGGACCCTGCTGAACCCAGGCGTGACGGCACCGGTCATCGGCGCCCGTACGCCCGCGCAACTGGAGGACAATCTGGGCGCCCTGGAAGTCGACTTCACCGCCGCCCAGCTGGCCCGCCTGGACGAGGTCAGCGCGATCGCGCTCGGCTATCCGCACGACCTGCTCGCCGGTGACCACCTCCGCAAGGCGACGGCGGGCGACCTGAAGATCCAAACCCGCCGCTGACCTCAAGGCACACTCCGCTCAGAACGCACACGGGTCAGAACGCACGCGGGTCACGACTCACACAGGTCAAGACGCACGCGGGCTCACGCCCCCGCGCCCTCCCGTACGTTCCCCCGTACCCACTCCACGATCGACGCGGTCGTCGCGCCCGGGGTGAAGATCGCCGCGACACCCTTCTCCTTCAGCGGCGCGATGTCCGCCTCCGGGATGATGCCGCCACCGAAGACCTTGATGTCCTCCGCGTCCCGCTCCTTCAACAGCTCCAACACCCGCGCGAACAGGGTGTTGTGCGCACCGGACAGGATGGAGAGGCCGATCGCGTCGGCATCCTCCTGGATCGCGGTGTCGACCACCTGCTCGGGCGTCTGGTGCAGCCCGGTGTAGATGACCTCCATACCGGCGTCGCGCAGCGCCCGCGCGATCACCTTGGCCCCGCGATCGTGCCCGTCGAGCCCCGGCTTGGCGACCACCACGCGGATCGGCCCGGCTGCCACACCCATCACTGCCTCCATGTACCGATATCCATTCCGGCGACCGACAACAGTCTGTCCCGGTACAGATACCCCGCACCGCACCGGCCGGGGAAGTGAACGAACGTTATCCCCAGCATCGCGCAAGCGGCAGTTTCACGGTGGAGAGCGAGGGGGAAATCACACGGAGGGACACGTTCGCTGCGCGCTCGTCCGTTACCCGGGGCTCACGCTCCGCATCCGGGCCAGGCGCGAGGGGAGCCACATCGAGATCGCCGGACCACCGCGCCGGCAGCCGCACGGCGTGGTGACACCGCACATCGGCGCGTGCAACGGGGGCACGGAGCCACCACTCCACGGGGGCCCATATCGCCATCGCGCAGCCGTTCGCGCGGCCGACTCCTCGACCATGACTCCCCCTAGGGCACACGGGGGACAGAGCCGTCCTTCCGTGCGCCGGTCGGGAGGTCGACGATGCCGGTCACAGGGGCCCGCCCCTTTCGTCCGTTCAGCGCTCTGCTGCCGAGAATCCTCGGCCGCGGGCCACTCTCGGTCCTTCCACTCCCACGGCTCCCCCACGGCAGACTCCCTCTCGCCAGACTCCCCCTCGCCGCATTACCGCTCCCGGCTCTCCGCCTGCCGAGCCTGCCCGCGCTGCCCGCGCTGCCCGCGCTGCCTACGAAGGTCGCCGGGCTCTCCGTGGCCCTCCTGAAAGCGACCGCCCTGGAGCTGACAATCCTCACGGGTCACCTCCTCCTCTATCCCTCCGGCATCACCCAGGAACGCCGGGCGGCCCCGATCCAGCCGCCCCCGGACGCCCCCCGCCTGCCACCGGACAGCAGGCCACCGGTCCTTCTCCTGCACGGCTTCATCGACAACCGTTCCGTCTTCGTCCTGCTCCGCCGCGCCCTGTCGCAGCACGGCGGCCGCTGCGTGGAGTCCCTCAACTACTCCCCCCTCACGTGCGACATCCGCGTCGCCGCCGAACTGCTCGGCCGCCACATCGAAGAGATCTGCGAACGCACGGGACACGACCGGATCGACATCGTCGGGCACAGCCTCGGCGGCCTGATCGCCCGCTACTACGCGCAGCGGCTCGGCGGTGACGCACGCGTCCGCACCCTGGTCACGCTCGGCACGCCGCACTCCGGCACCCGCGCCGTGCCGTTCGCGGACGCGCACCCGATCGTCCGGCAGATGCGACCGGGCTCCGATGTGATCGAGGAGTTGAAGGAACCCGCACCGGGCTGCCGCACGCAGTTCGTGAGTTTCTGGAGCGACCTGGACCAGATCATGGACCCGCTGGAGACGGCCTGCGTCGACCACCCCGACCTGACCGCGCAGAACGTGCGCGTGACCGGCATCGGCCATCTCGCGCTGCCGGTGCATCCCGCGGTCGCGACCGGCATCCGCCAGGCACTCGATCTGGCGCACCCGGGGGCCGACGCCCGGAGCGCGCCGGGGGGCCTCACGGTCGCCTGACCCGCAGTTTCATCGAACGGCCGTCGAACGCAGGGCCAAGGCTGCGCCCACAGTCCGCCGAAAGACGGCCGAATGCCCGTTTCCTGAAACCACGAAACCTGCCGAAGATTGTCGCGCCCGTATACCGCCGGGTACAGTCGCCGCACTGCTCTGCCCCTGCTGCCGAGGCGAAAGAGAAGTTGGTGAACGACCGTCACCCGTCGGGGAGCTCGACTCCCCCGTCCTCGGCTCCCGGCGCCGACTACGCGCACTACGCGCCGTACGACCAACAGAGCGCCCAGCACGGCGGCTACGGCTACGACCCCTACTCCACCGGCGCCTACGACACCGGTACCTTCGCCGTCGACCCCCTCTTCGGCGACATGCCGGACGGCGGGCACGACACGGGACAGTGGGCGACCACCACAGGGCCCCAGCAGACGCTCACCCACGACGCGTACGCCGCGCAGTACTACGCCGCCACGTACGACACCGGCAGCTACGACACCTCGATGTGGTCGACCGGCGGCCATCAGCAGCTCATCGACATCCCCGCGCAGCAGGGCCCCGACACCACTGGCCAGTGGGACACCGGCGCATGGAACCAGGCGCCGCAGACCGGGCAGTGGGACACGCAGGCCTTCGACACCGGCGCGTACGACGCCACGACGTGGAACTCCGCGGGCGAGACGCACGACGCGCCCCCCGCGTACGAGACCCCGGGGCCCGAAACGCAGCTCTACGAGTCCACGGACACGTACGAGATCTCCCCGGACGCCGCCTACGAAACCGACACCGCGTACGGGGCCGACCCCCTGGATGAGTCCGACCCTCTGTACGGAAACGACGCCCCGTACGAGAACGGCGCCGGATCCGACACCGGAACCTCCTCTCCCGACGGGGCCCCCGGAACTCCGAACCCCTCCCGCCGCGCCTCCCGGGGCAAGGGCGGCAGCGCCTCCGGCGGAGGCGGAAACGGTTCGCGAACCCGCCGCCGCACCCCCGCCAAACGCTCGGCGTTCCTCACGGTCGCGGTGCCCTCGGCCTGCGTGATGGGCGTGGCCGGCGTCGCCGCCGCCTCCGTGGGCGACTTCGGCGGGGACGACACCAAGGACACGACGGCTTCCGCCCCGGACCCCACGTCCGTGCAGCCCTCCGCCGCCAACAACAAGCTGGACACCCAGCTCGCGAACCTCTCCGCGGACGCGGGCGACTTCGCCGACCGCGCGAGCCGCACCCAGGAGCGCATCGACCTCAAGGCCCAGAAGGTGGCCGCCCAGAAGAAGGCGGTCGCCGACGCGGCACGCAAGGAGCGGCTGCGCCCCAAGTTCGCACTGCCGGTGAAGCAGCACGGCCTGAGCGCGTACTACGGACAGGCCGGCGTCAACTGGATGTCCGCGCACTCCGGCATCGACTTCCCGGTGTCGTACGGCACGGAGGTCCTGGCCGCGACCGACGGCACCGTGTCGACGAAGTGGAACAGCGCCTACGGCAACATGGCGATCGTGACCGCCAAGGACGGCACGGAGACGTGGTACTGCCACCTCTCCACGCACAAGATCTCCAGCGGCCCCGTGAAGGCGGGCGAGCCCATCGCCTTCTCCGGGAACTCCGGCAACTCGACCGGCCCGCACCTGCACTTCGAGGTGCGGCCCGGCGGCGGCTCGGCGATCGACCCGCTGCCGTGGCTGCGCAGCCACGACCTCGACCCGACGTAACTCCGGCCGCCGCTTCCGGCGTTACCGCTTGTTACCAGTCCTCCTGCACTACAGCTTCTCGACCGGCGCGTACCGCAGCAGCAGGCGCTTCGGCTTGGGCTCTCCGAAGTCCACCGTCGCCTCTGCGTTCGCCCCTGTGCCCTTCACGCCGACCACCGTGCCGAGGCCGAACTGGTCGTGGGTGACCCGGTCGCCGACGGCCAGTGAGACCACTGGCTTCTCCGAGGCGCGGCGCGTGGCGAAGCCCTGGGCGCCGCCGGAACGCGAGCGCGAGGACGAGAGCGACGCGGCGATGCCTCCGGCCGGTCCCGACCCGCCGGAAGACGACGCCGGTGCGCCGACGGAACCCGTCCGCTTCCAGTCCAGATGGGCGTCCGGGATCTCCTCGAGGAAGCGCGACGGCGGGTTGTACGACGGCTGGCCCCAGGCGCTGCGCATGGAGGACCGCGTCAGGTAGAGGCGCTCACGCGCGCGCGTGATGCCCACGTACGCGAGGCGGCGCTCCTCCTCGAGCTCCTTGACCTGCCCGAGGGAGCGCATGTGCGGGAAGACGCCGTCCTCCATGCCGGTCAGGAACACCACAGGGAACTCAAGGCCCTTGGCGGTGTGGAGGGTCATCAGGGTGATGACTCCGGAGCCGTCGTCCTCCTCGTCAGGGATCTGGTCGGAGTCGGCGACCAGGGCGACCCGCTCCAGGAAGTCGGAGAGCGTACCGGTCGGAGCGGCGCCTTCACCGGCCTCCCCCTCGTCCGCACCGGCCTCGTCCTGAGCGCCGTCCGCTGCCTGGTTGCCGTCCTGACTGTTGTCCTGGTTGCCGTTCTGGCTGTTGTCCTGCTCGAACTCCAGTGCCACGGCGGCGAGTTCCTGGAGGTTCTCGATGCGCGTCTCGTCCTGCGGGTCGGTGGAGGCCTGCAGCTCGGCGAGGTAACCGGTGCGTTCGAGCACGGCCTCCAGGACGACGGCCGGGCCCGCGCCGGACTCGACGACGGTCCGCAGCTCCTCCATGAGCGTGTTGAACCGCTTGACGGCGTTGGTCGACCGGGCCGCCATTCCGTACGCCTCGTCGACACGGCGCAGGGCCTGCGGGAAGGAGATCTTCTCGCGCTGCGAGAGCGCGTCGATCATCGCTTCCGCGCGGTCGCCGATGCCCCTCTTGGGGACGTTGAGGATGCGGCGCAGCGGGACGGCGTCCTCGGGATTGGCGAGGACACGCAGGTACGCGAGGACATCGCGGACCTCCTTGCGCTCGTAGAAGCGGACGCCGCCGACGACCTTGTAGGGCAGGCCCACGCGGATGAAGATCTCTTCGAAGACACGGGACTGGGCGTTCGTCCGGTAGAAGATCGCCACGTCACCGGCCTTGGCGTCACCCGCGTCGGTGAGGCGGTCGATCTCGTCGGCGACGAACTGTGCCTCGTCGTGCTCCGTGTCGGCGACGTACCCGGTGATGCGCGCGCCCGCGCCCTGGTTGGTCCAGAGGTTCTTCGGACGGCGGCTCTCATTGCGCTCGATGACCGCGTTGGCGGCGGTCAGGATCGTCTGCGTGGAGCGGTAATTCTGCTCCAGGAGGATCGTCGTCGCGTCGGTGTAGTCCTCCTCGAACTGGAGGATGTTGCGGATCGTGGCGCCGCGGAAGGCATAGATCGACTGGTCCGCGTCACCCACCACGCACAGCTCGGCGGGGTCGTCGCCCTCGCCTCCGGAGGGGCCGACCAGCTCGCGCACGAGTGCGTACTGTGCGTGGTTGGTGTCCTGGTACTCGTCGACCATGACGTGCCGGAAGCGGCGCCTGTAGTGCTCGGCGACGTCCGGGAAGGCGCGCAGCAGGTGGACCGTCGTCATGATCAGGTCGTCGAAGTCCAGCGCGTTCGCCTCGCGGAGGCGCGACTGGTACATGGCGTAGGCCTGGGCGACGGTCTTCTCGAAGCCGTCGGCGGCCTGACCGGCGAAGTCCTCCTCGTCGATCAGCTCGTTCTTCAGGTTCGAGATCTTGGCGCTGAACGACTTCGGCGGGAACTTCTTCGGGTCGAGGTCCAGGTCGCGGCAGACCAGGGCCATCAGACGCTTGGAGTCCGCGGCGTCGTAGATCGAGAAGGAGGACGTGAAGCCCAGCTTCTTGTACTCGCGGCGCAGGATGCGGACGCAGGCGCTGTGGAACGTCGACACCCACATCGCGTTCGCCCGCGGGCCCACGAGCTGCTCGACGCGCTCCTTCATCTCACCCGCGGCCTTGTTCGTGAAGGTGATCGCGAGGATCTGGCCGGGGTGCGCACCGCGCTCGGCGAGCAGGTACGCGATGCGGTGGGTCAGCACGCGGGTCTTGCCGGAGCCCGCGCCGGCGACGATGAGCAGCGGGGCACCGGCGTGCACCACGGCCGCGCGCTGGTTCTCGTTCAGCCCGTCGAGGAGCGTCGCCGGGTCGATGACCGGGCGGGGGGCACCGTCGCGGTAGTGCGAGTCCCGGGTCATGGGCGCGTCGAACTTCCCGTCGAACAGATCATCCGGAATGGGCTCCGGAGCACTGTCCTCGGGCGGCGGCGGGGGCGCTTCGTCCGTGGCCCGGGAGGGCTGCAGGTCCGCCAGGAAGCTGTCATCAAAGAGGCTGCTCATCGCCTCCCGAGTCTAGGCGGCCCCACTGACAACCCGCTGCGGGTTCCGGTCACCTCACACTTGCCCACGCCATGCCCATGTCTTGCCTACGTCTTGCCTACACCCTGCCTACGCCTTGCCTACACCCTGCCTGCGGACGCTCACGCTCCGCATCCACTCGGCATGATCGCGCCAAGGCCGTGGAAAGTCACGAAAATGTATCGGGCATATCGAACATCAACCTTCACAGGGACCACACGAGTTGGCTAGCGTGCTCCGCGGGCTGCTCGTCCCCCCACCGGCGAACCCGCCGGGAACGAGTGGCCTCCGCCGAGTCCGACATGTTCGGAGCCGGGGACCCACCGAAAACTTGGGGTGAATCGGTCCCGCACGTAGTACGGGACCGTAGGGCAACCTTCCGGACCACCCGCCCGAACCCGACAGCTAACCCGGTAGGCGGTCTACGGAAGGAGTCGCCTCCCTTGGCGTCGCACCGCAAGCCGCGGACCCGGGCAGCCGGAATTCGCACGACCCCCGCCATCGGCATCACGACAGCGGCCCTCACCTCCGTCGCCCTCCTGTCCCAGAGCGCGCAGGCAGCGCCCGCCGCGCCGACGAAACCCAGCCTCGAAGAGGTCCAGAAGAAGGTCGACGAGCTCTACCAGCAGGCCGGTGTGGCCACGCAGAAGTACAACGCGGCCAAGGAGCGCACCGACAAGCAGCGCAAGAAGGTCGACCGCCTGCTCGACGACGTGGCCGAGCGCACCGACGAGCTGAACGACGCGCGCAAGGAGCTCGGCTCGTTCGCCGCCGCGCAGTACCGCACCGGCGCCGTCTCCGAGACGGCCACGATGATGCTCGCCAACGACCCGCAGGGCTACTTCGACCAGAACCACCTGGCGGACCGGCTGACCACGCGCCAGAAGAAGGCGGTCGACGCCTACACGACGCAGCAGGCGTCGGCGACCAAGCAGCGCACGGAGGCCGCAAAGAGCCTGGAGACCCTGAACGATTCGCGGGACGACCTCAGGACGAGCAAGCAGACCGTCCAGAAGAAGCTGGGTGACGCGCGCGAGGTCCTTTCCAAGCTGACGGCCCAGGAGAAGGCGCGGCTCGCGGAGATCGAGCGGAAGAAGAAGCAGGAGGCCAAGCGCAAGGCCGAGAAGCTGGCCCGCGAGCAGGCCGCCGAGGCGGAGCGCAAGCGGAAGGCGGAGGAGGAGGCCCAGCGGGAGAAGGACCGGGAGCAGGGTCAGGGCTCCGGCTCCGGCTCCGGCTCTGATGCGGGCTCGGGCTCGGGGTCGGGTTCCGGTTCGGGCTCCGGGAGCACGGAGGGCGACTACGCCACCAAGGCCGCGAAGGTCATCGCCTTCGCTCAGGCCCAGATCGGCAAGCCGTACGTGTGGGGTGCCACCGGCCCCGACTCGTACGACTGCTCAGGGCTCACCCAGGACGCGTGGAAGGCGGCTGGGATCTCCCTGCCGCGCACCACGTGGGACCAGGTGAAGGTCGGCACGACCGTGAAGACCGCCGACGCCAAACCGGGTGACCTGGTGTTCTTCTACGACGACATCAGCCACGTGGGCATCTACATCGGCAACGGCAAGATGATCCACGCCCCGAAGCCGGGCGCGAACGTCCGCGTCGAGTCGATCTACTACATGCCGATCCACAGCGTGGTGCGCCCCGCGTAACCGTCACACCTCAAAACCCCTCATGACACCTCATAAAAGTGGCCCTCCACACGCGCGTGGAGGGCCACTTTCGTGACGGTCGCCTTCATGAGAGCGGGTTCATGACGGTCGCCTTCATGAGGGCGGGTTCCTACGTCCGGGTCAGGTCCTCAGGTCCACAGCACCGCGATGAAGATGTTCGCGACGGTCAGCAGGCCGACCGCGCCGAACAGGCCCTTGTCGACCTTCTCCTCGTCCCGCTTCACGTAGACCAGCGCGAGGATCACGATCAGCAAGGCCAGCTTGATGCCGATCTTGAGGTTGTTGACCGTGTTGTCGTCCGCCTGGTTGAGGCCCACCAGGACCACACCCGTGACGAGCATGGTCAGCGCGCCGTGCAGCATCGCGGGGTTGAAGCGGGCCGTGCCCTGGCCCATCTGCTTCATCTGGGTCAGGAAACCGCCCAGGAGAGAGCCGATGCCGATGATGTGGAGGCCGACGAAGAGATGGATGAGTAGGTCCATGAGGCCGGAGCCTAGCCGGGGTGCCCGCCCGCCCCGGCCACCGCCCCCGTACCACCACTCCCCGCCAGGCACATCGCAATCGAGCCATCGGTCACGGCCCTACGTGAAGCAGCCGCCGCCTCGTGATCGAGACGGTCGGAGCCGGTCGATGAGCGCCCACTTCCGCCAGTTGCGCACAATCCGTCACTCACCCGTGACGGCCAGGTTTAGCGTCCTCCACCAGGTGACCGACTCCCCACCGCCGCCCGATCAGGGGCGGCCGTCGGACACCACCGCCGAGAAACCCGGCGGTGGCCCGTTCCCCCTGTGCGGGCCGCCGCCGGACACCTAAGGAGCCCCTCTTCGTGGCAGCGCACCGCAAGCCGAAACAGCGCTCGCTCAGCGGCAACACGGTCCGCACGGCCGCCACCCTCGCCCTCGCGGGAGCCGCGTCGGCGACCGCCTTCGACGGCACGGGGCACGCGGACCCACAGCTCGGCCCCGCCGAGGTGAAGTCCAGGGTCGACGCGCTCTACCGCGAGGCGGAGACGGCCACCGAGAAGTACAACGGCGCGAAGGAGAAGGCCGAGAAGGCCGAAAAATCACTCGGTGAGCTGCGCGACGAGGCGGCCCGCAAGACGGACAAGCTCAACTCCGCCCGCAACAGCCTGGGTTCGTACGCTGCCGCGCAGTACCGCGCGGGCGGCATCGACCCCTCCGTGCAGCTCATGCTCTCCTCCGACCCCGGGCAGTTCCTGGACCGCGCGGCGCGCGCCGACCGGGCCGGGAGCCGCCAGGCCGTGGCCCTGCACGACGTACGCGAGCAGCTCCGGGAGATGGACCAGCTGCGCGGAGCGGCCGATGACCGTCTGGCCGCCCTGCACGCCCGCCAGACGGAGCTGAAGAAGCACAAGAAGACGGTCACCACGAAACTCGGCGAGGCCAAGCGCCTGTTGTCCCGGCTCACCGCCGCCCAGCGCGCGGAGGTCGCCACCCCCGACCGCGGCGACGGCGACCGCGCGACCCGCTCAAGCACCCGCGTCGCCCCTCTGGGCACCGCCAAGGCCCCCAACGCCCGTGCCGCGTCCGCCGTCTCCTACGCGTACCAGGCGATCGGCAGCCCGTACGTCTGGGGCGCCACCGGACCGCACGCCTTCGACTGCTCCGGCCTGACCCAGGCCGCGTACCGCTCCGCGGGCGTCTCCCTGCCCCGCACCACCTACGCCCAGATCGCCACGGGCAAGCGGGTCTCCCGATCCGAACTGCGCCCCGGCGACCTGGTGTTCTTCTACTCCGGTATCAGCCACGTCGGCCTCTACATCGGCAACGGCCAGATGATCCACGCCCCCAACCCGAGTGCCCCGGTGCGGCTCGCACCGATCGATCAGATGCCGTTCGCGGGGGCCACCCGCGTGACGTGAGCCGACGCGCACCGCCCCGCACAAGATCCATATCGTCCCCGGCCGTTCCGCACCGGCCCCGACAAGCTCCGTACCAGCACCCCAGTAATGTCACGTGCATGCCTAGCCGTACGCTGCCGCCGCCCCCGCCACCTGTGTATCTGCGCACCTGGCCGGACCGTCAGACGCTACTCGTCGACCGCGGCACGGCCCTCGTGGAGCTGCACCGGCGACACCTCGGGGTGGGCCGGCTCCTGTTGCTGTGGCTCTGCGGCCTCGGCGGCGCGATCGGCTGGGCGCTCCTTGTCCAGCCGTTCCGGATGCTCGCGGACGAGGACGTCACGGGCTTCATCCTCGGCCCGGTCCTCGCGATCCTCGGCCTGGCGGCGCTGGCCCCCGCGGTGACCGGCGTCGTCCTCGGCATCCGCCACGACCGGCGCATCCGGCAACTCACCGACGCCTGGCTCGCCTTGGACACCCACCCGGTGTCCGACGCCCGGTTGCGCTCCCCCGCCCTCAGCCTCCTCTGGCTCCTGTCGTCCCTCGCCGTGTGCGCGCTCGGCCTGTGGGCGTCATTCGCGGCCGCCGCGCACGCCGAACCAGGCCACGAGACATACACCGACGTCGTCCTCGGCATGGGCGTCGGCCTGATCGTGTGGCTGACGGGCCTCCTCGGAGCCACGAAGGCCGTCGGCCACTACCGCTGGGCGCTGCGGAACCTGGGCCCGGCGGCGCCCCCAGCCCCCGCCCACCGCTGACGCCCCACCCGGCACCCGGCACCCGGCACCCGGCACCCGGCAGATCAGACCAGGCGCCGCGCCGTCGCCCACCGCGTCAGCTCGTGCCGGTTGGAGAGCTGAAGCTTCCGCAGCACCGCCGACACATGCGACTCGACCGTCTTCACGGAGATGAAGAGCTGCTTGGCGATCTCCTTGTACGCATACCCGCGCGCGATGAGCCGCAGCACCTCCCGCTCGCGCTGGGTGAGGCGGTCCAGGTCCTCGTCCACCGGGGGCGCGTCGGTGGAGGCGAAGGCGTCCAGGACGAACCCGGCCAGGCGCGGCGAGAACACCGCGTCGCCGTCCTGCACACGGAAGACGGAGTCCACCAGGTCGGTGCCGGTGATGGTCTTGGTGACATAGCCGCGAGCACCGCCCCGGATGACACCGATGACGTCCTCGGCGGCGTCGGAGACCGACAGCGCGAGGAACCGCACCGGGTTCTCCGCGTCGGCCATCAACGGCGAGCAGCGGCGCAGGACTTCCACCCCACCGCCGCCCGGGAGGTGCACGTCCAGGAGGACGACCTCGGGCCGGGTGGCCGTGATGACCGTGACCGCCTGGTCGACGTCGGCGGCCTCGCCGACCACCTCGACGCCGGTGACATCGGTCCGCCCGATCTCGGCCTGCACCCCGGTGCGGAACATCCGGTGGTCGTCGACCAGGACGACTCGCACACGACGCCCGTCCGCACCGCCGCCCTCGTCCGATCCGGTCGGCTCCGTGGGCCCGTTCGCCCCGGTCGCGTCGCTCATGTCGTCGCCGTCCTCTCCATCTCCAGCTCGACTTCCGTACCGCCGCCCGGCACCGCGCGCAGCCGCGCCGTGCCGCCGTTACGCTGCATGCGGCCGATGATCGATTCTCGTACGCCCATGCGGTCGTCGGGCACGGAGTCCAGGTCGAAACCGGGACCGCGGTCCCGGACGGACACGAACACCGTCTCCCCCTCGACTTCGGCGAAGACCTGCACCGCGCCGCCCTCGCCACCGTACTTGGCGGCGTTCACCATCGCTTCCCTCGCGGCCTGCATCTGTGCGGTCAGCCGGTCGTCGAGCGGGCAGTCGCCGACCACGACGACCTCGATGGGGACGCCGTGCTTGTCCTCGACCTCGGCGGCGCTGCGGCGGACCGCCTCGGCGAGGGTGTCGGGCTCCTCGTCCTCGTCCTTGCCCGTGCCCTCCGGTTTGTAGAGCCAGGCCCGCAGGTCACGCTCCTGGGCCCGGGCGAGGCGTCGCACCTCGCTCGCGCTCTCCGCGTTGCGCTGGATCAGGGTCAGCGTGTGCAGCACGGAGTCGTGCACATGGGCTGCCACCTCGGCCCGCTCCTGAGCGCGGATCCGCATCAGCCGCTCCTCGGAGAGGTCCTGCATCATGCGGACGAGATACGGGCCGGCGAGCAGCGCGACGCCGACGAGCACGGCGAGCGAGGCCTGCAGAACGGCGCCCAGGTGCGCGGCGGAGCCCTGCAGCACGAAGATGCCGGACACTCCGGCGCCGACCAGGAGCACTCCGGCCGCCGACCGGGCGAGTGTCAGGGTGCGCCTGCGGCGGCCGACAGCCATCCAGCGGGCCCTGCGGGCGTTGTCGGCCTGTCGCCAGACGAGGGCGACACCGGCGGCGACGAGCAGGGTCGGGACGACATACGCCTTGGTCGAACCGTCGAGGTCCACATTGCTGACGAAGACCATGGCGACGACGACCATCGCGAGGAGCGCGACGAGCTGCCCCTTGTCGGGCTTGCGGGCCACGAGTCTTCGTCGGCCGTCGGGCGCCGTCTCGGTCGTGACGGCCGCGGGCGGGCGCTCGGCTTCGACGCCGCCCACACCGAGCGGGACGAAGAACCAGAACGCCGCGTACAGCAGACCGCCGAGGCCGTCCGCCATGCAGAGGCCGACGAAGATCAGCCGGACCCAGATCACGGGCAGTCCGAGGTGTCCGGCCAGACCGCGCGCCACGCCACCCAGCCAGCGGCCGTCACCGCTGCGGTAGAGCTTGCGCAGCGGTCGGACGTCGTCGAGGGGTGATGCAGCGGCTTCCGGCATGTCATCGATATTCACACGCGAGCGCGAGCGAGGGCATCAGGGTCGGCCCCCGAGACATCCCTGATCTCGGCCCCTGTGCCGGCCCTGTCAGGGGTACGACCCGAGGAGTCTCAGGGGCGATATCAGGGTTCGTCCAGGGTCGTCCCGACTGCCGCGGCGGCCTCGCGGCGGTCACCATGGACGCATGACAGATCAGCAGCCCGCCGAGACGCCGACCGAGGCCGCCCTCCGCGATGTCGTGCGTGCCGCGTACGGCGAGCGGGGCGGTCACGTGGGCAGCCACCCGGCGGGCCCTCCCGCGGAGTATCGGAAGTTCCGCCGCGACCGTCGGCAGAAGAAGATCGGCGGGGTGTGCGCCGGACTCGGCCGGCACTGTGACATGGACCCGGTGATCTTCCGCATCGGCCTCGCCGTCCTCGCCATAACAAGCGGCGTCGGCCTGGTGGTCTACGGCTTCGCCTGGCTCCTCGTGCCGTACGAGGACGAGGAGGAGAACGAAGGGCGCAGGCTCCTCTCCGGCCGGGTCGACGGACAGGCCCTGACCGCCGTGCTCTTCGCGCTCGTCGGCTGCGGCGTCTTCCTCACCTTGCTGCACAACGGCGGGGCGCTCACCTTCGCCGCCGTCCTCGCCCTGCTCCTCGCGGGTGCGGGGTACTGGTCGCGGCAGCGCGACACCCACGACACCGATCCGGTGGCGGCGCAGGCCGCGGCGGACGCCCCGCCCGAGGCGAAGGCGCCGCCCGTCGTACTGCACCCTTCGTGGTGGCGCGACCCGATCGTCAAGGACGGCACGCACGTCGGGATCTCGGGCTACTTCTGGGGCCCCGAAGGCCTGGACATCGGCTATGAGCCGACGGAGCACCGGGGCGTGCCCCGCAGGGCCACCGAGGCCGCTCCCAGGCCCGCGGCCGCGCCCGTGCCCAAGCCCCGCGGACCACGCTGGATCGGCGGCGTGGTGTTCCTGTTCGCACTGCTCGCGGGCGGCCTCGGCACCGGCTTGACCTGGGAGGATCAGCCGCTCGGCACGACGTTGCAGACAGGGCTCGCCTGTGCGCTCGCGGTGTTCGGCCTCGGCATCGCCATCAGCGCCTTCACCGGGCGCACCGGAGCCGGGTCGATCGTGCTCGCGGTGCTCACCGCCGGCCTGCTCGCCGGCGCGGCGGCCCTGCCGAAGAACATCTCCACGCATTACTCCCGCACGGACTGGATACCGGCAACGGCGACGGACGTCCGGCCCCGGTACGAGGTGGGGCTCGGCAAGGGCACCCTCGATCTGAGCAAGGTCGAGATCGGCAAGGGGAAGACGCTGACCACCGGCGCCGAGATCGGCGCGGGTGACCTCAAGGTGATCGTGCCAAAGGACGTCACGGTGCGGCTGGATGCGGAAGTGGGCCTCGGCGACATCGTGTTGCCCGACGACAGCAACAAGGACCTGGACATCGCTCCGGGCCGTGAAAAGAAGGTGACGCTGCAGCCGCCCTCGGGCAGCAAGGACGGCGGCACGATCGATCTGCGCCTCGAAGTCGGCGTCGGACAAGCGAAGGTGACCCGTGCTACGTCATGAATTCCAACCCGGCAAGCTGATGGCAGGGCTCTTCCTGCTGGCGGTCGCCGTCGTGTACGCGGGCGACGCGGGCGGCGCCTGGGACGCACCATGGTTCGTCGCACTGCCGCTCGTGATGGCCGGTCTGTTCCTCGCGGGCGTGGCGGCGGCGGTCCATGGAATACGCCACAGAGGCACGGTTCGCGCGGGCGAGCCGTCGCGGGGCACCAGGACGTCGCAGGACTAGGGCTCCTGCTGATGCTCCGTAAAGGGCCAGCGCAGGGCGGCCTGTATAGGGGCCAGCACAGGGCGGCCTGTATGGGGACCACCCGGCGGATCATGGCGCGGGGCGCGGGGCGTTCCTCTTCTCGCGGCGGGCGGCACGGAGCGCGTCGGCGGAGAAGACCGAGGCACCGGCGAGCACCAGCGGCAGCCACGCCATCAGGTAGGCCAGGTCGTTGCCGTAGTAGTAGGGGCTCTCGTGCCAGCTCATGGTCAGCCAGAGGCTGAGCGAGATGAGCGCACCGCCGAGCGCGGCGACCCGGGCGAACAGACCGATCAGTGTGCCGATACCGACGGCCAGTTCACCGAGGGCGATGGCGTAGCCGAAGCCGACGGGGCTCTTGAGGGACAGGTCGACGAGAGCGGGGATCGCGGAGAGGTCGCGGACGCCCTCCATCGTGGCGCCGATCGAGCCGGAGCCGCTCGCCTGCATGAAGGTGCTGTCGGTGAGCTTGTCCAGGCCGGCGTAGATGAAGGTGACGCCCAGGAAGATCCGCAGGGGGAGCAGGGCGTAGCGGGTGGCGGAGTCCCGCCACTCGTCGCGCCTGACGTGGCGGGTGTGGCCGGGGTGGCTGTCCGTCCGTATGCCGTGCGCCATGGCACTCCGCCTCTCGCGTGGTCCCGTCTCTGACGATACGTACGAAGCGGGGCCGCTGCTCACCGGCGTGCGGCGGTTTTTCAAAGATCGGTCCGGAAGCTCGGTCCGGAAGCGACAGGGGGAGGCTTTTGTGTCAGCTGAAGCAGGTCGGGGGAGGCGCGCGAGGGAAGGGCTGCGCGGAGGTCTGCGCAGGGTGCTGCTCAGGTGGGGTGGCGGCCGGGTCTGGGCGTCGGTGGGTCAGTCCGTGACGTCGATCGTGACGCGGTTGGTCTCGACGCCCGCGGCCGTGATGACCTGGACCTCGACGCTGCCGGGTTCGACGTCGACCGGGACGGGCACGGTCAGCACCGCGTCGCTCGGATTGGCGAAGCCGCCGGGTACGGGCACGAGCGGCACGTGGACGTGTACCGCGCCGATGCGGACGACCGTGCGGGCGAGCCGGTCGGCCTCCCCGGCGCCGGGCGGGACGAAGCCCGCGCCGCGGATCTCGATGTCGTCGCCCGTGCGGATGGGGGCGTCGAGGTCACCGGCCTCCCGGGCGCGGACCACGGAGAGGATCACAGGACGGCCGCCTTCGGCGTACTTCCCCGCCAGATACGTCGCGGCGGAGACCAGCACGAGCACGGCGAGCCCCCATGGCAGGTCGGGCAGCTGCTCGGGCCGCCGCGCGAGGCGTACCGCCGCGAAGACCACGGCGACGGCGCTGACCAGGACGTACTGCGTGTCGGTGAAGCTCCCTCGACCTGCGTCGTCGGTGAGCGGGTCGGCAGCCCGCGGCCGGTCCGCGCGCACCTTCTGCAGGCGCTGGCCGAGCACGCGCAGGCCGACGATCCTGCGCACGAGGACGGCCACCGCGCACACCACGGCGAGGACGGTCAGCGTCCCGGCGGCGCGGGCGAGCTCGAGGCCTGCGATCAGCTCGTCGCGCTCCCGGTGCCCCGAGGCCGCGGCCAGTTCGCCCGCGAGGACGAGCACCGCGAAGACGACGAGGAGCACCCAGCAGGCGGACACGGTGCGCGAGGTGGAGAGCCGGTTGTCCTCGCCGAGCACCGGCGCCAGGACCCCGCCCCGTGCCCGGTGCGCGTATGCCGCGCCGGTCAGCAGCCCGCCCACGACCAGGGCCGCAAGGAGCCCGGCCGTGCGCGCGGACGTCCAGCCGGTGCCGATCGCGGTGAGCGCCTGGACCAGGAGCAGCACGGCGAAGGAGACCCAGACGACGGCGAGGGTGCGTGTCCACAGACGGCGCAGCCAGGCCTCGCCCTCGGCCCGGCCGCGTTCGGCGACATCGCGTGCGGACTGGGTCAGTTCGTCCGACACCCACTGCCGGGAGGCGCCCGCCGAGTGCGCGACGGCCGCGGGGAGTCCCTCTCCGGCCGCGTATTCATCACGCTTGGCGAGGAATACGGCGACAGCGCGCCGGTGCCCCTCGCGCGCCCCGTGCGGGCAGCCGCCGCACGTGCAGCTGCCCCCGTGCGCGTCCTGCCTCGCCTCCTGCACCGCCACCGCGTACGCCGCCTTCCCCACCCTCGAAGCCCCTGGAGGCCCTCGCGAACTTCCCTGCAGAGAAGGGGAATTGTGCCGTACTGAGAGGCGAACAAATCCCCGGGGTCAGGTCAGCGGGGGTGAAAGGCGCGGCACGGCATTGACGTCCAGGTCAGGCCAGCAGATCCGGCTCGCTCCGGCTGATGTCCTGCCACAGCGACTGGTAGTTGATCCACGCCACCAGGTCGCTGCCGAGTTGCTCGCGCGTCTGCACCGCCTGCTTGTGGCCGATCATCACGGGCCTGCCCGCGGCCCGTGCGCTCAGCTGGACCTGACAGGAGCGTTCCATGGAGATGAACCACCAGGCGGCCGCGTCGACGGAGTCCCCGACCGTGAGCAGGCCGTGGTTGCGCAGGACGACCGCCTTGTGGCCGCCGAGCGCGGACGCGATCCTGCGGCCCTCCTCGGCGTCCACGACGACGCCGGTGTAGCCGTCGTACAACGCATGGCTCTCGTAGAAGGCGCAGGCCTCCTGGGTGATCGGGTCCAGGAGTTCGCCGAGCGTGGAGAGTGCGCGGCCGTGCAGCGAGTGGCAGTGCGCGACGGCGACCACGTCGGGCCGCGCAAGATGAGCCTGGGCGTGGACGGTGAACGCGGCCTGGTTGACGTGGTGGCGCCCCTCGACCACCTGCCCCTCGGCATTGGCGAGGACGAGGTCGCCGACGGTGACGTGCTTGAAGGGCATCCCGAAGGGGTTCACCCAGAAGCAGTCGGTGTGCTCCGGGTCGCGCGCGGTGATGTGGCCGGAGACCCCGTCCTCGTACCCGAGCCTGCCGAAGACGCGCAGCGCGCCGGCGAGCCGCTCCTTGCGGTGCTGCCGTTCGTCGGCCACGGACTCGTGGACGGGCGGCATCGCGAACTGCAACCGCTCGACGGGTATCGGTGTGGGCGCCTGCATGTGTCCTCCATCTCTGGCTGTACGAGGCGGAAGGTACCGGTGGTGCGTACAGGAGAACAGAGGGGTGGTGAACAGAGGGGTGGTGAACAGAGGGGTTGTGGACAGAGGGGTCGTGGACAGAGGGGTGCCGAGGAGGTCCACGTCAAAGACGACAGAAGGTGTCGGGTATCGGCGCCAGACTCGACGTATGCCGTTCAACTGGGAAGCCTTCGCCGCAGCAGAGCCGGATCTCGCCCGCACCGTCGAGGGGCGGTTCGCCGCGTTCACCCATCATGTCCTCGCGACGCTCCGCAAGGACGGCTCTCCGCGCACCACCGGGATCGAAGTCCGTTTCCTGCACGGAGAGTTGTGGCTCGGCATGATGCCGAACTCGTTCAAGGCGCTCGACCTGCGCCGCGACCCGCGCTGCACGTTGCAGGCGAACCCTGGGCCCGGCACCGAGATGGCGGGTGGCGACGTCCGGATCGCGGGCCGGGCGATCGAGGTGCGGGACCGGGAGACCGTCGCGCGGTATGCGGAGGCGGTCGAGCCACCGGACCCGGACGCGTTCCACCTCTTCCGCGTCGAGCTGACGGAGGTGGTCCGCACGTATATCGAGGACGGGAAGTACCTGGCGGTGCAGCTGTGGAAGCCGGGAGCAGGGACGCGGGTGACCCGGCGGACCTGACCGGGCAAGCGGAACGGCGCCGCCCACAGGTCTGTGGACGGCGCCGTCTCAGGCGTACGGGGAGGTCACTCCCACTCGATGGTCCCCGGCGGCTTCGACGTCACGTCGAGCACCACGCGGTTGACGTCGGCGACCTCGTTGGTGATGCGCGTCGAGATCTTCGCGAGGACGTCGTACGGCATGCGGGTCCAGTCGGCCGTCATGGCGTCCTCGGACGAGACGGGGCGCAGGACGATGGGGTGGCCGTAGGTGCGGCCGTCGCCCTGGACACCGACGCTGCGGACGTCGGCGAGCAGCACGACCGGGCACTGCCAGATCTCCCGGTCGAGACCCGCGGCCGTCAGCTCCTCGCGGGCGATGGCGTCGGCCTCGCGCAGCAGGTCGAGGCGGTCCTTGGTGACCTCACCGACGATGCGGATGCCGAGACCGGGGCCGGGGAAGGGCTGGCGCTGGACGATCTCGTCCGGCAGGCCGAGCTCCGCGCCGACCATCCGGACCTCGTCCTTGAACAGCTTGCGCAGCGGCTCGATGAGCTGGAACTCGAGGTCCTCGGGGAGGCCGCCCACGTTGTGGTGGGACTTGATGTTCGCGGTGCCGGAGCCGCCACCGGACTCGACCACGTCGGGGTAGAGGGTGCCCTGGACCAGGAACTCCACCGGCTGGTCGCCGGGGGCGTCGGCGATGATCTCCGCCTGGGCCTGCTCGAAGACGCGGATGAACTCGCGCCCGATGATCTTCCGCTTCTCCTCGGGGTCGGAGACCCCGGCGAGCGCGGCAAGGAACCGCTCCTGGGCGTCGACGACCTTCAGCTGCACGCCGGTCGCGGCGACGAAGTCCTTCTCGACCTGCTCGGTCTCGTTCTTGCGCATCAGACCGTGGTCGACGTACACGCAGGTCAGCTGCGAGCCGATGGCCTTCTGGACGAGGGCGGCGGCGACAGCGGAGTCCACGCCGCCGGACAGACCGCAGATCGCGCGCTTGGTGCCGACCTGCTCACGGATCGCGGCGACCTGCTCGTCGATGACGTTGTCGGTCGTCCAGTTCGGCGTGAGGCCGGCGCCGCGGTAGAGGAAGTGCTCAAGGACCTGCTGGCCGTGCGTGGAGTGCATCACCTCGGGGTGGTACTGCACGCCGTACAGCTTCTTCTCGTCGTCCTCGAAGGCCGCGACCGGCACGACGTCCGTGGACGCCGTGACCGAGAAGCCCTCGGGCGCCGCGCTGCACGCGTCGCCGTGCGACATCCACACGGACTGCTCGGTCGGGGTGCCCTCGAAGAGGGTGGATCCGGCCTTGGAGACGGCCAGCGGCGTGCGGCCGTACTCCCGGGCGCCGGTGTTGTCGACCGTGCCGCCGAGGGTGATGGCCATCAGCTGGAAGCCGTAGCACATGCCGAAGACGGGGACGCCGGCCTCGAAGAGCTGACGGTCGACGGTCGGCGCTTTCTCCGCGTACACCGACGAGGGGCCGCCGGACAGGATGATCGCCGCGGGCTTCTTGGCGAGCATCTCGGAGACGGGCATCGTGCTCGGCACGATCTCGCTGTAGACGCGGGCCTCACGCACGCGACGGGCGATGAGCTGGGCGTACTGCGCTCCGAAGTCGACGACCAGAACGGTGTCGGGAGCGGCGGCAGCGGGGGGCGCTGATGGCACGGCGGCGGCCTTCCGGCGTTGAGCTTGAGCGGTGCGTGAGCAGAGGCTCGTGCGTGAGCAGGGGGTCTGTGTTTGTCGATTCTACCGGGCGCGGCAGGGGCCCTCTCGTCGTATCCGACAGGGCCCTCGTCGGATACATCCGACGGCCGTCCAGGCGCCGCGGGCACGGCGCCTGGACGGCCGTCTCAGCATCCGAGCCGTACGGGGACCGGATTGACCCGCCGCGCGCGCGTGGGGGCATACTGACCTCGTGACCAAGCACCTCAGCTTCCTCTTTACCTATGGCAACCGGCCTGCCGGCTGCCATGGTCGAGCTGCTTGATCCACTGACAAGCGACTTACCGGGCGCCCCGGGCCGACAAGGCCCGGGGCGCTCTGTCGTACGCGGGCTTCGCCGCTCCGGTGCACCTCGGCCCCCTCGGCCACCACGGACCACAAGGAGCCCCGCATGACCGCCACGACCACCGCCTCCCCGAGCACCGCCACTCCGAGCACCACCGCCACCGCCCCGAGTACCACCGCCGTCGCCAAGAGCGCCGACGCGACCGGTGCCCGTACCGCCGAGGCCGCGGGCGTCATCGAGAACGCCAGGGAGCGGATCGACACGCTCGACGACCGGATCATCGGCCTCATCCAGGAACGGATGGCCGTCTCGGCCGTCATCCAGGAAGCGCGCATCACCTCCGGCGGCCGCCGCGTGAACCTCTCCCGCGAGATGGAGATTCTCGGCCACTACAGCGACGCGCTCGGCAAGCCCGGCACGGCGCTCGCGATGACGCTCCTCGAGCTGTGCCGGGGCCGGGTCTGACCCCACGGCCGCAGGGCTCATGGGAGCCTGCGGAACTGAGTTCGGGTCCGTTCTCACCCGTACGGCGCGTGACCGGGGCGGGGCGGACTTCGTTGGTCCCGATGTCCGTGTCAGCCAGGGGCGGGCCCGCAAGAACCACGCGTGGCTCCGCTGGGGCGATGAGGCGTAAGGACCGAGTCCGGACGCCGTGGGACCTCGCTCCAGTGATGTGACCGGACGGCAGGGGACAGCAGCCCGGTCACCCAAGAGAACGGTCGGCTCCGGGGACGCCCGGAGCCGACCGGCCTCCGTCCCGACACCCCGACCCTCCCCTGCAGGGGTGGCTGAAACAGTGTGGTCGAAACGGTTGCGCCGCCGACGACACATCCAGCACGATGCCTAGAAGGGCGGGCGCCCAGCCCCCCGCACAGTTTCATTGCCAGTGGTCGATACCACGTGAGCGCCCCCAGTGCGCCGGGTCGGCCACCGGCGCCTCGACCAAAGCGGCGCACTCCCCCCGGCGCCGTTCCGAGGCACCGACGCCGCCCTGACGTCGGTGCTGACAGCCAAGGGCCCCGCGGATCCGTCCCGCGGGGCCCTTCGCTCTGCTGCTGTCCCGTTGACCCGCTGCCGGTCGCCGGTCGCCGGTCGCCGCCTGCCCGCTACCGGCTACCGGCTACCGGCTACCGGCTACCGGCTCAGACTCTTCAACTTGTCCACCTGCGCCTCGACGATCTCCTTCGCCACGCCGAACTTCTTCTGCTGGAGCAGGTTGATCGAGTAGAAGGCCGTGAGCGTCGAACCGCTGCGTACGACGGTGAAGCTCATCGGCGTCTTCTGGCCCTCGATGACGCCCACGACCTTGTACGCGACACTCTCGTCGCCCGCCTTCGGGGCGGGCAGGGCGGCGACGTCGCGGTACTTGGAGTCCGCGTGCTCGTAAGCGGTGCACTTCTTCGTGGCCGTCCGCAGGCCGTCCATGATCTTCTCGGCATCGGGCTGCTCGTGCGCGAGCAGGGCGAGCGAGACGACGGTGGCGTCCAGTTCGTCGGAGGCGGTCAGGGTCCGGCCGAGGCGGGACTTCGCCGCCGGCTCACTGGCGAACATGAACATGTCGGCGAACGGCTGACAGGCGGCCGGGTCCGCGGGCACGGTCTGCGACGGCATGTCCGCCGCGGACATCTTCTCGAACTTGTAGCCCTTGAGGTCGCCCTTGGCGAGCACGGCCTTCTCGAGGTCGGCGGCGGACAGCGCGCCCGCCTTCCGGCCGCCCGCCTTCTCCCCGCCCTGCTTCCCCTCGTCCGGCTTCTCCTCGCCCTGCTTCTCGTCGTTCTTCGAAGCCGCCGATCCCTGCGGGGACTTGGCCGGACCCGACGGCTTCTTGCCGTCATCGCCGTTGTCGCCGCCGCATGCTGCGGTCAGGCCCAGCGCGACCGCGACGGACGCGGCCACGACGGCCCGAGACACAGTTGACTTCACGTTTCCTACCTTCAGCTCACACCGCGCGGACGACGGCCCGCGTCGAGGCGCAATGAAAACGCCAAACTCGCGGCTCTGACCAGCGATTTCCGTAACGATCGGAAACCGCCGGAAAGGTTGTACGCGGTACGTGTGAGCTTGTACGGGTGAACCTGTGCGTGTGAGCTTGTGCGCGGCGGGTGAGCTTGTGCGGGGCGCGGGTGCGTCAGGTCGTGAGCTTGGCTAGCTGGGCGTCGATGATCTTGGGGGCCACCGTCGGGTCCTCGTCCGCCGTGGGTGAGCGGATGCCCTCCGTACCGTCCTTCGCGGCTTCCCTGTCGTTCTGGACGCTTTCGGGGTCGTACAGGTTCGACGCGTCGAAGACCACGAGCGTCGAGCCGCTGCGCACGACCGTGACGCTCTCCCGCGTCACGTAATCGCCCTTGCGGTGGGCGGCCTTGTACGAGACGGCCTCGTCGCCCTTGTCCGGTGCGGGCAGCGGTTCGAGGCCGACGTAGCGGTCGTCGCCGATGCGGAACGCGGTGCACTTCTTCGACTTCGAGGCCGCGCGCAGGTCGGCCATGGCGTGCTCGGCCCCGGCTTTGGTGCGGCCGGACAGGTCGACCCCGGTCGTCGTCAGTTCCTTGCCGTCGGCGGGGGTCAGAACGCGGCCGACGTGGGCCTTCGTCCTCCCCGGGGCCGCGCCGGCACCGAGCGCGGCGGCCAGCGGGCCGCACTCGGCGGCCGACGGCTTCCCGGCGGGCGGGGCGGCGGCCCCAGCCCCCGACTCGCCTGACCCGCCTGACCCGCCTGACCTGCCAGACTCGCCCGATGCATTCGGGTCCTCGACGTCGTAGCCCTTGATGTCCCCCGCGGTGAGGGCCGCCCGCTCCAACGTCGAGGCACTGGCGTGCCTCTTGGCCGGATTCCTGTCGCCACCGCCACCGCCACCGCCATCGCCAGCGCCGCTGCTGCTGCAAGCGGCGCTCGCCCCAAGGACGGCCGCTACCGAGACGGCCACCACGGCCCGCGACACAGCTGACTTCACGTTCTGTTCCCTCGTTTGCCATGACCTGCAACTGCTTGACCTGCAACTGCCTGATCTAGAACTGCCATGGCCTACGACGGAGGGAGATCAATTCTGGTTCCGCTGCGGCGCGAACCTCACCAGCCCCACATCCAGAAGCGGAACGGGCTGAGCAGGGCGATCGCGAGGGCCATGCCACCGACGACGATCACCACGCTCCACACCCGGCGGCTGCGTTCGGACCGTTGGCTGCGGCGCGGCCCCGTCGGCGCCGCGCGCCACTCCTCGGGGCTCCACCGCGCGGACTCGGCCGCGCGCTTCGCGCGCCTGCGGCGGAACCGCCCTGCCTGCTCGACCTGTTGGCGCGCGGCCTCCTCGTCGAGCCGCCGCAGCCTTTCGGCCACCATGCGGGCCCGCGCGGACGGTTCCTTCGGCGCGGACGAGCGGATCTCCCGCTCGCTGTCGTTCTCGAATCTCTCCCACACCTCGTCGGGTATGGCCACGCTGTCCCCTCCCCTAGGTATGCCCCTGGGTATGCCCTTGGGTCTGCCCCTGGGCCTGCTTGCCCTGTGGGCGGGGGCAGTTCTACGGCACCTCGTCACGGCGGCACAAGTGATGTGAGTCACGACACATAAGCGTTCTGTGCATGCGGGACAACCATTCACAGAGATCACGGGTCATGCATGCGTAACACCGGCCACACCCGCGTCCCCACCGCGGAGGCCTCCACCTCCGTGCTGCCGACCGGGCAGTGCACCGGACTTCCTGAGGTCTTCATGAAGCTTCGTCGTGCCATGGCTGCCGCGGCCGCTACGGCTGCCATAGCCCCGATCGCGCTCCTTTCGGCTCCGGCCGCCCTCGCGACCGAGGGCACCGCCCCGACTCCGGCCGCCTCGGATTCCCTGACGCCCACGCAGACTCCGCCCGTGACGCCTCCGGCGGACGCCACCCCGCCCAGCACGCCGGACCCGGCCGCGACCCCCGCGCCGCCCGCGACTCCGGCGAAGCCCGCGAAGCCCACGCCGACCAAGAAGACCAAGAAGTCGGACGAGCTCCCCGATGTGCCGGATGTGGAAGACCCTGCCGAGCCCGCTCCGGACGACTGCCCGGTGGACGAGGACGGCGTGGACGTCGACTCGGAGCTCGAGGTCGAGCTCGTCGACCTGCCCACGAAGCTCGTGCCGGGCAGCGGCTGGCACAAGTTCGAGCTCACCGTCACCAACCCCACCTACGAGCCGCTCGGTGAGGTCAGGTGGACCACGTTCGTGGACAACTTCCCCGGCAGCAAGGACAAGAAGGACTGGCTGCGGACCTACGCCGAGCTGCAGTTCCTCGACCCCGAGACCGACGAGTGGACGACGATCGACAGTAAGCTGGACGACGGTCTCGCCTACGGCACCACCGAGCTCGACGCCGAGGACGAGGCCACGATCAAGCTGCGGGTCAAGATCGGCGCCAAGGCTCCGCTCGGCAAGGGCTACGCGATCGGCATGGGCAAGTACGTCGACTCCGACGAGGACTGCGTACACAACTCGGACGCCTACCAGCAGCTCTGGATCGCCAAGGCGGACAGCGACGGCGACAACGGAAGCGACAACGAGAACCCGGCCCCGGCCACACCGGCGGCGTCGCCGACCCCGTCCAAGTCGCCGTCGGCCTCGGTGAAGAAGCCGCAGGGCGGCGCCCAGGACGCCCCGGTCACCGACGGCAGCCTCGCCGAGACCGGCTCCGGCTCGATGCTGCCGACCGTCGGTCTCGTCGGCGGTCTCGCCGTCGTCGCCGGTGCGGGCGTGGTCTTCGCCGTGCGCCGCCGCAAGGCCGACTCGGCCGTCTGAGGCCGTCTGAGGCCGTCTGAGCCCGTCCACCGGACGGCACCTGATCACGCGGAAGGACCTGCGCTCGGAGGGGGGTGCAGGTCCTTACGTGTGTCCGGGCCCGTCTTGTGTGTCCGGGCCCGTCTTGTGTGTCCGGGCCCGTCTTGTGGTCCGGGCCCGTCAGCCCTTGGGCGGCACCACCGGCAGCCCCAGGAACGGCAGCTTCAGCGCGCCGAAGGCGTCCGCGGGGACCGCCGGGGTCTTCGGCTCGACGGCCGCGAGTCGCACGTACTGCCCGCCCTGTGCCGGACGCTGGTCCTCGCTGCCCTTGTTGGGCCAGAACGACATCGCCCGCTCGGCCTGTGCGGTGATCGTCAGGGACGGGTTCACGCCCAGGTTCGCGGAGACCGCGGCACCGTCGACGACGGAGATGCCGGGGTGGCCGTAGAGCCGGTGGTAGGGGTCGATGACGCCCGTCTCCGCCGAGTCGCCGATCGGGCAGCCGCCGAGGAAGTGCGCGGTCAGCGGAGTGCCCATGAGCTCACCGATGTTCGAGCCGGGGAAGCCGTTGATCTCCTGGGAGAGGATCGTCGCCGCGCGGGTGGCCTCGGGGATCTGGTTCGGGTTGGGGGCGCCGTGGCCCTGCCGGGCGGTGAGCAGCCCCTTCCCGATCCCCTTCTCCTTGCGGTACGTGGTCAAGGAGTTGTCGAGCGACTGCATGACGAGGCCGATGATGGTCCGCTCGGACCAGCGCCTGTTGGAGAGCGAGCGCACCGCGAGCACCGGGTGGCGCGCCATGCTGCCGAGCCATCCCGCGACGCGGTCCTTGCCGCCCTTCACGCTGTACGGGACCTGGAGCAGCGTCATGCCGCCCATCGCGTTGGACTTCTTGCCGTAGCGGACGGGCTCGATGTGCGTGTTGGCGTCCGGGTGGATCGACGAGGTGATCGCGACGCCCTTGGTGAAGTCGACCTTCTCGCCGCCGTGCCGCTTGCGGTAGCGGCGGTCGGTGGTCTGGGCGCCGACCAGGGCCTCGGAGTTGGTGCGGGTGAGGGTGCCGAGCCGCTTCGAGATCTGCGGGAGCAGTCCGGTGTCCCGCATCCGGTGCAGGAGGGTCTGCGTGCCGTACGTACCGGCGGCTATGACGACCTTGCGGGCCTTGAACGTCCGGCCGCTGCCCTTCCGCTTGTTGTCGGTGGGCAGGGTCCCGACGGCGAAGCCGCCCCGCGAGTCCTCGGTGACGGCGACGACCGACGTCATCGGGTGGACGACGGCACCGGCCTTCTCCGCGAGGTACAGGTAGTTCTCGTTCAGGGTGTTCTTCGCGCCGTGCCGGCAGCCGGTCATGCATTCGCCGCATTCGGTGCAGGCCTTGCGGGACGGGCCCGCGCCGCCGAAGTAGGGGTCGGGAACTTCCCGGCCGGGGCCGGTCGTTGAAGAACCGTCCGCGTCCTTCTCGTCGCCGAAGAAGACACCGACGGGCGCCATGTGGAAGCTGTCACCGACCCCCAGCTCCTGCGCGGCGGCCTTCAGGTGGACGTCCGAGGGCGTCATCGTCGGGTTGAGCCGCACCCCGAGCATGCGCTTGGCCTGCTCGTAATAGGGGCGCAGCTCGTCCCGCCAGTCCGTGATGTCCTTCCACTGCGGATCTTCGAAGAACGGCGCGGGCGGTACGTAGAGGGTGTTGGCGTAGTTCAGCGAGCCGCCGCCGACCCCGGCGCCCGCGAGGACCATCACGTTGCCGAGCAGGTGGATGCGCTGGATGCCGAACAGGCCGAGCGCGGGTGCCCAGAGGTAGTTCTTCAGGTCCCAGGAATTCTTGGGCAGCGTCTCGCGCGTGAAGCGCCGGCCTGCCTCGAGCACGCCGACGCGGTAGCCCTTCTCCGTGAGGCGCAGCGCGGATACGGCGCCGCCGAATCCGGAGCCCACGACGATGACGTCGTAGTCGTACGTGACGTCGTCGCTCACCTGGTTCCGGGCAGAGCTCTCCTGTGACATGGACTCTCCTCGTTGCAAACTCTGCGGGTACGTCGTATACGTCGTAGACATCGCGTACGCCACGTACGCCACGTACGCCATGTACGCCACGTACGCCACGTACGTCGTGGTGGCTCGCGCAGTTCCCCGCGCCCCTTCAAGCCCTAGCGCAGGCGGAACGCCTTCATGACCTTCAGGCTCGTGCTCATGAACGCCGCGTACTTCTCGTCGTCCAGACCGAAGGACGGCGCGAGCGGCATGATCCGCTGGGTGGCGACGGTCTGCGCCTCGGTGAACTTGAGGATGCCCTCGGAACCGTGCCGGCGGCCGAGGCCGGAGTCCTTCATGCCGCCCATCGGGGACTGCACGCTGCCGTAGGCGGGCGCGAAGCCTTCGTTGACGTTGACGGTGCCGGTGCGCAGGCGGGCGGCGACCTTGCGGCCGCGGCTGCTGTCCTTCGTCCAGACCGAGGAGTTCAGGCCGTAGGGCGTGGCGTTGGCGAGCTCGACCGCTTCGTTCTCGTCGGTGAAGCGGTAGATGGAGACGACGGGACCGAAGGTCTCCTCGGTGCAGACCGCCATCGGGGCCTCGACGCCGTCCAGGATGGTCGGTTCGAAGAAGTAGGGGCCGATGTCCGGGCGGGCGACGCCGCCCGCGACGAGCGTGGCGCCCTTGGCGACGGCCTCCTCGACGTGCCGGGTCACGGTCTCCAGCTGCCGCTCGCCGACGAGGGAGCCCATGTCGGCGCCGTATGCGAGGGACTTGCCGAGCCGCATCGCCTTCGCCCGCTCCGCGAAGCGCTCCACGAACCGGTCGGCGACGGCCTCGTGGACGTACAGCCGCTCGATGGAGATGCACAGCTGGCCCGCGGACGAGAAGCAGGCGCGCACCGCGCCCGCGGCGGCCTTGTCGATGTCGGCGTCGTGCAGCACCAGCATGGCGTTCTTGCCGCCGAGTTCGAGGGAGACGCCGACCAGGCGGGCCGCCGCGCCCTGGGCGACCTCGCGGCCGGTGCGGGTGGAGCCGGTGAAGGAGACGTAGTCGGCGTGCTTGACGAGTTCGGGGCCGACGACCGGGCCTTCGCCGAGGACGACCTGGAAGACCTCGGAAGGCAGGCCCGCCTCGATGATCAGGTCACGGGCCCACAGGGCGGTGAGGCAGGTCTCCGTGTCGGGCTTCATCACGAGAGCGTTGCCCGCGACGAGGGCGGGCAGCGCGTCACCGATGGACAGCTCGAAGGGGTAGTTCCAGGGGGCTATCTGCCCGATGACGCCACGCGGCTGGCGGTTCTCGGTGACCTTGGTGAGGACCGGGACGACGCCGGTGTGCCGCTTGGGGCCCAGGTACGCGGGGGCCTTGCGGCCGTAGTGCCGGGCGGCGACGGCGACGGCCTGGATCTCCTCGTGGGCGTGCAGGCGGGCCTTGCCCGTCTCCAGCTGGATCAGGTCGAGGACCTCGGCCTGGCGCTGGAGCACCAGGTCGTGGAAGCGCAGCAGGACGGCGGCGCGCTGCTTAACGGGGGTCCTGGCCCAGGCGACCTGGGCGGTGCGGGCCCGCTCGAAGGCGGTGGCCACGTCTTCGGGGGTGGACTCGGGCAGGTCGGCCAGCTTCTCGCCGGTGAGCGGCGTGTGGTTGGCCGTGCGTCCCGCCCCGACGACGTCACGGGTGAGCTGGGCGATCAGCTCGGGCGTGACCACGTCGGCGGCGGTGCGCGCGCCTTCGGGGGCCGGTGCGGTCGGGTTCGTTCCGAGGGGCGCTGCGGTGGCCTGCGAGTCCGTCATGCTCGTGAGAGTAGGCCTACGTCAGGGATTTGGGTACCCATCGGTAATGGGCTTCACCGACCACTCACACGACGCCAGTGATTGCTGGCGACAAAGCCGCTGATCAGGGCGTTGTTACGGGTGACGCCCCTCGGTACGTGTTTTTGGAGGCCGCGCCCCGCAGCCGCAGCCGCAGCCGCGTCACAGCGACAGCGACAGCCACAGCCACAGCCGCTCAGAGCTTGAGCCAGAGCCGCTCAGAGCTTGTCGAGCTCCAGGTCCGCGATGGCGGTCTTCGCGACCTCGCGGCCGCGGGCGGTGAAGTCGCCCTTGCCCGGATAGCTGATGACCATCCGGTACATGTCGCCGCCCTTGGTCTTGTAGTAGAGGGCCTTGAGCTCGCGGGGCCGCGGGTTCTGGGTGTCGGTCGTGGAGTACGTGACGGTGTTCTCGGCCGCCTTCTCCCCCTGGAACGTGGTGTCCTCCGGCGCGGTCTTGGGAGCCGGGTCGGAGTCCATGTTCAGGTCGTACTTGCCCGACTCCTTGAATTCGGCGTCGTCCTCGTACATCTCCGCGGCGGCGGTCCCGGCGATGTCGTCGCTCTCGGACTTCTTCTTGAGCAAGAGGTGGATCCAGACGCTGCCGCTCGCGTCGGTGTACTGGACCCAGTGCTCGTTCTTCTCCGAGTTGTCGTCCTCGGACTTCTTGTAGCCCTCGGGCGCGGAGACGGTCGCCGCCAGCTCCTTCGTCCGTTGCTTCTGCCAGCCCCCGGAGTCCGAGCCCGCAAAGGGGTTCAGGGCCACCAGGACGCCCGCGGCCACCGCCACGACGACCACACCGGCGACGACGGCCAGCGCCTTGCGGCTCAGGAAGACGCCCTTGCCGTTCCCGCCGTCGCCGTCGCGCGCGACCGTGACGACCTGCGTCGGCGCGGGCTGCGGCGGCCTCGCCGCCTCCTCCAGGAGCGCGCGGACCTGCGCCGCGTTCGGACGCTGGGCCGGGTCCTTGACGAGGAGCCGGTTGATCGCCTCCGCGAGCGGGCCCGAGGCCGACGCGGGCGCGGCCGGTGTCGCGTTGAGGACCGACTGGAGCGTCGCAGGGGTGTTGTTGCGGCGGAACGGCGAGACGCCCTCGGTCGCCGCGTACAGGACGACGCCCAGGGACCACAGGTCGGAGGCCGGACCCGGCCGCTGCCCCAGCACCCGCTCCGGAGCGATGAATTCCGGCGATCCGACGAAGCCGCCCGTGTCCGTCAGGTTCGTCTCGCCCTCGATCTGGGCGATGCCGAAGTCGGTGAGGATGACGCGGTCGTGGCGGCCGAGCATGACGTTGTCCGGCTTCACGTCGCGGTGCAGGATGCCCGCCTGGTGCGCGGCGTCCAGGGCGTTCAGGACGTCGAGGCCGATCCGCGCGGCCTCGCGGGCGCTCAGCGTGCCCTCCTGGAGCGCGGCGCCCAGGGAACGGCCCTGGACGAGCTCCATCACGATCCACGGCTGGCCGTCCTCCACCGCCACGTCGTGGACGTTGACCACGGCCGGGTGGTCGAGGCGGGCCGCGGCACGCGCCTCCCGGCGCATCCGCTCGAAGACGTTGGCCCGCTCACGCTCGGGGAGGTGGTCGGGGATGCGCGGCTCCTTCACCGCGACCTCGCGGTCCACCGTCTCGTCCTTGGCGCGCCACACCGTGCCCATGCCGCCGTGGCCGAGCTTGGCGAGCAGCCGGTAGCGGCTCGCGATCAACCGGCCTGCGCCCGGGTCGGGCTCGGACGCCTGGTTCGGCACGACCTGGGTGGGCTGGTGCGACTGCGGCTGCGGCTGCGGCTGCGGCTGCGGCTGCGCGTACGGGTTGTCGGGGTGAGCGCCGGCATGGTGGCCGGGTTGCCCCGGTGCGGATTGCCCCGGTATGCCCGGCTGTTGTGGTGGCTGAAGGCCGAAGCTGGTGGGTTCGTACGGCCCGTAGGAGGCTCCCCCGTCATTACTCATGCCCCATTGCTATCGTGCCGGGCCCCCCGGTTTCCAGCCAGGTCCGCTCCTTGTGACCTGGGTGATGCACGCAACAGCCCGGCATGACGTACGAGATGAGAACTCGCCCGCACCTCAACGGCGTACGAAGCAACGGCGTACGAATCAACGCCGTACGAACGTGTCGACCGCCGCGTCGAAGTACCGCCGCGCCTGCGCCGTGTCCCCGACCGGAGCCGACACCCAGACGTCGAACGTCCGGCCGCCCTCCGCCCAGCACAGGTCGAACGAGTGCCGGGCGCCCTCGTCCTCGCCGAAGCCGTCCCAGGTGAACTCCCACAGGGCGGCGGGCCTGCCGTTGCGCGTGGTCTCCGTGACGCGGCCGTCGCGGTAGCCGGGGTTGGTCCGCGGGCCTGCGGCATCGGCGCGGCGCTGCATGGCGAGCGGCCCACCGCGCTCGCCTGCCGACTCCCTGATGCCGATGCGGTAGGTGCCGCCGGGCGAGACGTAGAAGACGCGGGGCCCGTCCACCTCACGACGGAAGCCCTCGGGAACGGCGAGCGCGAAGCCCTCGGGGTCCCTCGCTATGCGGTACCCCTTGGGCGCCTGGGGCGAGGACGGCTTCGGCGAAGGGGACGTCACGGTGACCGTCGGCTCCGCCGTGCCCTGCGACGCGGAGGGCGACGAGGGCGGTGTGCCGCCGCCGTCACCGTCCCTGCTCAGCAGGAGCGCCGCGGAGACACCGGCTCCCGCGATGGCGGCCACCAGCGCGGCGGCGATCAGGACGACCCGTCCGTGCCTGCCGTACGGCTTCGCGGGCTTCACCGGGGGCGGGCCCGCGGGGAGCTCCCTCTGGGCCGGTGGGCGACCGCCCCACCACCGTCTCTCCGGCCTCCCTGACCTCCCTGACCTCCCTGGCCACCCTGACCTCCCTGGCCGCCCCGGCCTCCCCGGTCTCCGTGGCCTCCTCGGCAGCACGGCGCCTGGCCTCTCCCGCGCCACCACCGGCATCCGCCCCGTCTCGACATACGCCTGCAGCAGCACCGCGGCCCCGGCCGCGTCGAGTCGGCGCTCCGGGTCGCGGTCCAGGAGGCCGAGCACCACGGGCAGCAGCGGCGCGGCGGCCGCCGGCGGGCGTATCTCGTCGTAGACGACCGCGTGCAGGACACCGCCGATCGAGTCGCGGCGGAACGGCGACTCACCGGCCAGCGCGGTGACCAGGAGCGCGCCGAGCGACCACAGGTCGGACTCGGGCCCCGTCCGATCCCCCGCCATCCGCTCGGGCGCGGTGAACTCCGGCGACCCCACGAACGACCCGACCTCCGTGAGCGTCGTCGCCCCGCTGAGCTGCGCGATCCCGAAGTCGGTGAGCACGACGCGGCCGGTCGTGTGCTCCATGAGCACGTTGGCGGGCTTGAGGTCGCGGTGCAGGATGCCCGCCTCGTGCGCGGTGCCCAGGGCGCCGAGCAGGTCGATGCCCATCCGCGCGACGGTGGCCGCGTCCAGCGGGCCGCCGCGCGCGATACGCCCGGCCAGCGAACTGCCCTCGATCAACTCCATGACGATGTAGGGCTGTTCGTCCTGTACGACGACGTCATGGACGACGATGACGTGCGGATGCCGCAGTTGCGCCACTGCCCGCGCCTCACGCAGGGTCCGCTCGCGCTGCTGCTCCGCCTCGGCGTCGGAGAGGGTCTCGTCCCGCGCCAGTTCCTTGACCGCGACCTGCCGCCCCAGGAGCAGATCGGTGGCGCGCCACACAACCCCCATGCCGCCCCGGCCGAGCCGCGACTCCAGGCGGTAACGGCCCGCGATCACACGGGGGTTGCCCCCACCGGCGCCGGCCCCGCCGGCACCCGCCGCACCGGCGTGGTCTCCCAGGCTCCCCATGCGGCCATCATGCCCCACACGTGCGGGAACGGAATGGGTCCGAGCACGGCCGCGGGCCGGTTCCGGCCGCTGCTCCCAGCCTCCTCAGAGGTGGGCGCGGGCGCTCAGCGTTCCCGCCACCCCCGCAGCATCGCGTCGAACTGCTCCCGGGTGGCGCCCCAGTCCTTGGCCGGCGCCGACATGTAGATCGCGTACTCCACGCCGTCACGGCTGATATAGGCCTGGTCGATGGCGCGGCGCGGCCCCGCGGTCGTGTCGTTCGCGCCCGCCTTCCAGCTGAACTCCCAGAGGGCGCCCTGCTGGTCGCGGAACATGTTGGAGTCCAGATGCAGCCGCTGGTACCCCGGCAGCTTCACCCGCAGGTTCTTCTCCAGGGAGAGCTGGTGGGTGTAGGAGCTCTCGTACTGCGGGTTCTTGTCGACGGATATGCGCAGGAAACGGCGGCCGCCGTCGGGTGTGTAGTCGACCTGGTTGCCGTCCGTCTCGCGCTTCCAGTTCTTGGGCAGCATGAGGCTGAAGCCCTCGGGATCGTTCACGCGCTGCCAGTCGTCGGGGATGCCGCCCACCGCCCTGCCAGGACCGCCGTCGTCCGTCTGCTCCTGCGTGCCGTCGGCGAAGTGCAGATAGCCGAAGACACCGCCGCCGCCCAGCAGCGCGGCCACGACGACGAGGGCGACGATCGCGGGCCAGCGCCGCCGTTCGCGCGGGAGGTCGTGTCCTTGGCTGACGACGGTGTGGAGGTCGGGGCCGGTGCCGGTGCCGGGGACGGGGGTGTGGGCTTGGCCGCCGGGGGTGGGGGTCTGGGGGTGCGTGTAGGGCGAGGGGGTCTGGGGGTGCGTGTACGGGGCGGCGGTGGCGGGGTATGCCTGGCCCTGCGGGTTCGTGTGCGCCTGGCCCTGAGCGCCCGGGTGCGATCCGGTGGCCGTAGGCGATCCGGTGGCCGTAGGCGATCCGGTGGCCGGGTGCACCTGTGTCGGGACGTACGCCTGCGCCTGCTGCGGCCTGCGCCCCTCCGCGGCCTGGGCCAGCATCAGCTCGGCCTCCTCCGCGGTCGGCCGGGCCTGCGGGTCCTTGCTCAGCAGCGCGCTGATGACCGGCGCGAGGACGCCCGCGTGCCCGGGCAGCGCGGGCTCGTCCGTCACCACGGCCTGCATCGTGCCGAGCGGCGAAGTACGCCGGAAGGGCGAGAATCCCTCCACCGCCGTGTACAGCGTGGCGCCGAGCGCCCACAGGTCGGAGGCGGGTCCGGGATTGCCGCCGCTGACCCGCTCCGGCGCCAGATAGTCGACGGAACCGACCACCTCACCGGTCCGGGTGATGGTCGAGTCCCCCTCGATCGCGGCGATCCCGAAGTCGGTGAGCAGTATCCGCCGGTCGTCGGAGAGGAGGACGTTGCCGGGCTTGACGTCACGGTGCAGGACACCGGCGGCGTGCGCCGCGCGCAGGGCTTTGAGGGTCCACAGGCCGATGCGAGCGGCCTCCAGGGGCTCGATGCGGCCGTCGTCCTTGACGGCGTCGGCCAGCGAGCGGCCCTCGACCAGCTCCATCACGATCCAGGGCCGCTCGTCGTACTCGAGGACGTCGTGGACGGTGACGACAGCGGGATGGTTGATGCGGGCGGCGGCGCGCGCCTCCGTCTGCGTACGCGCGAACAGGACGGCCCGGTCGGCCTCCTGCACGAACTGGGCAGCCGTCAGCTCCTTGACGGCTACGGCGCGGTGCAGCACCTCGTCCTGCGCGCGCCACACCCGTCCCATGCCACCGCGGCCGATGGACTCAGCGAGTCGGTAGCGGCCCGCGAGGAGCAGTCCCTGCATCTGATTCACGTTCCCCCGCAATGGTCTTGACACGCCCAGGTTAAGGAGCGGGCACCGTGCAGGGAACCACAGGGGGGCTTAGGAGACCGCACTGTGACGCATGCCGTGCATGTCCCAAGTGCCGGAAACGACTCATTCGGTGACCTGATAGGTGGCCGAAGCCTGGTCGTACAGGCGCGTCACCTCGTCCCGTTCGGCCTCGGGACCACGCACCTGCACCACGTGGTACTTCCCGCCGACGACCATCGCGAGATTACGCACGAAGACCTCGCGCCCCCCGGCGTCCTGCCAGGTGAACTGGCCTTCCGCCATGGCCCGTCCCCCCACGTCGATGCGCCGCATCCCGCTGGAGGTCGCCCAGGACGAGTCGCGGAACGGCTGGAGCTCACGCTCGTGTTCGCGCTGGTACTTCATGGGGTCGCTGCCATAGCCGTCCGTGGTGTCGCGGCCGGGAACGAGGAGCAGCTCGAAGCCGCCGTGCGTGTAACGGACCTGGCCCCGGCCGTTCTTGGACTGCCTGTCCCAGCCACCGGCGACGGCGACGCGGAAGCCTTCGGGGTCCTTGCGCAGGGTGAAGCCGCGCGGGAGGTCGGGGTCGGCGGTCTGCGGTTCCTGCGAACCGGGGCTCTTGCCGGGCTTGTTCTTGTCTTCCTTTCCTCTGCCCTCCTTTCCTCTGCCTTCTTTTCCTCTGTCGCCCTTTTCCCTGTCGTCTTCTTTGTTTCCTTCTTTGCCCTTTTTCTTGCCCGGATCGGCCGCGCCCGGGGCCGAACTGACCTCGCCCGCTGCCCCCGCGCCGTCGCCCGCCCCTCGGTCGTCCCCCTTGGGCATGAACACCATGGCGTACGCGATGGCCGCGGCGAGCCCGAGAAGGATGGCGATCAGCAGCAGCCGCCCCAGCGAACGGGGGCGCCCGGAAGCACGGGGCTCACGCGGCAGCTCCGCCTCGTGGGACAGCCGGGGTTCCCGCACCGGCCTCGGCTCGCTCGTGGCCGCCTGCATCGGCGAGGCGAGCCGCACGTCCCCGCCCCTGCCCTTGCGCCCCGTGCCGCCGCCTCGTCCCTTGCCCTTGCCTCGCTTGTGCCGCCCGTGCCCATACCCCGGCCCGCTGCCCGCCCCACCGGCCGCCTCGGCCCCGCGCCGCCTGCGGACGACCTCACCCCGCCGTCGTACGACGGGGAGCCGCCCGGCGTCGTACGACGGCACCGGCACGACGTGCGCCCCGGCCTCCGGCTCGGGCGCCGACCGCACCAGCGAGCGCAGCCAGCCGCTCAGCTCCTCGAAGTCGAGCCGTTCGGTGGGGTCCTGACGCAGCAGCGACTCGACTACGGGGCGCAGCGGCCCGCACTCCTCGGCGAAGGCGGGCGGCTCGGCGCAGACGAGCTGTACGAGTTCGGCCGAGCTGTCCTCCGGGTACGGGGCGTGTCCCTGCACGGCGCGGAAGAGCAGGGCGCCCAGGGCCCACAGGTCGGTGGCGGGGCCGATCGGCGCGGCGAGCTGCCAGTTCTCGTGCACGGGTCCGGCCTGCTCGGGCGCCCACCGCTCGGTGACGGCCCCGACGACCACCATGCGCGCGTGGCGGGCCCGCTCGGCGGCGAGGGCGGTGACGGGTCCGCGCGGGGCGGCCCCGTCGGCGGGACCCTCGTCCCAGGTGTCATGCGTGTCGTGGGTGTCGTGCGTGCCGGGGGTGTCGTGCGTGTCGAGGGTGCCGGGGGTGTCGCGGGTGCCGGGCGCGCTGCCCGCCGTGTCCGCGCTCCGTGCCGCCGGAGCCCCTGCCCTCGGCACCGCCCCGTGCCAGGGCTTCGTCTCCGCCACGCCGTAGGGGTCCGAGATCTGCCCGGCCGTCCCTGACGCGCTGTCACCGGAGTCCTCGGTCACCCGCGCGGCGGCCCGTGTCCTCGCGCGATACGCCGCCACGGCACCTGAACGCCCGGCCCGCACGCCTGTTCCGGCGGACTCCGGCGCGGGTTCGAGCGCGACATCCCTGCTCATGTCCCTGCCTGCGTTCCCGCCTGCTTCTGCGTACCGGGAACCCCCCGCGTACCGGGTACCCCCCGCGTACCGGGAATCCGTCGCCACGTTCCCGACCGACCCCGCCGAGCCCGCCGGCTCACCCGCCTCCACCGGCCGCGGGTCGTACCCGCAGAGCGCCTCCTCGGCCGCGCCGGCCGCGAGGCCCGTCAGCATCACGCGCCCGTCATCGCATATCAACACCGTCCGCGCGGTGATGTTCCGGTGCACCCAGCCGTACGCGTGCAGCACCCGCAGCGCCGCGAGGACGTCCGCGGCGACCTCGGCCGCGCGGTACGGGCTCAGCGGCCGGTCCGCGAGGAGCGCCGCAAGCGGCCGTGCCGCCACCAACTCGCTCACTATCCACAGCGAGCCACCCTCGGCGAACACGTCGAAGACCTGGTCGAGCCGTGGGTGGTCGGGGATCTGCGCGGCGGTCTGCGCCGCCTCGATCGCACGCCGCACCGCCGGATCCGTGGGCCTGCGCGTCGTCCGTGACGCGGCCCGCCTGACCCCGGCCCCGCCCGACCTCGCCCGTGGCACGAAGCCCGCGGGCAGGCCGTCCACGTCCAGCTCCGACTCGACCGGCTCGCCCTCGCCGATCCCCTCACCGACCGCCTCGCCGACTACTTCGGCGTCGACGATCTCGGGTAACGGCACCTGCCTGACGAGGACTTCCTGCCCGCTGTACGTGTCGAAGGCGCGGGACTCGGCGAGCTCGTACTCGTCCGAGGGGGGCAGCGGCAGGCGGTAGCGGTCGGCGAGCACCCGTCCCGCATAGTCGTCCACGACGCCTCCCCCGTCTGCCCGGTGGTCAAATCCGTTCGTCTTGTGACTCATTGCGGCTCCGTACGGTCCGCAAGCACTCACGATACGTGCCGGAGGCGAACCGCAATGAGGTGATACGAGATCTCAGGCCCCGAACTCGGAACCGGGCGCTCCCGTGCCGCCCCCGGCTCAGGACTTCGGCTCGAACGTCTTCGTGAACGTCTGCCACGCCGTGCGCCGCTTCTCGCTCCCCCAGTCGTCGGCCTTGGCCGTGTACATCATTCCGTAGCCGAGCTTGCCGTTGACGACGAAGCCGCGGTCTACCGACCGGTACTTGGTCCCGCCGTCCTCGTAGGTGAACTCCCAGTCGGCCGTGTTCCAGCCGCGGAAACCGACCTTCTCTATCCGGATCCGGTGGTACTGCGACCGGACCATGTAGTTCTCCTGGTTCTTCCAGTCGCTCACCGGGTCGTCCTTGGGCGTGCCCGTCCAGCCGATCAGCAGCTTCTGCCCGTCGGGCCCGCCGAACCGGGCGCCCGCACGCCCCGTTGACTGGAACTTCCACCCCTTCGGCAGCCCGATCTTGAAGCCCTGGCCGTGCTTGTACGTCGAGGCAGCGTCAGTGCCCGGCTTCTTGCCGTCGTCGTCCTTGCCCGGGTCGTTCCCATCGCCCTCGTCGGGGCCGGAACTCTTGTCCTCGTCGGGGTCCTTGCTCGTGTCGGCCCCCGTACCCGCGCCGTTGCCCGTGTCCTTGCCGGTGTCCTTGCCCTTGTCCGTGTCGTCCTTGCCCTGGCCACCGCCGGCGGTGGCCCCGCTGGACGCGGCCTTGTCGCCGCCCTTGTTGTCCTCGGTGCCGCTGCCGTCGTCCCCGAGCGCGAGGGCGAGCACCGTGCCGAGCACGGCGAGCACGACCACCACGGAGAGGATCACCAGCGTCCGCCGCGGCACCACATCGGTGATCGACGCCTTCACGGGCGGCCGCGAAGGCGAACCGGTGGGCGAGCCCGCGCGCGACGACGTGGACGTGGCCGCCCCCGCACCGCGTGCGGCGGCCGCCTTGCGCACCGCCTGCAGGGCGCTCTTCATGCGGTCGGTGGCCTCTGCCGCCTTGCGACCGGCAGCGGCTCCGACGGCTGACGCGCCGGTAGCACCCGCGGGCCTCTCACCGGCACCAGCGGTACCGGCAGCCCCACCGGCGACACCCGTGGCCTTCGGAGACTTCGGGGCGCGCGCGGGCCTCGGGGCTCGCGAAGGCTTCTGCGCCTTCGGTGTCTTCGGTGTCTTCGGGGGCTTCTGTGTCTTCGGTGCGGCGGGCGGGACCGGCGGCAACGGCACGACCTTGGTCGCCTCCACCGGCTCCGGCTCCTCCTTGAGCTCCGGAGCGTGGATCACGTCGATGAGGAGCGCCCGCGCGCCCGCGTCGTCGAGCCGCTGCTCCGGATCCTTGGCGAGCAGGCCGTAGATGACCTTCTCCAACGGTCCGGCGTTCGTAGGCTGTTCGACGTCCTCGGTCATCACCGCGGTGAGGGTCGCGATGGCCGACCCCTTGTCGTACGGAGGTACGCCTTCCACGGCCGCGTACAGCAGGCCGCCCAGCGACCACAGGTCGGCCGCGGGGCCCGGCTTGTGGCCGCGGGCGCGCTCCGGGGAGATGTACGACGGCGCGCCGACGAGCATGCCGGTGGAGGTGATCGAGGGGTCGCCTTCGACCTGCGCGATGCCGAAGTCCGTCAGGACGACCCGGCCGTCCTCGGCGATCAGCACGTTCGACGGCTTCACGTCGCGGTGCAGGATCCCCTCGCGGTGCGCAGAGCGCAGCACGTCGAGCACGGCGAGGCCGACCTCGGCCGCCCGCCGCGGCGTGAGCAGTCCGTCCTCACGGATCGCCTCCGCGAGCGACTTGCCCTCGACCAGCTCCATCACGATCCACGGCCGGTCGTCCTCGTCGACCACGTCGTAGACGGTCACGGCGCTGGTGTTGCGGATCCGCGCGATCGCCTTCGCCTCGCGCAACGTCCGCGTGATGAGGCGTCGCTTCTCCTCGTCGTCGATGCTCGAGGGGAACCGCAGCTCCTTCACCGCGACCGTACGGCCAAGTGTCTCGTCCTTGGCGCGCCAGACGGTGCCCATGCCGCCGCGGCCGAGCACCTCTCCCAGCCGGTACCGGCCGGCGAGGAGACGTTCGCTCTTGTCCCGACGGGCCTCACCCGTCTGCTCCGCGTCCGACATGCGTCCCCTCTGCTGCTACCGCTGCTACCCGAGCAACCCGCCCTGACAGAGCCTTCATTGTCCCTTACTCAGGGACCGGCCAACGCCCAGGGTCCATGGGCCCTCTTCTCGTCCCTCATGATGGACCGCGCACGAGGGGGGACCGCCTGCCAACACCGCCTTCACGGACGGCCATCCTCCTGGCGTTGACCCTCATCAGCGTGCCGGCAGGTCGGCCGCAATTCGCGGCACCGACCCCGGACCTCACTCTTCCGCCGCTCCCCGCCTTGGGCAAGGCCTCACCCAGGGCGCACGGGCGCGAGAGGCTCAACACCCGCACCGCAAAGGGCCTCTACGACACGTTCCGCGTCCACACTGCTGCGACTCACGACAACCGACGTGTCGTCACCTTCCGCACGAACACGGACAAGTGGGGTCAGCGGACACGTGGGGTCAGCTGAGGGGCACGATGTCCGGCGCCCCCAGACGTGCCGCGTCCGCCGTCAGGTCGTCCGGCTGCCGCTGCGACTCCCGCTCGGCCTCCACCCGCTTTTCGTAGTGCTGCACCTCGCGATCGATCTGGTCCTTGTCCCAGCCGAGGACGGGCGCCATCAGCTCGGCGCACTCCCTGGCGCTGCGCGTGCCCCGGTCGAACGTCTCGATCGAGATGCGCGTGCGCCGGGTCAGTACGTCGTCGAGGTGCCTGGCGCCCTCGTGCGACGCGGCATAGACGACCTCGGCCCGCAGATAGTCGTCGGCCCCCGGCAGCGGCTCGCCCAGCTTGGGGTCGGCGGTGATCAGTTCGAGCACTTCCTCGGCCATGGAGCCATACCGGTTCAACAGGTGCTCGACGCGCACCACATGGAGGCCCGTCCGCGCGGCGATCCTCGCGCGGGCGTTCCACAGCGCCTTGTACCCCTCGGCGCCGACGAGCGGGATGTCCTCCGTGACGCAGTCGGCGACGCGCTGATCCAGGCCGTGCACCGCCTCGTCGACGGCGTCCTTGGCCATCACGCGGTACGTCGTGTACTTGCCGCCCGCGACGACCACCAGGCCGGGCGCCGGGTGCGCGACCGTGTGCTCGCGGGACAGCTTGCTCGTGGCGTCCGACTCCCCGGCCAGCAGCGGGCGGAGCCCCGCATACACCCCCTGGACGTCGTCCCGGGAGAGCGGGACCGCGAGCACCGAATTCACGTGTTCCAGGAGATAGTCGATGTCGGCGCTGGAGGCGGCCGGGTGCGCCTTGTCCAGGTCCCAGTCCGTGTCGGTGGTCCCCACGATCCAGTGCCGGCCCCACGGGATGACGAAGAGGACGCTCTTCTCGGTCCGCAGGATCAGCCCGGTCGTGGCGTTGATCCGGTCCTTCGGTACGACCAGATGGATGCCCTTGGACGCCCTGACGTGGAACTGACCGCGCTCGCCCACCATCGCCTGGGTGTCGTCCGTCCATACGCCGGTCGCGTTCACGATCTGCTTGGCGCGGACCTCGTACTCCCCGCCTCCCTCGACGTCCTGCACCCGGGCGCCGACCACTCGCTCGCCCTCGCGCAGGAAGCCGGTGACCTTGGCGCGGTTGGCGACCTTCGCGCCATACGCCGATGCGGTGCGCACCAGGGTGGCCACATAGCGGGCGTCGTCCATCTGGGCGTCGTAGTACTGCATGGCGCCGACCAGTGCGTCCTTCTTCAGGCACGGGGCGACGCGCAGGGCGTGGCGGCGCGTCAGGTGGCGGTGCATGGGCAGGCCTCGGCCGTGGCCGCGGGACATCGACATGGCATCGTAGAGCGCGACGCCCGATCCGGCGTACAACCTCTCCCAGCCCTTGTGCTGTAGGGGGTAGAGGAACGGCACCGGCTTCACGAGGTGCGGGGCGAGCCGCTCGAGGAGCAGGCCGCGCTCCTTCAACGCCTCCCGCACGAGCGCGAAGTCGAGCATCTCCAGATAGCGGAGCCCGCCGTGGATCAGCTTGCTGGACCGGCTCGACGTGCCCGAGGCCCAGTCCCGCGCCTCGACCAGGCCGGTGGACAGGCCGCGGGTCACCGCGTCGAGGGCCGTGCCCGCACCGACCACGCCCGCGCCCACCACCAGGATGTCCAGCTCCCGGTCGGCCATTCCCGCAAGTGACTCGGCACGCTCCGCCGGCCCCAGTGTCGCTGTCCTCACCGCTGCCTCCCGTTGAGCTCGGGTGTGGTCGGACTCACATCATGCCCAGATTTCTCCGCCGCCCGCTGATCGCGGCCCCGGCCTGTGGACAACACTCCGGAACCCCACGCAACGCAATACCGCAAATCGGTCATATTTACTCCTAGTCTGACATTGCGCTGGTCCGCCTTGTCCACAGGGCTTGCGCACTCGTCCCACTCCGGCTATTGGGAGGACGGCCCACCGCCATGCCCGCAGATCTCGCCGTCATCGGTCTCGGCCACCTCGGCCTGCCCCTCGCCCAGGCCGCCGTCGCACGCGGCATCGCCACCATCGGCTACGACCCCGCCCGCGCCGCCGACCTGGCCGGCGGGCGGCTGCCGTGCGACGGCGCCGAGGGCACTCTTACCGCCGCCGACGTCCGCAGGATGCTCTCGGGGGGCTTCAGGCCGACCGCCAATCCGGCCGAACTCGGCCGGGTCCGCACCGCTGTCATCTGCGCCCCCACTCCACCGGCCGCCGACCGCTCGCTCGACCTGAGCCAGGTGGCCGAGGCCGCCCGGGCCCTGGCCGCGCGGCTGCGTCCGCACACTACCGTGATCCTGGAGTCACCCGCGTACCCGGGGACCACGGAGGAATTCCTCCGTCCGATCCTCGAATCGGGTTCGGGCCTGCGCGCCGGACGCGACTTCCACCTCGCGTACTCCCCCGGCCGCCTCGACCCCGGCAACCGCAGCCACGGCTACGCCGGCACCCCCAAGGTCATCGGCGGCCTCACCCCTGCCTGCACCGAGTCGGCCGCCACCTTCTACGGCCGCCTCACCGACAAGGTCGTCCGCGCCCGCGGCCCCCGCGAGGCCGAGACCGTGCACCTCCTGGAGACCAACTACCGGCACGTGAACATGGCCCTGGTCAACGAGATGGCGGTGCTCTGCCACGACCTCGGCATCGACCTGTGGGACGTCATCCGCTGCGCCGAGACCAAGCCCTTCGGCTTCCAGGCCTTCCGCCCAGGCCCCGGCGTCGGCGGCCACGGCGTCCCCCTGGACGTCCCGGGCCCCTCCCGCGGCGCCCGCCCCCTGCGCATGGTCGAACTGGCCCAGCAGGTCAACGACCGCATGCCCCAGTACGTGATCCAGCGCTCGGCGACCCTCCTCAACGAACACGGCAAGTCCGCCCGCGGCGCCCGCGTCCTGCTCCTCGGCGTCACCTACAAGCCCGACCTCGCCGACCAGCAGGGCGCCCCCGCACAGGAGGTGGCCACCCGCCTCATGGAGCTCGGCGCCGCGGTCAGCTACCACGACCCCTACGTGCCCAACTGGAGCGTGCTCGGCCGCCCCGTCCCGCGCGCGGACTCCCTCTACGAGGCGGCGGCCGACGCCGACCTCACGATCCTGCTCCAGCACCACCGCACGTACGACCTGCAAGGTCTCGCGGTGAAGGCCCAGCTGCTCCTGGACACCAGGGGCGCGACTCCGGCGGGCGCGGCCCATCGCCTGTGACGACGGAAAGGGCCCCGGTAGGAAGTACCGGGGCCCTTCTGCGCACGATCCGTCAGCGCTTGTGCTGCGAGTCCGCGACCGTCACCTCGACGCGCTGGAACTCCTTGAGCTCGCTGTAGCCCGTCGTCGCCATCGCGCGGCGCAGCGCACCGAAGAAGTTCATCGAGCCGTCCGGGATGTGCGAAGGACCGGCGAGGATCTCCTCGGTGGTGCCGACCGTGCCGAGGTCGACCTTCTTGCCGCGCGGCACGTCCTCGTGGACGGCCTCCATGCCCCAGTGGTGGCCCTTGCCGGGCGCGTCCGTGGCGCGGGCCAGCGGGGAGCCCATCATCACGGAGTCCGCGCCGCACGCGATGGCCTTGGGCAGGTCGCCGGACCAGCCCACGCCGCCGTCGGCGATGACGTGGACGTACCGGCCGCCGGACTCGTCCATGTAGTCACGGCGGGCGGCCGCGACGTCGGCGACGGCGGTGGCCATCGGCACCTGGATGCCGAGCACGTTGCGCGTGGTGTGCGCGGCGCCGCCGCCGAAGCCGACCAGGACACCCGCGGCGCCGGTGCGCATCAGGTGCAGGGCCGCGGTGTACGTGGCGCAGCCGCCGACGATGACCGGGACGTCCAGCTCGTAGATGAACTGCTTCAGGTTCAGCGGCTCGGCGGCGCCGGAGACGTGCTCGGCGGAGACGGTGGTGCCGCGGATCACGAAGATGTCGACCCCGGCGTCCACGACGGCCTTGGAGAACTCGGCGGTGCGCTGCGGCGAGAGCGCGGCGGCGGTGACCACACCCGCGTCACGCACCTCCTTGATGCGCTGTCCGATCAGGTCGGCCTTGATTGGGGCCGCGTAGATCTCCTGGAGGCGCCGGGTCGCGGTCTCCGCGTCCAGCTCGGCGATCTCGTCGAGCAGCGGCTGCGGGTCCTCGTACCGCGTCCAGAGGCCCTCCAGGTTCAGTACGCCGAGGCCGCCCAGCTCACCGATCCGGATGGCGGTCTGCGGCGAGACCACCGAGTCCATCGGAGCGGCCAGGAAGGGCAGCTCGAAGCGGTAGGCATCGATCTGCCACGCGATCGAGACCTCCTTCGGGTCGCGGGTGCGCCGGCTCGGTACGACGGCGATGTCGTCGAAGGCGTACGCGCGGCGGCCGCGCTTGCCGCGCCCGATCTCGATCTCAGTCACGTTGTGGGGCCTTTCCCTCTTGGTCTGCCTGTCCAGTATCCCCGACGCACACGGAAGGGGCGGCCCCGGTGATGCGGGGCCGCCCCTTCCACGCGCGCGTGGAACCGGAAGACTACTTACTGCGGCTGTAGTTCGGTGCCTCGACCGTCATCTGGATGTCGTGCGGGTGGCTCTCCTTGAGGCCCGCGGACGTGATGCGGACGAAGCGGCCCTTGGTCTCCATCTCGTCGACGCTCGCCGCGCCGACGTAGCCCATCGTCTGGCGCAGGCCGCCGACGAGCTGGTGCAGCACGTTGGCCAACGGGCCGCGGTAGGCCACCTGGCCCTCGATGCCTTCGGGCACGAGCTTGTCGTCGGAGGCGACCTCGGCCTGGAAGTAGCGGTCCTTGGAGTAGGACTTCCCCTGGCCGCGGGACTGCATGGCACCGAGCGAGCCCATGCCGCGGTACGACTTGAACTGCTTGCCGTTGATGAACAGCAGCTCACCCGGCGACTCCTCACAGCCCGCGAGGAGCGAGCCGAGCATCACCGTGTCGGCGCCGGCGGCGAGCGCCTTGCCGATGTCACCGGAGTACTGGAGACCACCGTCGCCGATGACCGGCACGCCGGCCGCGCGGGCCGCGACCGCGGCTTCGTAGATCGCGGTGACCTGCGGGACGCCGATGCCGGCGACCACGCGGGTGGTGCAGATCGAGCCCGGCCCGACGCCCACCTTGACGCCGTCGACACCGGCGTCGATGAGCGCCTGCGCGCCGTCGCGGGTGGCGACGTTGCCACCGATCACGTCGACGCCCACGCTCGACTTGATCTTCGACATCCAGCTCAGGGCGTTGCTGTTGTGGCCGTGCGAGGTGTCGACGATCAGGAAGTCGACCCCGGCTCCGGCCAGCGCCTGGGCGCGCTCCAGCGCCTCGGGGCTGGCGCCGACGGCGGCACCCACGAGCAGCCGGCCCTCGGCGTCCTTGGCGGCGTTCGGGTACTGCTCGGCCTTCTTGAAGTCCTTGACGGTGATGAGGCCCTTGAGGAGCCCGGCGTCGTCGACCAGCGGCAGCTTCTCGATCTTGTGGCGGCGCAGCAGCTCCATGGCGTCCACGCCCGAGATGCCGACCTTGCCGGTGACCAGCGGCATCGGCGTCATGACCTCGCGGACCTGCCGGCTGCGGTCGTTCTCGAAGGCCATGTCGCGGTTGGTGACGATGCCGAGCAGCTTGCCCGCCGCGTCGGTCACCGGGACGCCGCTGATCCGGAACTTCGCGCAGAGCGCGTCCGCCTCGGCGAGCGTCGCGTCCGGGTGCACCGTGATCGGATCGGTGACCATGCCGGACTCGGACCGCTTCACGAGGTCGACCTGGTTGACCTGGTCCGCGATGGAGAGGTTGCGGTGCAGGACACCGACGCCGCCCTGACGGGCCATGGCGATCGCCATCCGGGCCTCGGTGACCTTGTCCATCGCCGCGGACAGCAGCGGGATGTTCACCCGAACGTTCCGGGAGATGCGGGACGAGGTGTCGACCGCGTTCGGGAGCACTTCCGACGCGCCCGGCAGCAGCAGCACGTCGTCGTAGGTCAGCCCGAGCGTCGCGAATTTCTCGGGCACCCCAGTCGAAGAACCGCCGTTTGCAGTCATGACACCTTCCCCAAATGGCCTTGATCGGTGCGGATGTCCATGCTAACGGGAACCAAGGGTGTCTCATTCCACGATCAAGATCATCGGCAAGCTTTGTACGTTCACACGTACGCCGACCGTACGCCGACAGGCTCCTGACCGTCGTCCCACCAATGCGGGGCCCTACTGCTCGGCGAGCGCCCTCAGCCTGCTCAGCGCCCGGTGCTGGGCGACCCGCACCGCACCCGGTGACATGCCCAACATCTGCCCGGTCTCCTCGGCCGTCAGGCCGACGGCGATCCGCAGGAGGAGCAGCTCCCGCTGATTGTCCGGGAGGTTGGCGAGGAGCTTCTTGGCCCACTCGGCATCGCTGCTGAGCAGCGCGCGCTCCTCGGGACCGAGCGAGTCGTCGGGCCGCTCCGGCATCTCGTCGGAGGGCACGGCGGTGGACCCGGGGTGCCGCATCGCGGCGCGCTGCAGGTCGGCCACCTTGTGCGCCGCGATCGCGAAGACGAAGGCTTCGAAGGGACGGCCCGTGTCCTTGTACCGCGGCAGGGCGAGGAGTACGGCGACGCAGACTTCCTGCGCCAGGTCCTCCACGAAGTGCCGTGCGTCACCCGGCAGACGGGAGAGGCGGGCCCGGCAGTAGCGCAGCGCCAAGGGGTGCACGTGCGCGAGAAGGTCGTGCGTGGCCTGTTCGTCGCCCTCGACCGCGCGAAGGACGAGGGCACCGATCACCGTCGTCTTGTCATCGCGCATCGGTCCATGGTGCCTTGACGGCGACTGATCCGTGGCACCGCGTCCGTAGTTGTGCACTGAAGCGTTATGAGCAGGTGCGCCGGAACTCATCTCCTGCGCCCTCCCCTCCCGCTCGATCGACTCGTCCCCGAGGAACTCCACACCTCAAGGATGCGGCATCGGCGACGAAACAAGCAGCCACGGGCATCCGCCACCCCGCCCACCCAGTGGCAGGCGGGGATCGCGGGCCCCCCGCGGCAGCACACTCAGCGCACCAGACCCCACCGGAAACCGAGTGCCACGGCGTGTGCACGGTCCGAGGCGCCGAGCTTCTTGAAGAGCCGCCTGGCGTGCGTCTTCACCGTGTCCTCGGAGAGGAAGAGCTCGCGCCCGATCTCCGCGTTCGAGCGGCCGTGGCTCATGCCCTCGAGGACCTGGATCTCCCGCGCGGTGAGCGTGGGCGCGGCGCCCATCTCGGCCGAGCGCAGTCTGCGCGGAGCCAGCCGCCACGTCGGGTCGGCGAGCGCCTGGGTGACGGTCGCCCGCAGCTCCGCGCGGGAGGCGTCCTTGTGCAGATAGCCGCGGGCACCGGCGGCGACCGCGAGCGCGACCCCGTCCAGATCCTCGGCGACGGTGAGCATGATGATGCGCGCACCGGGGTCGGCGGACAGCAGCCGCCGGACGGTCTCGACGCCGCCCAGTCCGGGCATGCGTACGTCCATCAGAATCAGGTCCGAGCGGTCGGCGCCCCAGCGGCGGAGGACTTCCTCGCCATTGGCCGCTGTCGTCACGCGCTCGACACCGGGCACGGTCGCGACCGCGCGGCGGAGCGCCTCTCGGGCAAGCGGGGAGTCGTCGCACACGAGGACAGATGTCATGACTGTCCTCCGCGGCTCTCACAGCTGCTGCGCGTCACCTTGAGCCTCCAGGCTGGTACATATTCGTCACCTGTGCGGTTGACGCTCTCGGACACCTGCCCGAGCGCTTGTTCTTTCAACCGCCTCGCCCTCTCAACGACGGTCACCCGAAAGAGTTACGGGGCGGTCGGACACGTTCGGCACTCTACGTGAGGGCACGGACACAGCGCAGAGCGCGCGGGAGACCCTCAACCTTTCATCACAAGCTATGCCCCATTTAGCGGCTTTTCTTCCCTTTTCCTGGTGTCTATGGCTAGATTCGCAATGAGTCATATTTTCATCTCCTTAGACAGTAGATGTACGGTCATGGGCACCGTATCCGCGAAGAACGGCATCAAGGGGACCAGCAATGGCAGATTTCTCCCGCCTTCCCGGACCGAACGCAGATCTGTGGGACTGGCAGCTCCTCGCGGCCTGCCGAGGGGTCGACAGCTCGCTCTTCTTCCACCCGGAGGGCGAGCGGGGAGCGGCGCGCAGCGCACGTGAGAACTCCGCCAAGGAGGTCTGCATGCGCTGCCCGGTGCGCGCGGAGTGCGCGGCGCACGCCCTCGCGGTGCGCGAGCCCTACGGCGTGTGGGGCGGACTGACGGAGGACGAGCGCGAAGAGCTCATGGGGCGCGCGCGCAATCGACTGGTCACGGCGTCCGCGACGGCGGGCAGCGCCGTTTCGCGCGGTGCCGCGTCACACAGCACCGCCTCGCACAACCCCACGTCACACAGCACCGCCTCGCACAGCGCCGGGTCACACACCGCCGCGTCACACACCGCCGTGCCACGCAGTGCCGTGTCGCACAACTGAAGGAACGTTTCTTCGGAACCCGCGCGCGACGTCAGCGGGCAGCGGCCCGCGCGAGGTGGTCCAGCGTGGCGGCGACGGCCGGCACCTGTGCCAGATCCGGCAGCGTGAGCGCGACGATCTCCCGCTGCACGGCAGGCTCCACCGTCACGGTGCGGGCGCCCTTGGGGCGCACCGACTCGATCGCGAGCTCGGGCAGCACCGCCACTCCCAGCCCGGCGCCGACCAGGCCGATCACCGCCGGGTAGTCGTCGGTCGCGAAATCGATCCGGGGCACGAAGCCCGCGCTCTCGCAGACCTCCACCAGTTGCCTGCGGCAGCGGGGGCAGCCCGCGATCCATGACTCCTCGGCGAACTCGCCGATGGTGACCGAATCCGCGCCGGCCAGCCGATGCCCCTCGGGCACGAGACCGACCAGCCGGTCCGCCAGCAGCGGCCGCACGATGAGGTCGCCCCACTCCTCGGCGTCCTTCGCCCCTTCGTACCGGAACGCGAGGGCGACGTCGCAGTCGCCCTCGCGCAGCATCTCCACCGAGCGCGGCGGCTCGGCCTCCACGAGGGAGACGCGGGTGCCGGGGTGGGCGGCGCGCAGGGCGGCGAGGGCGCCGGGGACGAGGGTGGAGCTGCCGCTCGGGAAGGAGACGAGCCGCACCCGGCCCGCGCGCAGGCCCGCGATCGCCGCGACCTCCTCCTCCGCCGCGGTGAGTCCGGCGAGGATGCCCGAGGCGTGCCTGACCAGGGCCTCGCCTGCCTGGGTCAGGCGCATCTCACGGCCGGTGCGGATCAGCAGCGGTGTGCCGGTCGAGGATTCGAGGGCCTTCATCTGCTGGCTGACGGCGGGCTGGGTGCAGCCGAGCTCGCGGGCCGCGGCCGAGAAGGAGCCGGTGGCGGCGACGGCGCGCAGGACGCGGAGATGGCGGGCCTCGATCATGGATCGAGCATAAGCCGCACTTGGACATATCGCGAAATAATGCTTCGCCGCTTTGAGGGTGCTGGCTTAGCCTGCTGGGTATGGAGCTTCTTTCGGTGAATGTTGGCCGTCGCACCCTCGTCGAGCACGCCGGTGCCCCCTCCGGCAGTACCGGCATCGACAAGCGGCCGGTGCGCGGGCCGGTCCTCGTGACGGCGCCGGGCGAGAAGGGCGTCGGCGGGAGCGGCCTTGCCGGGGACCAGATCAGCGACCTGCGCCACCACGGCGGCAACGACCAGGCGGTGTACGCCTATGCCCGCGAGGACCTCGACGCGTGGGAGGCGACGCTCGGGCGCCCGCTGCCCGACGGCTCGTTCGGCGAGAACCTCACGACGTCCGGGGTCGACGTGACCGGCGCGCGGATCGGCGAGCGCTGGCAGATCGGCTCCGATCTGGTGCTCGAAGTGACGAGCGGGCGCATCCCCTGCCGTACGTTCCAGGGCCACCTCGACGAGTCGGGGTGGCTGAAGCGGTTCACCGAAGAGGGTGTTCCCGGCGCGTATCTGCGGGTGATCGTGGCGGGCGAGATCCGGGCCGGGGACGCGGTCCGGATCGTGCACCGGCCGGAGCACGAGGTCACCGTAGGCCTGCAGTTCCGGGCCGTCACGACGGAGAGGTCGCTGCTGCCGCGGCTGCTCGCGGCGGGCGACGCCCTGCACCCCGGGACGGCCGAGCGCGCCCGCAAGTACCTGGCGCAGCACGCCGCGCAGGACCTCGTGACCTGAAGTCCGGGCCATCGGCGCGCCACGGGGGCCGCTCGCTCTCACTAGCCTTGGGCCATGACTACGGCTCTGATTACGGGATCAACCGCCGGCATCGGCGCCGCCTTCGCGCGGCGTCTCGCCGGTGACGGGCACAACCTCGTCCTGGTGGCTCGCGACACCAAGCGGCTGCGCGAGCAGGCGACCGAGCTGCACGACCGGCACGGCATCGAGGCGGAGGTCCTGACCGCGGACCTCGCGACGGACGCGGGCATCGAGAGCGTCGAGAAGCGGCTCTCGAACCGCAGGGACACGGTCGACCTGCTGATCAACAACGCGGGGTTCGGCAACAAGGGCCGCTACCTGGAGGTCTCGCTCGCCGACGAGCTGACCATGCTCAAGGTGCACTGCGAGGCGGTGCTGCGCCTCACGTCGGCCGCGACGGAGGCGATGCGGGAGCGCGGGCGCGGCGGTGTCGTGAACGTCGCGTCGGTCGCGGCGTTCGTGCCGCGCGGGACGTACGGGGCCTCGAAGGCGTGGGTCGTGCAGTTCACCCAGGGCGCGGCGAAGGACCTGGCCGGTTCCGGGGTGCGGCTGATGGCGCTCTGCCCCGGCTTCGTCCGCACGGAGTTCCACGAGCGGGCCGGGATGGGCACGTCCAACATTCCCAACTGGATGTGGCTCGACGCGGACAAGCTGGTCGCGGCGGCCCTCGTCGACCTCTCCCGCGGCCGGACCCTGTCCGTCCCCGACCCGCGGTACAAGGCGCTGATGGGGGTGGTGAAGGTGACGCCGCGAGCGCTCCTTGGCGGAGTCACGTCCCGTACCGGGCGCAAGTACGGGCCGCAGTAGCCGTCTCGGGTGCGGGTCGCCGTCGGCTGGTCGCGCAGTTCCCCGCGCCCCTGAGGCGACTTCGGCGAGCGCCCCCTAAGGGGCGCGGGGAACTGCGCGAGGACGGACCGCGATCCGCACCCGGCAACGGGAAGCAACCCGGCAGACGCATCCCCGAAAAGGCCCGAGGCCCGGCTCCCTGTGATGGGAACCGGGCCTCGGGCAACTCAGGTCAGTGGCTGTGACCGTGCCCGTGGCCGTGACCGGCCTCCGCCTCTTCCTCGGCCGGCTTCTCGACGACCAGGGTCTCGGTCGTGAGGAGCAGCGACGCGATGGACGCGGCGTTCTCCAGGGCGGAGCGGGTGACCTTGACCGGGTCGATGACGCCGGCCTTGACCAGGTCGCCGTACTCGCCGGTCGCGGCGTTGAAGCCGAAGCCCTTGTCGAGCTCGGCGACCTTCGAGGTGATGACGTAGCCCTCGAGGCCGGCGTTCTCGGCGATCCAGCGCAGCGGCTCGACGGCGGCGCGGCGGACGACGGCGACACCGGTGGCCTCGTCGCCTTCCTTGCCGAGCGAGTCGCCGAGCACCTTGGCGGCGTGCACCAGGGCGGAGCCACCACCGGAGACGATGCCCTCCTCGACCGCGGCGCGGGTCGCGGAGATGGCGTCCTCCAGACGGTGCTTCTTCTCCTTCAGCTCCACCTCGGTGGCGGCGCCGACCTTGATGACGCACACGCCGCCGGCCAGCTTCGCGAGGCGCTCCTGGAGCTTCTCGCGGTCCCAGTCGGAGTCCGTGGCGTCGATCTCGGCCTTGATCTGGTTGACGCGGCCCTCGACGTCGGCCTTGTTGCCGCCGCCGTCGACGATCGTCGTGTCGTCCTTGGTGATGGTGACACGGCGGGCGGTGCCGAGCACGTCGAGACCGACCTGGTCGATCTTGAGGCCGACCTCTTCCGCGATGACGGTGCCGCCCGTGAGGGTGGCGATGTCACCGAGCATGGCCTTGCGGCGGTCGCCGAAGCCGGGGGCCTTCACCGCGACGGCGTTGAAGGTGCCGCGGATCTTGTTCACGACCAGGGTCGACAGGGCCTCGCCCTCGACGTCCTCGGCGATGATCAGGAGCGGCTTCGAGGCGTTGGCCTGGATGACCTTCTCGAGCAGCGGCAGGAGGTCCTGGATGGAGGAGATCTTGCCCTGGTGGATCAGGATGTACGGGTCGTCGAGGACGGCCTCCATACGCTCCTGGTCGGACACCATGTACGGCGACAGGTAGCCCTTGTCGAAGGCCATGCCCTCGGTGAAGTCGAGCTCAAGGCCGAAGGTGTTGGACTCCTCGACGGTGATGACACCGTCCTTGCCGACCTTGTCCATCGCCTCGGCGATGAGCTCGCCGACCTGCGGGTCCTGGGCGGACAGACCGGCGACGGCCGCGATGTCGGCCTTGTCGTCGATCGGCCGGGCGGTGGCGAGGAGCTCCTGCGAGACGGCCGCGACGGCGGCGTCGATGCCCTTCTTCAGGGCGGCCGGGGAGGCGCCGGCGGCGACGTTGCGCAGGCCTTCCTTGACCAGGGCCTGGGCGAGCACGGTGGCGGTGGTGGTGCCGTCACCAGCGATGTCGTTGGTCTTGGTCGCCACCTCCTTCACCAGCTGGGCGCCGAGGTTCTCGTACGGGTCGTCGACCTCGACCTCACGGGCGATGGTGACGCCGTCGTTGGTGATGGTCGGCGCGCCGAACTTCTTGTCGATGACGACGTTGCGGCCGCGGGGGCCGATCGTCACCTTGACCGTGTCGGCAAGCTTGTTGACGCCGCGCTCAAGGGCGCGACGGGCGTCCTCGTCGAACTTCAGGATCTTCGCCATGGGAGCGATTCAGCCCTCTCGAAAACTCGGGTGAACGAACTGCGCCCCTCGCCGCCCGGCAATCAGCGGGGTGACCAGGGGCGCAGCTCAAAAGCAAATCTGCTGGTGAAGCAGGTGAAGCAGGTGTAGCGGTGAACTACTTCTCGACGATCGCGAGCACGTCGCGAGCCGAGAGGACGAGGTACTCGTCGCCGTTGTACTTCACCTCGGTGCCGCCGTACTTGCTGTACAGCACGACATCGCCGACCTTCACGTCGAGCGGAAGGCGCTCGCCGTTCTCGAAGCGCCCCGGGCCCACGGCGAGGACAGCGCCCTCCTGGGGCTTCTCCTTCGCGGTGTCCGGAATGACCAGGCCGGAGGCCGTGGTCTGCTCGGCGTCGAGCGGCTGGACCACAATGCGGTCCTCGAGCGGCTTGATGGCAACCTTGGAGCTGGTGGTCGTCACGATCCGGTCTCCCCCTTCGGAGATCTCACGGGGTTAAGAGTCTGAGTGTGGCGACCAGGTGGATCCGTCGTCGCGGGTGCCGGACCTGCCCGTCGCTATTGGCACTCTCCAGTGGGGAGTGCCAGAAGTGAGACTAGGACGGGGATTAGCACTCGGTCAAGCGGAGTGCCAGTCGACTGCGTCGGGCTTTAGCGGATGGGGGTGCTCCGTGCCGGGGCTGGCGGTGAGTTTTCCCTGTCGGGGCAACGGTTCTCTGGGCCTTCGGGTTCCCCACCTGCGATTTGTGGATGCCCTGATTCACGTTGCTCGGCACCGGGGGCTGTGCCCACCCGTTCCTCCCCCAGTGCCTCAAGGGCCTGGGGGGACCCCCAGCGGAACGCCTGCCCACAGCGGGGGGCGGACGGCTCTGAGCCTGGCTTCGGGGCTGGGTGGGAGGTCGTGCCCGGTTTGCGTGGGGGGAGTTTTTGCGTTGCCTTTCTGCCCAGGCGTTCGATCGGGTCCACCGATTCCGCGCAGCCTGCGAGCAGTGCGGGCGCGAGTACTCCGCACAGCAGGGCCCCGGCGAGGAGGCGGCGGCGCGCTCGCGCCCGGGGGGTCACAGGTAGTCCTCCAGTCTGGCCACCGCGTAACCCTTGTCCGTGACCGTCTTCATGACCTTGCGGACCATGTCGGGCATGGTGCCCTTCCAGTCCTCACGGCCACGGAAGTGCGTGAGGATGATGTCGCCGGGGTGCAGGTCGCGGTCCCACTCGCGCCACTCCATGTGGTCGGCGAAGGCCTCCGACGCCCACAGCGGGACCGCCTTGACGCCACAGGACTTGGCGGCGCGCAGGGTGTCACGGTTGTAGTTGCCGTACGGCGGGCGGAAGAGTTCGGGGCGCTTGCCGTAGTGCTTCGTGATCACGTCCTGCATGCCGCAGATCTCGCGGCGCTGGCCCTCGTACGACAGGCCGGGCAGGTAGCGGTGGTGGAGGGTGTGGTTGTTCAGGGTGACGCCGCGGTCCTGCATCTTCTTGAAGTAGCCGTAGTCCTCCTTGACCAGGTAGTCGCTGAGGAACGCGGTGTACGGCAGGTGCAGTTCGCCCATCATCCTCAGCAGTGCCGGGTCCTTCTCGGCGCCGTCGTCGATGGTCAGGAAGACGACCTTCTTCTTGGTGGGGATCGTCGTGAAGACCGGCGGCAGGCTCGACTGGCCCTTGACGTCGAAGCCCTTGCGGGTGGTGATCCGCGGCTTGGTCCTGGGCGGCGGGGGCGCGGCGAGCGGGGTCTTCGCCAGGCCCCAGCGCTTGGCCGCCGCGGCCCGCGCGGCCTGGATCGCGCCGAGCTTCTGGGCGTAGGAGTCGAGGGCGCGGGCGGGCGGGGCGTTGAGCGGCTGCTGACCATGGGCGGGGTTCGCGGAGTCGCCCGCGGAGGCGCAGCCCGAGGCGATGGCGGAGGCGGCCAGGACGGCGACTGCGGCATGCACCCGGTTGTTCCGTCTTCTGGCGTATTTTACGTTTTGTCGTACTAGTTGCATGGAGCCGGATCCTCGCAGCTCAAGGTCGTGTCGCGGCCCCGACACCGCCACCGGCCGCGCACCGTCCACCGACTGGCCCACAATGGGGCAGGTGAACGACCCGAACACGCCGAGCGACCCGAACACGCCGAGCGGCCACGCGACCGACCTCGGCGACCCCCTCGCCGCCTTCGCCGCCCTCCGTACCGCCGAGGGCCGGGCCCTGCTCGACGAGGTGCGGGACATCGAGCCCGCACAGGAGCTCGCCGCCGCCACCCGGCTGCGCCGCACGCACCCGGCGCTTCTGGTCTCCGCCGCCCTCGCGCAGGCCCGGCTGCGCCAACGGGCCGTGCCGAAGTTCGGCGCCGAGGACGCGGCCCGGATGTTCTTCACGCCGGACGGCGTCGAGCAGGCCACCCGCTCCTCCGTCGCCACCCACCGCGCCGAGCGCTTCAAGGCCCTCGGGGTCCGCTCGCTCGCCGACCTGTGCTGCGGCATCGGCGGCGACGCGATCGCCCTCGCGCGGGCCGGGATCTCCGTGCTCGCCGTCGACCGCTCGCCGCTGACCTGCGCGGTCGCCCGCGCCAACGCGGAGGCCCTGGGGCTCGCCGGGCTCATCGAGCTCCGCGAGGCCGATGTCACCGAGGTCGACACGTCGGCGTACGACGCGGTGTTCGTGGACCCGGCGCGCCGCTCCTCCAAGCGCGGCCGCATCTTCGACCCGGAGTCCTACTCCCCGCCCCTGTCGTGGGCGGTCGAGACGGCACTGAAGGCGCCGCGCGCCGCGCTGAAGATCGCTCCCGGCATCCCGCACGAGGCGATCCCGGCCGAGGCGGGGGCCGAGTGGATCTCGGACGGCGGGGACGTGAAGGAGGCCGTGCTGTGGTTCGGCACGGACGCGCCCTCCTCGCACCGCGCGACGCTGCTGCCCGGCGCCGCCTCCCTGTGGTCCTCGATCGACGCGATGCTGCCCGACCCCGACGTGCGTCCCGTCGGGCGCTATCTGTACGAGCCGGATGGCGCCGTCATCCGCGCGCATCTGGTCGCCGAGGTCGCCGCGCGGGTCGACGGCGGGCTGATCGACGAGACCATCGCGTACGTCACCTCCGACGCCCTGCACGCCACCCCGTACGCCACCGCCTATGAGATCACCGATCAACTCCCCTTCGGCGTGAAGAAGTTGAAGGCGCTGCTGCGGGAGCGCGGGGTCGGCATCCTCACCGTCAAGAAGCGCGGGTCCGCCGTCGAGCCGGAGGAGCTGCGACGCAAGGTGAAGCCTCAGGGGAAGCAGTCCGCGACCGTCTTCCTGACGCGGGTGGCGGGCGCGCCGACGATGCTGATCGGGCACCCGGCGCAGACGGCGCAGACGGCCGCCTCGGACTGACCCGGGCGGCGTTCAAAGACAGGCGCTCAGAGCTGGCAGGAGGCCGCCCGCGCGAGCAGCAGCTCCCGTTCCCTCTCGTTGCGCGCCAGCGACGCCGCCCGTTCGAACTCCGCGCACGCCTCGGCCGTCCTGCCGAGCCGCTCAAGCAGGTCGCCCCGCACGCTGGGCAGCAAGTGGTAGCCCTTCAGGGCCGGTTCGGCGCTGAGCGCGTCGACCAAGGACAGGCCGGACTCCGGGCCCTGCGCCATCGAGACCGCGACCGCGCGGTTCAGCTCGACCACCGGGGACGGGGTGCGGGCGGCGAGCAGGCCGTAGAGGACGGCGATCTGCTGCCAGTCCGTCTCCTCGTACGAGTGCGCGTGGGCGTGGCAGGCGGCGATCGCGGCCTGCAGCGCGTACGGGCCGAGGGCCCTGGACGAGGCCGCCGCGGCCCTGGCCCGCGCGAGGGCCGCGTAACCGCGCCGGATGAGGAGCCGGTTCCAGCGCGCCCTGCTCTGCTCCCTGAGCAGTACCGGCTCGCCGAACGGGCCCGTGCGTGCCGCCGCGCGCGACGCCTGCAGTTCGAGGAGCGCGGCGAGGCCGTGCGCCTCGGACTCCTCGGGCATGAGACCCGCGAGGACCCGCGCCAGGCGCAGGGCGTCCTCGCACAGCGCCGGGCGCAGCCAGTCGTCGCCCGCCGTGGCGGCGTACCCCTCGTTGAAGATGAGGTAGATGACTTCGAGGACCGAGCCGAGGCGGGCCTCGCGGTCCGGGCCGCGGGGGACTTCGAAGGCGACGTCCTTGGTGGCGAGGATGCGCTTGGCCCGCACGATGCGCTGCGCCACGGTCGGCTCGGGGGCGAGCACGGCGCGGGCGATCTCCGCGGTGGTCAGGCCGCCGAGCAGCCGCAGGGTGAGCGCCACCCGGGCCTCGGCGGAGAGCAGCGGGTGGCAGGCGGTGAAGACGAGGCGGAGCAGGTCGTCGTCGATCTCGTCGGGGTCGGCGGGGTCGGCGGGCTCGTCCGCGCCGGGCCGCATGGTCTCCAGGTCGCGGCCGACCTCCGCCAGCTTGGCGGCGTAGCGCTCGCGGCGGCGGACCAGGTCGATGGCGCGGTGCTTGGCGGTGGCCATGAGCCAGGCGCCCGGGTTGTCGGGGACGCCTTCCTCGGGCCACTGTTCGAGGGCTGCCACCAGGGCGTCCTGCGCCAGCTCCTCGGCGATGCCGACGTCTCGTACGATCCGCGTGACACCGGCGATGATGCGCGGCGACTCCATGCGGAAGACGGTCTCGACGGCGCGGCGGGGCTGCCGCTCCGGCGGTGTGCGACGGGGGTGCTCCGGCGGATGGCTCACGGCCACCCATCAGAACACCCCGGCGCACCCCCCGCAAAGGCTGGGACCGGTCCGGGCGGGCCCTGAGGCGGCCCCGCGGAGATCCGTCAGAAGCGCCCTGGCCCCAGCCCTAGCCCTCGATCTCCCGGACCTCCGCGGTGATCGTCCAGTAGTCCTCGTGGGTCCCCAGGAAGCGCTTGGTCCACTCGACCGCCTCGGCCATGTCCTTGGCCTGACAGATCGAGTAGCCGCCGATGACCTCCTTGGTCTCGGTGAACGGGCCGTCGGTCACGGACATCTCGCCCTTGTCCCAGGTCACGCGGGCGCCTTCGGAGGTCGGCCGCAGGCCCGCGGTGTCGAGCATCACCCCGGCCTTGGTGATCTCTTCGAGCAGTGCGCCCATGCGCTCCTGCAGCTCGGGGCTCGGGCCGCCCTCGGGAACGTTGTTCTCGTCGATACGGATCATCGTCAGGTAGCGCGGCATGGTGTCTCCCATTGGGTGGTGGCGGGGCCTCTCCTCGCCTCTCACCCCTGCGTCGAACGGGAGACGCCCGTTTCGACATCGTCGCCGAGATTTTTCGAGATTTCTTTCCCGGCAGGCGATTCCGCAGGTCGCAGCGGTGCGGTCGAGCCGGTCGAGTCCGTCGAGCCGGTCGAGTCGGTCGAGTCGGTCGAGTCGGTCGAGTCGGTCGGCGGGGTCGTACGGCGGCCGTGCAGCACCGCCGTCGCCAGGGCGGCCGCCACCAGGAGCCCCGCGGACGCCGCGAAGGCCGCCGCGTGCCCCTCGGCGAGCGCGCTCCTGCCCTGCCCCTGGCCCGTGAAGTTCGCCGCGACCGTGACCAGGACCGCGAGGCCGAGCGAGCCGCCGAGCTGGCGCGAGCTGTTGAGCAGTCCGGCGGCCATGCCGGTCTCCTCGGGGGCGACGCCGCTGGTGGCCGCCGTACCGAGCGGCACGAAGCACAGGCCGATGCCGACGCTCGCGACCAGCGAGGGGCCGAGGATGGAGCCGAGGAACGTGCCGCCCGCCTCGACCGTCAGGGCGAACCACCCGAACCCGGCGGCGCCGAGCAGCCCGCCCGCCACGAGGAGCGTCCGCTCGCCGAGCCGCCCGACCGTGCGGGTCGCGACCGTCGACCCGGCCACGATGCCCGCGCAGAACGGCAGGAACGCGGCGCCGGCCGCCGTCGGCCCGTACCCCATCACCTGCTGGAGGTAGAGCGAGGTGAAGTAGAAGGCGGCGAACTGTCCCGAGGACATCAGGAGGGCGAAGACATTCGCGGAGAGTACGGGCCGGTGCGCCGTGCCGAGCAGGCCGAGCCGCAGCAGCGGCTCCCGCTTGCGGGCCTCGACGGCGACGAAGGCGGCGAGCAGCAGGGCCGCCGCGCCGAGCGTGCCCAGCGTGGCGCCCGACTCCCAGCCGTACGTCTCCGTGCGCACGAGGCCGAGGACGAGCAGCGTCGTCCCGGCCGTGACAAGCAGGGCGCCGGAGATGTCGAGGCGGGGCGCGGGGCCCGTACGGCGGTCGGCGGGGACCCCGTGCCGTGCGGCGAGGAGCGCGGCGAGCACCACGGGGACGTTGATCAGCATCACGGAGCGCCAGCCGACCCAGTCGGTGAGCAGTCCACCCGCCATGATCCCGACGGCTCCGCCGAGCGCCCCCGAGACGCCCCACAGGCCGAGCGCCCGGGACCGTGCGGGGCCCGCCGCGTAGTTCACGGTGATCAGGGCGAGCGCGACGGGGGCGAGCGCCGCCGCGCCCGCGCCCTGCACGGCCCGCGCCGCGATCAGCTGTCCCGGCGCGAGGGCCAGCCCGCCCGCGAGGCTCGCCGCGCCGAAGACCGCGAATCCCCAGGTCAGGGTGCGGCGCCGACCGACCAGGTCGGCGAGGCGGCCGCCGAGCATGAGCAGGCCGCCGAAGGCGAGCGCGTAGGCGTTGACGACCCAGAGCAGCGAGTCGGGGGCGAAGTCGAGGTCGTCGCCCATGTCGGGCAGGGCGATGTTGACGACGGACATGTCCAGGGAGACGAGGAACTGCACGGTGAGCAGCACCGGCAGCAGCCAAGGCCCGCGCGGAGCGTTCGAGTTCACCGTGTCCGCCGAGTTCACCGTGTCCGTCGAGTCCGTCGAGTCCGCCGTATCTATCGGTTTCACCATGCGACGCACGTTACTATACGCGTATAGAAACTGCGCAAGGGTTGCCGCCCGCTTCCCCTCCCAGGCGTGACAATGAGCAGGTGGCAGCAGATGACAACAAGCAGACAGCGGCGGACGGGGCCGAGGCCCCCGCTACGGCGAAGAAGCGCGCCGTAGGACGCCCCCGCCGCATCGAGAAGGCGACCATCGTCGCGACCGCCCGCCGAATCCTGGAGACGGAAGGCGTCTCGGCCCTGAGCATGCGCCGGGTCGCCAAGGAGGTCGGCGCGACGCCGATGGCGCTCTACCACCACGTGCGCGACAAGGACGAGCTCCTGATGCTCACGCTCGCGGGTACCGCCGCCACGGTCCCGCGCCCCGAACTGCCCGCCGACCCGCGCGACCGCCTCCTCGCCGTCTCGGTGCACATGCACGGGATCCTGGCGGGGATGCCCTGGGTGGTCGAAGTCCTCAGCCTCGGCGACCTCACCGACGAGGGCGCCCTGTGGATGGTCGAGGAGATCATCGCCTCCGGCATCGCGTGCGGGCTCACTCCCGAGGACGCCGTTCGCGCGTACCGGACCATCTGGCACTGCGTCTACGGAGACCTGGCCTTCCACCGCGCGATGGAGCGCCGCGCCGAGGACCCGGACCGCAAGCGCCACTTCCCCGGCCTGCTCACCGACGCGGACGCGGCCGAGCTGCCCCACCTCGCGGCGCTCGCGGGCCGCTGGGCCGAACTGACCGAGGACTACGACGTGACCCGCCAACTGGGCGCGGTCATCGACGGGTTGCTGGGCCGGGCGGCACACCGCACATGATTCAGGGAGGTGTGCCAGGCTCGCCCGCGTGCCCTTCGACCACAACGACCACTACCACCCGCTGCTCCTGCGGAACCTGCCGCCCGGCGGCCGCACCGCCCTCGACATCGGCTGCGGCACCGGGCGCTTCGCCCGCCGCCTCGCGGCCCGCGGCTACGAGGTCGACGCGCTGGACCCGTCGCCGGAGGTCATCGCCGAGGCGGAGGCCGCGGGCGGCGGCCCCCGCTTCCGCCGGGCGGACGTGACGAAGGAAGACCTGCCCGCGGCCCGGTACGACGTCATCACCTGCCTGGCGAGCCTGCACCACATGCCGTTCGCCACGGTGACCCGCCTGCGTGACGCCCTCGCCCCGGGCGGCACCCTGCTCGTCCTCGGCTGCTACGCGGGCATGACCTGGTGGGACCTCGCGGCATCCCCGGCGAACGCGGTGGCCCGCGCGACGGTGTACGCCTCCGAGCGCCTGCGCGGCGAGCACACGCCCCCGCTCAAAGCCCCCGTCCGACAGCCGGACATGCGGCTCCCCGACATCCGCACCGAGGCGGCCCGCCTCCTGCCCGGCAGCAGCGTGCGCCACCTGCTGTTCTGGCGCTACTTGTTGACGTACAAGAAGTCCTAGACCCGCTCCACCGACTCGAACCGCCAGCGGTGCACCGCCCGCGTCACCAACCCCTCAGCGGGCTCCGGGAGTTCGGGCAGCTCGGCGTCGGGCCCGGCGTCCCACCAGGTGATGACGAGGACCCGGTCCTGCGGCGCGCGGAAGGTCTCGCGGCGGACCGGGGAGCCGTCGATCTCCTGGGCCCGCGCCCAGGCCAGCAGCTCTTCGCCGCGCCCCTCGACGGCACGGGCCTCCCACATCAGCGCGAGCGTCATGAGTAGAGGTTCTCCTTGCTGACCTCGTGCACGTGATCGTGATCGTGGCCGTGGCCGTGGCCGTGCGTGTGCCCCGGCACGTGCGGCTCCGTCACCGGCAGCGAGGAGTCCGCCGACAGGTCCCAGGACGAGGCCGTCCGGTTGCGGGCCACCATCTCGGCGCCGAGGGCCGCGACCATCGCGCCGTTGTCCGTGCACAGCTTGGGGCGCGGCACGCGCAGCCGGATGCCCGCCTTCTCGCACCGCTCCTGCGCGAGCGCGCGAAGGCGCGAGTTGGCGGCCACGCCACCGCCGATCATGAGGTGGTCGACGCCCTCGTCCTTGCAGGCCCGCACGGCCTTGCGGGTCAGCACGTCGACGACCGCCTCCTGGAAGGACGCGGACACATCACGTACCGGCACCTCCTCGCCCGCTGCCCGCTTCGCCTCGATCCAGCGGGCGACGGACGTCTTCAGACCGGAGAAGGAGAAGTCGTACGGGGCGTCGCGCGGCCCGGTGAGCCCGCGCGGGAAGGCGATGGCCTTCGGGTCGCCCTCGCGTGCGTACCGGTCGATGACGGGGCCACCCGGGAAGCCGAGGTTCAGCACCCGCGCGATCTTGTCGAACGCCTCGCCCGCCGCGTCGTCGATGGTCGAGCCGAGCGGCCGTACGTCGGACGTGATGTCCTCGGACAACAGCAGCGACGAGTGGCCGCCGGAGACCAGGAGCGCCATGGTCGGCTCGGGCAGCGGCCCGTGCTCCAGCTGGTCCACGCAGATGTGCGAGGCGAGGTGGTTCACGCCGTAGAGCGGCTTGCCGAGGGCGTACGCGTACGCCTTGGCGGCCGAGACCCCGACGAGCAGCGCGCCCGCGAGCCCGGGGCCCGCGGTCACCGCGATGCCGTCCAGGTCCTTCGCGCTCACGCCCGCTTCCTTCAGGGCGCGCTCGATGGTCGGCACCATCGCCTCCAGGTGCGCACGCGAGGCGACCTCGGGGACGACGCCGCCGAAGCGGGCGTGCTCGTCGACGCTGGAGGCGATGGCGTCCGCGAGCAGGGTGGTGCCGCGGACGATGCCGACGCCGGTCTCGTCGCAGGAGGTCTCGATGCCGAGGACGAGGGGTTCGTCGCGCGAGTCAGCCATGAATCTCGGTTCCTTGTACGCCGGATACGGGGGTGGAGGGATCGGTGCGGCGCATGACCAGGGCGTCCACGTTGCCGGGCTGGTAGTAGCCGCGCCGGAAGCCGATGGGCTCGAAGTTGAAGCGCTCGTACAGCTTCTGCGCCCGTGTGTTGTCGACCCGCACTTCCAGCATCACCTCGGCACACTCGAAGGCGGTCGCGGCCTGCAGCAGGTCGGTGAGGAGCCGGGCGCCGAGGCCGGAGCCCCAGTGGTCGCGCGCCACGGCGATGGTCTGGACGTCGGCCAGGTCCCCGGAGGCGGCGAGCCCCGCGTACCCGACGAGGCGGTCGCCGTCCATGGCGACCACATAGCGGCGGGTGGCCAGCGGCCCGCGCGCGTGGGCCAGCTCCGACCAGAACATGCCGCGCGACCAGGCGTCGTCCGGGAAGAGCTCCTTCTCCAGGACGAACACCGCGTCGATGTCCCACCAGCGCATCTCGCGCAGCACGGCGGCCTCGGTCGCCTGGGTCACCTGGGTGGTCACTTCGGGGTGACCACCTTGTAGTTCTTGGGCACCTGCGCGTCAGGCCTGCGCAGGTACAGCGGCCGGGGCTCCAGGAGCTCCTCGCCCGCCGCCAGCCTCTCCGCCGCCAGGGCGGCGAGCGCGGCGGCCGAGACGTGCTCGGGCGCGCGGGCGTCGGGGAAGGTGTCGGGGTAGAGCAGCGCGCCCGCGCCGACCGCGGGCACCCCCGCGACCTCGGCCGCGATGTCCGCGGGGCGGTCTACGGCGGGTTCGCCCACGCGGGTGCGGACGTCGTCGTAACGCGCCCAGTAGACCTCCTTGCGCCGGGCGTCGGTGGCCACCACGAAGGGGCCTTCCTCGATGCCCGAGGCGTACGCGAGGCCGTCCAGCGTGCACACGCCGTGCACGGGCACGCCGAGCGCGAGGCCGAAGGTGTCGGCGGTCATCAGGCCGACGCGCAGACCGGTGTAGGGGCCGGGGCCCACCCCGGCGACGATGCCCGTCACGGCGTCGAGTCCGAGGCCCGCCTCGGCGAGCACCCGGTCGACGGCCGGAAGGAGCAGTTCTCCGTGCCGCCGGGCATCGACCTGGCTCGACTCCGCGATGACGGAGGAGCCGTCGTGGAGGGCGACGGTGACGGCGGGCGTTGCGGTATCCAGAGCGAGCAAGAGCACGCGAACAGCCTACGGCTCCGAGGCGCGGCGCACGGCCGTACCGGCATCCGGCGGGCATCCGACAGGCATCCGACGGGCATCGGACGGCATCCGACGGGCATCGCACCGGCGCCGGGTGCGGATGCCCGGGGATGGGGCGTGGCTGCTGCTAACGTCAACCCGGCAGCCGTACGCAGTACTAAGAGGTGGGTGGCGCAAGGTGTCAAGGAGCAGCTCGGGATTCGTGGCCGGGCTCACCGCCGCTGCGCTCGCCGCGGTCGCCTTCCTCGCCTACCAGGCCTCGGCCAGCGCGCCGGACGACCTGGCCAAGCACCCCGGCAAGACCTCTCCCTCGGCCGCCGCGCCGCGCTCCCCGAAGGAGAAGGCGGACCCGAAGGCGGTGCCCGCGCGGTCGGGGACGGGGCAGCGCGTCGTGTACTCCGTGGGCGAGGACCGGGTCTGGCTGGTCGAGCCCGACGGGAAGCTGCGGGTCACGTTCACGGTCACGCCGGGCACGATCGACCCGGCGCCGGGCACCTACAGCGTCACTTCGCGTACCGGTGCCGTCACCGGTACGGATGGCAAGGCGGTCGAGCACGTCGTGCGGTTCACGTCCGTCGAGGGGATCGGGGTCGGCTTCAGCGCGGCGGTCGACGGCTCGACTCCGGAGCCGGACCCGTCGAAGAAGACCGGTGGCATCCGCGAGTCGCGGGCGGACGGCAATGCGATGTGGGAGTTCGCGCTGCGCGACCGCAAGGTCGTCGTTATTCCTTGATCGACGGGCGGACCGCGGGAGCGTCCTCCGTGGCCGGATCGCCGGGCGGCGTGGAGACCGCCGTCGCCGCGGCACAGGACGCCAGCAGGTCACTCATCGACAGGTGCGAGGGCATCGGCACGGGCGAGGACGTCGGCACGTGCGGCTGCGGCTGTCCGTCGTGTTCTGAAGCCGACATGGATGCCTCCTGGGCTCCGGGGGCAGACGTGGTTAGGTAGACCTAACCAGTACCTCTCTCCATGTGACCACGCCCGGCACGCGCAACGCAACATTTTGCCGACGACTTGTCGGAACGTTAGGGCGAACGTACGAGAAGAGGCCGCGCCTCAGGCCGCGCCTCAGGCCGCGAGCGACTCCAGGTCCGCGTCGGCCCACCGCTGTCCGAGACCGGTGAGCGTCACCTCGCGCACCTCGTCCGTCGTATCCCCCACCGTCGTATCCCCCACCGCCGTGTCCCCCACCGCACGGTCGATGACGATCCGCAGCCGGTCGTCCGAGAGCTCCTCGACCTTGCCGTCGCCCCACTCCACGACGATCACCGAGTCGGGCAGCGAGACGTCGAGGTCCAGGTCCTCCATCTCGTCGAGCCCGCCGCCCAGGCGGTACGCGTCGACGTGCACGAGGGCGGGCCCTGCGCCGAGCGGCGGGTGCACGCGGGCGATGACGAAGGTCGGCGAGGTGACGGCGCCGCGCACGCCGAGGCCCTCGCCCAGGCCACGGGTCAGTGTCGTCTTGCCGGCGCCGAGCTCACCGGTGAGCATGACGAGGTCGCCGGGGCGCAGGATCTTGGCCAGGCGGCGGCCCAACTCACCCATCTGACCGGGGGAGTTGACCGTGATCTTGAGTACGCCGGCGGGGGCCTGGTGGTGCGGTGCTTCCATACCGTCCACGGTAGCGGCTGGCGGACCCTGCCCGAGCCGGGACGGTCAGCCGCCCGTCCGCCCCGCACGCCCCGTCCGACCGGTCCGCCCCGCACGGTCGGCCGCCGGTACGGCCCCCACCCGCACGAGGAGATCCGCGAGCCGGTCCATGACCACCTCCGGGTGCTCCAGCATGACCAGATGCCCGGCGTCAGGGACGAGAACCAGTTCGGCGTCGGGCAGCCGCTGGGCGATCGTCTCACTGTGCTCGCTCGGCGTGACCAGGTCCTTGTCCCCGGCGAGCACGAGCACCGGCAGCTCGGCGAAGTACTTGAGCGCGTCCGCCTTGTCGTGCTCGGCGAACGCCGGATAGAACTCCGCCACCACGTCGATCGGCGTCGCCTCGATCATCCGCTCCGCGAACCGCGCTATGGCCGGGTCCACGTCCCTGCGCGAGAACGAGTACCGCTTGATGACGCCCGCGAAGAGGTCAGCGGTGGCCCGGCGCCCGCGCTCCACCAGCTCGGCCTGCGAACCGAGCGCCCGCAGCAGGCCGGGCAGCACCCGCCGGACCGCGTTCATCCCCGCCACCGGGAGCCCGAAGTTCACCTCACCGAGTTGCCCCGACGACGTGCCGACCAGGGCGATGCCCACGACGCGCTCACGGATCAGCTCGGGGAACTGGTCGGCGAGGGCCATCGTCGTCATGCCGCCCATGGAGTGCCCGACGAGGACGAGTGGCCCCTCGGGCGCGGCGGCGTCGATGACGGCCTTCAGGTCCCGCCCGAGCTGGTCGATGGAGACCGGCAGCCTGCGCTCCAGCTGGTCGGCCCCGCGTCCCGAGCGGGCGTGGCTGCGCTGGTCCCAGTAGACGGCGCGCACGACACCGCGCAGGGCGGCCCGCTGGAAGTGCCAGGAGTCCTGGCTCAGGCAGTAGCCGTGGCTGAAGACGACGGTGACCGGCGCGGGGGCCCTGCGGCCGAAGAGGCGGCGGCGCCGCGAGGCCTGGTCGCTGTCCGCCTCGACCTCTTCGACCTCGTACGAGAGCTCCGTGCCGTCGTCCGCGTACGCCGTGCCGGGCATGCCGCGCAGCGAGCCGTAGGGCCCCGAGGCGTCGAGCGCGAGCCGCGCCTTCTTGCGCATGCCGCGTCCCACGGTGAGCCGCTCTATGGCGACCCCGGCGGCCGCGCCCGCGGCGATGACCCCTATCGCGGTGCCCGCCACTCCGGCCCGGCGCCAGCTCCCCGCCGCGGCCACGGCCGCGGCCTCGGTCACCGCTTCCGCAGCGGCCGCCCCCGTGCTGCTCTCGCTCACGTACCGCTCCTCGTCATTTCCTGGTCAGTCGTCGGACCGCTCGCCCACGTCGGACCGCTCGCCCACGTCGGACCGCTCGCCCACATAGACGCGCGGGACGCGCGATCCGATGCGGGTGACGATCTCGTACGCAATGGTGCCCGTGGCCTGCGCCCAGTCCTCGGCGGTCGGCTCGCCGCGGTCGCCGGGACCGAAAAGCACCGCCTCCGCGCCCACTTCGGGCTCGTCCCCGCCGAGGTCCACCACGAACTGGTCCATCGCGATCCGGCCCGCGACCGTCCGCCACTTGCCGCCGACGAGGACAGGGGCCGTGCCGGAGGCGTGCCGCGGGATGCCGTCGCCGTAACCGGCCGGAACGAGGCCGAGGGTCGTCTCGCCCGGTGTGACGTAGTGATGTCCGTAGCTCACGCCGTGGCCCGCCGGGGCGTGCTTCACGTGGGCGAGCGAGGCGGTGAGCGTCATGACGGGCCGCAGCCCGAAGTCCGCCGGGGTGCCCACCTCGGGGCTCGGCGAGACGCCGTACATCGCGATGCCGGGGCGGACGAGGTCGAAGTGCGCCTCCGGGAGCGTGAGCATCCCGGGGGAATTGGCGATGTGGCGCACCTCGGGGCGTATCCCCCGCTCCTCGGCGTACGCCACCATCTCGCGGAAGACCGTGAGCTGCGCGGCGACCGACGGATGCCCCGGCTCGTCGGCGCAGGCGAAGTGCGACCAGAGGCCGGTGACCCGGACCAGGCCCGCCGCCTCGGCGCGCAGGGACTCGGCGACCAGCTCGGGCCAGTCGGCCGGCATGCACCCGTTGCGCCCGAGGCCCGTGTCGGCCTTGAGCTGGATACGGGCGGGCCGCCCCGCCGCACGGGCGGCGGCCGTCACCTCGCGCAGCGCCCACAGGGCGCTCACCGCCATGTCCAGGTCGGCCTCGACGCCCTCGCGCCAGGGGCCGCCCGGCGTCCACAGCCAGCACATGATCCGGCCGGGCACGCCCGCCGCGCGCACGGCGAGGGCCTCCTCCGGTGTGGCGGTGCCGATCCAGGTGGCGCCCGCCTGGCGGGCGGCCCTGGCGCAGGGCACCATCCCGTGTCCGTACGCGTCCGCCTTCACCACGGCCATGAACGCGGCGTCCGGCGCGTGGGCGCGCAGCGAGCGCACGTTGGCGCGGAGGGCGTCGAGGTCGATCTCGGCGCGGACACGGAAAGGGGCTGTCTCGTTCATCGCGGACAAGTGTCTCAGAGCCCGCCGACAGCCCCCGCCGGGCGCCGAATCCGGCCCGGCCCGGCCCGTCCCGGCCCGGCCCACACCCCTGGCTCAGCCGGGCCTGCGGACCTCTCGCCACACGGCGGGAATCGCGTCGGCCACGTCCTGCGCGCTCACGGGCGCCCCGTCCGCCGCGTGCCGCCCGGCAAGACCGTGCAGATACGCGGCGACGGACCCCGCGTCCCGCGCCCCGAGCCCCGCCGCAAGGAGGGACCCGGCGAGCCCGGACAGCACGTCGCCGCTGCCCGCGGTGGCGAGCCAGGCGGTCCCGGTGGGGTTGACGCGTACGGGGCCCCGCGCCGACGCCACCAGGGTGGTGGAGCCCTTCAGGAGCGCCGTCGCCCCGTACCGCCGCGCCAGCTCCCGTACGGCCGATAGCCGCCCCGCCTCGACCTCCGCGCGCGCCACCCCGAGCAGCGCGGCGGCCTCCCCCGCGTGCGGCGTGAGCAGCGTGGGCGCGCGCCGCGCCCGCACCGCCTCCTGCCCCGCGAGCCGCAGCCCGTCGGCGTCGATCAGCACCGGCACGTCGGCGGCGACCACGTCCCGCAGCCCCTCCGCGTCGTCGCCGAGTCCGGGCCCCACGACCCAGGCCTGTACGCGCCCCGCCTTCGCGGGCGGGCCCGCGGACACCAGCACCTCGGGGAACCGCGCGATGACGGCGTCCGCGGCGGGCCCCACGTACCGCACGGCGCCCGCGCCCCCGCGCAGCGCGCCCGCCACGGCGAGCACGGCGGCGCCCGGATAGCGGGCGGACCCCGCGACGACCCCGACGACGCCCCGCCGGTACTTGTCACTCTCCCCGCCCGGCACGGGCAGCAGCCCGGCCACCTCGGCGAACTGCAGAGCCTCCAGTTCGGCCTCGTCGGCCGCGAGTTCGAGCCCGATGCCGACGAGCCGCACGGCACCGGCGTACTCCCGGCCCGGATCGATCAACAGCCCCGGCTTGTACGTTCCGAAGGTCACCGTCACATCGGCGCGCACCGCGTCGCCCGGCACCTCGCCCGTATCGGCGTCGACCCCGCTCGGCAGGTCCACGGCGACGACCGTCGCATCGCGCGCGGCACTGACCAGCCGGGCGGCGCGTTCCCGGAGTCCGCCGCGGCCCCCGATCCCCACGATCCCGTCGACCACGAGCCCGGCGCGGGCCACCACGCCCTCGGCCCGATCCTCGTCGGCGCCCACCACCACGCCCCCGGCGGCCCGCAACGCGGCGAGCCCCCCGGCGTGCGTGCGGTCCGGGGCGAGGAGCACGGCGCTGACCCCGGCGCCGCGCCGCGCGAGGCGGGCCCCCGCGTACAGGGCGTCGCCCCCGTTGTCCCCGCTGCCCACGAGCAGCGCGACTCTCGCGCCGTACACCTTGCCGTACACCTTGCCGAGCAGCCGCGCGCACTCGGCGGCGAGACCGGCGGCGGCGCGCTGCATCAGTACGCCTTCTGGCCCCTGGGCCATGAGCGCGCGTTCACTGGACCTGACCTTCTCCACGCTGTACGCAGTCCGCATGGGGCCAGTCTGCCTCTATGGGGGCGGTGGAGGGCGGATCACCCCTCCGCCACCACCACCGCCGAAGCGACCCCCGCGTCATGGCTCAGCGACACGTGCCACGAGCGGACGCCCAGCGCCGAAGCCCGCTCCGCCACCGTTCCCCGCACCCGTACCCGCGGCTGACCGCTGTCCTCGACGTAGACCTCGGCGTCCGTCCAGCGGAGCCCGCTCGGCGCGCCGAGGGCCTTGGCCAGCGCCTCCTTCGCCGCGAAGCGGGCCGCCAGTGAGGCGATGCCCCGGCGTTCCCCGCCCGGGAGCAGCAACTCGCTCTCCACGAAGAGCCGTTCGGCCATCCCGGGCGTCCGTTCCAGCGCCGCCGCGAACCGTTCGATCTCCGCGACGTCGATGCCAACCCCAATAATCACCGGCTCAGCGTGCCACAGGTGATGTAGCCCACCCCCCGTCCAACCCCCCATCCCGTTCAACCAGCCGTAACAATGGACTGTGATCTCTTCGGTCTCCGTGCCACCGACGGCACCCAGGAGCGCCCACCGGCCCAAGCCGGAGGCGACTCCCTACCTCGACCTCACCCGCACCGAGTGGAGCGCGCTTCGCGAGAAGACGCCTCTGCCGCTCACGGCGGAGGAGGTGGAGCAGCTGCGCGGCCTCGGTGACGTCATCGATCTGGACGAGGTCCGCGACATCTATCTGCCGCTCTCCCGCCTCCTGAATCTGTACGTCGGCGCGACGGACGGGCTGCGCGGCGCCCTCAACACCTTCCTGGGCGAGAAGAGGTCCCAGTCCGGCACGCCCTTCGTCATAGGGGTCGCCGGTTCCGTGGCGGTCGGCAAGTCCACCGTCGCCCGGCTCTTGCAGGCGCTGCTCTCCCGCTGGCCGGAGCACCCCCGCGTGGAGCGGGTCACGACCGACGGCTTCCTCCTGCCCACCAAGGACCTTCAGGCCCGCGGCCTGATGTCCCGCAAGGGCTTCCCCGAGTCGTACGACCGTCGCGCGCTCACCCGTTTCGTCGCGGACATCAAGGCGGGCAAGGACGAGGTGACGGCGCCCGTCTACTCCCACCTGATCTACGACATCGTGCCGGACCGGCGCCTCACGGTCCGCCGCCCCGACATCCTCATCGTGGAGGGCCTGAACGTCCTGCAGCCCGCGCTCCCCGGCCAGGACGGCCGCACCCGCGTGGGCCTCGCCGACTACTTCGACTTCAGCGTGTACGTCGACGCCCGCGCCGACGACATCGAGCGCTGGTACCTGAACCGCTTCAAGAAGCTGCGCCAGACGGCCTTCCAGGACCCGTCCTCGTACTTCCGCAAGTACACGCAGGTGTCGGAGGAGGAGGCGCTCGACTACGCCCGCACCACCTGGCGCACCGTCAACAAGCTCAACCTCGTGGAGAACGTGGCCCCGACCCGCAGCCGCGCCACCCTCGTCGTACGCAAGGGCGCCGACCACAAGGTGCAGCGCCTGAGCCTGCGCAAACTGTGAGGGCCCCCGCGCACCCCGCGAGGACCCTCACACTTGCACCGCGCGCCGCCAGGCCCTAGCCCAGCGCGGACTTCACCACGTCGGCGAGGCGGCCCGCCACGGCCCTGGCCTGCTCGATGTCGGCGGCCTCGACCATCACCCGCACCAGCGGCTCGGTCCCGGAGGGGCGCAGCAGCACCCGCCCCGTGGAGCCCAGCTCGCGCTCGGCGTCGGCCACCGCGGCCGCCAGCTCCGACGAGGTCTTCACACGGGTCCTGTCGACGTCGGGCACGTTGATCAGGACCTGCGGAAGCCGCTCCATGACACCGGCCAGCTCCCTGAGCGTCCGCCCGGTCTCGGCGACCCGGGCCGCGAGCAGCAGCCCGGTCAGCGTGCCGTCACCGGTCGTCGCGTGGTCGAGGATGATCACGTGCCCGGACTGCTCGCCGCCGAGGGCGTATCCGTGCTCCTTCATCGACTCCAGGACATACCGGTCGCCGACGCCGGTCTGCACCATGGCGAGCCCCTGGCCCTCCATGGCGAGCTTGAAGCCGAGGTTCGACATGACCGTGGCGACAACGGTGTCGTGGCGCAGCGTGCCGTGCTCCCGCATGGCGAGGGCGAGCACGGCGAGGATCTGGTCCCCGTCGACCTCGGCGCCCGTGTGGTCCACGGCGAGGCACCGGTCGGCGTCCCCGTCGTGCGCGACGCCGAAGTCGGCCTTGTGCTCGACGACGGCGGCCTTGAGCAGCTCCAGGTGGGTCGAGCCGCACCCGTCGTTGATGTTCAGGCCGTCGGGCTGGGCGCCGATCGTGATGACCTCGGCACCGGCGCGCGCGAAGGCCTCCGGCGACACGCGGGCGGCGGCGCCGTGCGCCTCGTCGAGGACGATCTTCAGCCCGTCGAGGCGGTTCGGAAGGACCCCGATGAGGTGGGCGACGTACTGGTCGAGGCCCTGGTCGTACGAGGTCACGCGGCCGACGCCCGAGCCGGTGGGCCGCTGCCACGGGGCACCGGTGCGGTGCTCCTCGTAGACGGACTCGATGCGGTCCTCGAGGTCGTCGGCGAGCTTGTGGCCGCCGCGGGCGAAGAACTTGATGCCGTTGTCGGGCATGGCGTTGTGGCTGGCGGAGAGCATCACGCCGAGGTCGGCGCCCAGCGCACCGGTGAGATGAGCCACCGCGGGGGTGGGCAGCACACCGACGCGCAGGACGTCCACGCCCGCGCTCGCGAGGCCCGCGACCACCGCGGCCTCCAGGAACTCCCCGGACGCGCGCGGGTCACGCCCGACCACCGCCACCGCGCGATGGCCTTCGAAAGTGCCCGCCTCGGCCAGTACGTGCGCCGCCGCCACGGAGAGTCCGAGCGCGAGCTCGGCCGTCAGATCCGCGTTGGCGACACCACGCACGCCGTCCGTGCCGAAGAGTCGTCCCACTGCTGTCCTCCGAACGTTCCAGAAAAACCATGAACCCCTGGGAAGAGAGTCCCAGAAACCAAGACAGTTCCAGCACCCCAGGGGTTCCTGATAGACGAACGCCCCGGCAGCACGGTGAGTGCCGCCGGGGCGAACGAGAAGTACGAGCAGGCAGCGATTAACGCTTGCTGTACTGCGGGGCCTTGCGGGCCTTCTTGAGACCGGCCTTCTTGCGCTCGACCGCACGGTCGTCACGCTTGAGGTAACCGGCCTTCTTGAGGGCGGCGCGGTTGTTGTCGACGTCGGCCTCGTTCAGCGCACGGGCGACACCGAGACGGAGCGCACCGGCCTGACCGGAGACGCCGCCACCCGAGATGCGGGCGATGACGTCGTAGCGGTTGTCGAGCTCGAGCACCTTGAAGGGCTCGTTGACTTCCTGCTGGTGGACCTTGTTCGGGAAGTAGTCCTCGAGCGTGCGCCCGTTGACCTTCCACTTGCCGGTGCCCGGGACGATCCGGACGCGGGCGATGGCGTTCTTGCGACGGCCCAGGCCGGCGGCCGGCTGGGGGTCGCCGAAGCGCGCGGCGTTCGACTCAGAGGTGTACTCGCCCTCGACGGGGACCTCGGACTCGGTGGTGTACTGCTCGACGTCAACAACCTCGGTCTCTTCGACCGGCTGCTCAACGGTGGTCTCGGCCACGATTCTCCTCAGAATTTCTTACGTCTTTGGGGGGTGGTGGCCGGAACTACTGCGCGACCTGGGTGATCTCGAACGGGACCGGCTGCTGAGCGCCGTGCGGGTGCTGGTCGCCCGCGTAGACCTTCAGCTTCGAGAGCATCTGACGGCCCAGGGTGTTCTTGGGGAGCATGCCCTTGACGGCCTTCTCGACTGCCTTCTCGGGGTTCTTGTCGAGCAGCTCGTCGTAACGGACGGAGCGCAGACCACCCGGGTAGCCGGAGTGGCGGTACGCCATCTTCTGGGTCTTCTTGTTGCCGGAGAGGTGCACCTTCTCCGCGTTGATGATGATGACGAAGTCACCGGTGTCAACGTGGGGGGCGTAGATCGCCTTGTGCTTGCCGCGCAGGAGGGTGGCGGCGGTGGTCGCCAGACGGCCCAGGACGATGTCCTGAGCGTCGATGACGTGCCACTGACGGGTCACATCGCCGGGCTTGGGGCTGTACGTACGCACTTCGTAGCCTTCGCTTCTTCAGTGGATGGGGTCCAGACACACGGCACCCAGGAAGCGATCATGCAGCTGGGGCACACAATGCCGGGGACGCTGCCCGTATGCGAGCCACTGGTAACTGCTCCAGGGAACCTACGTATGGGCCCTTCGCGTGAGAACGACGACACCAATACGCATAACAATCCACGAGAGTACCCGTGCCGCCCCGTACAGGTCAAAACGCGGACCTGGAGACCGGCACCACCGGCTCCACCGGCTCCACCGGCTCAGGCGGTTCCGCGCCATCCACGACAGCCGCCGTCGGTCGCAGACAGGACCGGGCGACCGTGCAGGCCAGCACGCACAGGGTGACGGAGTCCTTGAAGGCCCGCCGCGTGCCGGGTTCCAGCCAGGGCCAGGTGAACCCGGGAATCTGCGGGACGAGCGCCAGCCAGAACCACTTCCCCCTGGCCGCGGCCCCCGGCACGAGCACCCCCGCGAGCAGCAGCGGCACGACGACGAGCAGATAGTGGTCGTACGACGGCCTGGACACCAGGAACGCCGCCAGCATCAGCATCACGGCCGTCTCGACCACCCGCGACTCCCGCGGCTCCCCCGGCCCGCCGCTCCCCCAGCGCCGCCACGCACACCACACCCCCGCCCCCGCGGCCGCGAAGGCGAGCAGTGACGCCGCCCCCTGCGGCACCCCGAGCCGCGGCAGGACCGCACCGGGCGACGCCTCGTAGAGCCGTACGAAGGTGTCACCGCCCCGCAGCAGGAACGGCAGCGTCCGCGTGACGAACCCCGCCGGGTCCGGCAGGGCGAGGGCCGCCCCCGCCGACACCGCCGCGGGTACCAGCACCGCGGCGCCCAGCGCCCGCCACCGGCGCGCGAAGACGAAGAGCAGCACCACCGGCACGAGCAGCGGCTTCACCGCGACGGCGGCCCCGATCACCAGGCCCGCGGCCACCCACCTCCCCCGACACACGAGCAGCAGCGCGAGCGGCAGCGCGGCCGCCGACGCCACGGTCCAGTTGCCGAGCTGGACGAGGTGCCCGAACGGCGCGAAGCCGACGGCGAGCGCGAGCAGCCCGTAGACCGCGAACCGGCTGCGCCACGCCACCCCATGGATCCGCAGCGCGCACGCCCACCCGAAGACGAGCCCGGCGCTCACCCCCGCGGGCACCAGGTAGCGCACCACGTCCGCGGGCAGCACCGCCTGCGGCACCGCGGCGAGCACGGCGCCCGGCAGATAGAGGAAGTGCCGGTCGGCGTAGGGCGACCGGCCCGCGAGCCACGCGTCGGCGGCCCGCACCACGATGGCGTTGTCCATCCCGCCGCCCGGCCCCGCGAGCCCCACCCGGATCACTCCGGCGACGAGGACCGCCCCGAGGACCCACCGGGCCTGCCACTCGGCCGGCCGGGACAACCACCCACTAACAGCCGTTTTGCCCGTATTCATACGCCTCAGGCTAGGCCGGGCACCCCATGCAGCCCCGCTCAACATCCCGGAGTCCCCGTCTAAGATGCCGCCCATGAGCTTTGGGCAAGGGGGACCTCAGTGGGGTCCGGGTGGAACGGGCGGACCCGGCGGCGGTCCCACGCCCGACTGGGCGGCACTCGCCGAGGCCTCCGAGGCGCGCACCCGGCGCCGCAAGTGGCTGATGATCGGCGGCGGAGCCTTCGCCACGGTCGGCATCGCGGCGGCCGTGGCCATCACGGTCGTCTCCGCGAACGGCGACGGCGACACCACCTCGAACAAACCGGCGAGCGAACTGCCGACGGCCGCGGACATCCCCGGCGCGAGCAAGGACGCCGAGCCGTCCTTCGACGCGACCACACCGCCGCCCCCGCCGGACCCCAAGGACTTCATCGCCAGCGCCAAGAAGGACAAGGCGCCGCTCACCCCCGAGGGCCTCTTCCCCGGCAAGTCCCTGCGGTCGGGCGAGCACATCTATAAGAAGGGTGCGACCGACTCCACCTCAAGGTGCACGTCCGTCACGCAGAGCGCCCTCGGCTCGGTCCTCGCCAAGCACGACTGCACGCGCCTGATCCGGGCCAGCTACATCAGGAACGGCATCGCGGTCACGGTCGGCGTCGCCGTCTTCGACACCAAGCCCGACGCCGACAAGGTCAAGGACGAGGTGAAGAAGGGCCTCGTCGACGCCCTGCCCGGCAAGGGCGTGCCCGCCTTCTGCCGTACGGGGGTGTGCCGGGGCACCTACAACGCCCACGGCCGCTACGCGTACTTCACCACCACGGGCTACACCAGCGGCAAGAACGTGACGACAACGGACCGCAAGGCCTATGGCGTCGGCGACGACCTGGCCCGGTTCGCCTTCCAGCGGATCCAGCAGCGGGGCGAGGCCCAGGCGTCGGCCGCGGCCGAGGCCCCGCAGTAGCCACGCACCACGGGCGCCCGGCCGGGGCTCAGCAGCACCCGGCCCCGGGCAGCGTGCGCTTGTTCCTGGCTTCTTTGCTGCGCGCCGCGAGCAGTTCGTCGGCGGGATAGCCGACCTCCTCAAGCGTGAGCCCGTGCGGCCGCACCACATGCACGGCGGAGTCCCGCACCCCCGCCGCGAGCACCTTGCCCGGCCACTCCACGGGCCGGTGCCCGTCCCCCACGAACAGCATGGCGCCGACCAGCGACCGCACCATGTTGTGGCAGAAGGCGTCGGCCCGCACGGTGGCTTCGAGAATCCCGTCCGGCCGTCGCTCCCACCGCAGTTCCTGCAGCGTACGGATGGTCGTGGCGCCCTCGCGCTTCTTGCAGTAGGCCGCGAAGTCGTGCTCCCCGATCAGCTGCTCGGCGGCGGCGTTCATCGCGTCGAGATCCAACTCCCAGTCGTGCCACAGCACATGACTGCGCAACAGCGGGTCGACACCACCCGGATGGTCGGTGACCCGATACGCGTACCGCCGCCACACGGCCGCGAACCGCGCGTTGAACCCGGCGGGGGCCTCGGCCACCTTCCACACCCGTACGTCGTGCGGCAGCCGCCCGGCAAGCCTGCGCAGCAGCTTGTCACTGTGCTCGGCCCACACCCCCTCGGGCAGATCGACATGGGCGACCTGCCCCCGCGCGTGCACCCCGCTGTCGGTCCGCCCGGCCACAGTCAGCTCGTACGTCTCCTGCGACCGCGTCACGGTCCGCAGCGCCGTCTCGATCTCGCCCTGGACGGTCCGCTGCCCCTGCCGCTGCTTGGCCCAGCCGGAGAAGTCCTTGCCGTCGTACGAAAGGTCAAGACGCACGCGCACGAACCCGGGCGCCACTTCGTCACTCACTCGTGAATCCTCTCAGACAACACAAAAGCGGGCCCGCCCCCGCAGGGGACGGACCCGCGACGCCTTGAAGGGGCGCGAGGAAGAACGCTTACGCGTCCTTCGACTCCTCGGCAGCCTCGTCGGCCTTGGCGGTGTCGACCTTGGCGTCGGCGACCTCGGCGTCCTTGGCGGAGCGCTTCGTGGCGGCCTCGGCCTCACCGGTGGCCTCCTGGGCCACGGTCAGGGCCTCCACCAGCTCGATGATCGCCATGGGCGCGTTGTCGCCACGACGGTTACCGATCTTGGTGATGCGGGTGTAACCACCGGGGCGGTTCTCGTAGCGCGGGCCGATCTCCGTGAAGAGCGTGTGCACGATGCTCTTGTCGGTGATGACGGACAGCACCTGGCGGCGGTTGTGAAGGTCACCCTTCTTCGCCTTGGTGACCAGACGCTCCGCGTAGGGACGCAGACGACGGGCCTTCGCCTCGGTGGTGGTGATGCGGCCGTACTCGAAGAGCTGCTTGGCGAGGTTCGCCAGCAGGAGCTTCTCGTGCGCGGCGCTGCCGCCCAGACGGGCACCCTTGGTGGGCTTCGGCATGGTGTTTCTCCTTCATCGCTGCACCGGCCGTATCAGGTACCGGTGTCAGTGCCTGTGGGGCGGCTGCCCCGCAGGAAGTCTTTTTCAGCCCGTCCGGCGTTTGAGGACAAGGGCTCAGCCGCAGCGGCGGGGCGACCGGAAGAATCCGCCCACCCCGCCGGAGGCGACTAGTACTGCTCGGTCTCCACGAAGCCCGCGTCCGCGTCGTCGTCCGCGCCAAACGCGTCAGCCGCAGCGGTCGGGTCGAAGCCGGGAGGCGAGTCCTTCAGCGCGAGACCCATGCCGTTGAGCTTCATCTTGACCTCGTCGATCGACTTCGCACCGAAGTTGCGAATGTCGAGCAGGTCCGCCTCGGAGCGGGCCACGAGCTCACCCACGGAGTGGATGCCCTCGCGCTTGAGGCAGTTGTACGACCGAACGGTGAGCTCGAGCTCCTCGATCGGCAGGGCGAGATCGGCGGCGAGCGCGGCGTCCGTCGGGGACGGGCCCATGTCGATGCCCTCGGCGTCGATGTTGAGCTCGCGGGCCAGACCGAACAGCTCGACCAGGGTCTTACCGGCGGACGCCATGGCGTCACGCGGGCGCATGGCCTGCTTGGTCTCGACGTCGACGATCAGCTTGTCGAAGTCGGTGCGCTGCTCGACACGCGTGGCCTCGACCTTGTACGTGACCTTCAGGACCGGCGAGTAGATCGAGTCGACCGGGATGCGCCCGATCTCCTGACCGACCTGCTTGTTCTGAACGGCGGAGACGTAGCCGCGACCGCGCTCGACGGTCAGCTCCATCTCCAGCTTGCCCTTGCCGTTGAGCGTGGCGAGGACGAGGTCGGGGTTATGCACCTCGACACCGGCCGGGGGCGCGATGTCGGCGGCGGTGACCAGACCCGGGCCCTGCTTGCGCAGGTACATCACGACGGGCTCATCGTGCTCACTGCTCACGACGAGCTGCTTGATGTTGAGGATGAGGTCGGTGACGTCCTCCTTGACGCCCGGCACGGTGGTGAACTCGTGCAGGACACCGTCGATGCGGATGGACGTGACAGCCGCACCCGGGATCGAGGAGAGGAGCGTACGACGCAGCGAGTTGCCGAGGGTGTAACCGAAGCCCGGCTCCAGCGGCTCGATCACGAACCGGGAGCGGAATTCGTCGACGACCTCTTCGGTCAGCGACGGGCGCTGAGCAATAAGCATGAAGGAATCCTTCGATCAGGGGCACCCACTATTTGATGCCCTGAGGTATTTCAAGGGTACGGGCGGCACGCCTCCGAAGAGCCGTACCGCCCGAAAACCTAAGACAACCGTGCGTCAGACGCGGCGGCGCTTGGGCGGACGGCAGCCGTTGTGCGGCGTGGGCGTCACGTCCTGGATCGAGCCGACCTCGAGGCCGGTGGCCTGGAGGGAGCGGATCGCGGTCTCACGGCCGGAGCCGGGACCCTTGACGAAGACGTCGACCTTGCGCATGCCGTGCTCCTGCGCGCGACGGGCGGCCGACTCGGCAGCCATCTGCGCGGCGAACGGCGTGGACTTGCGCGAGCCCTTGAAGCCGACGTGGCCGGCGGAGGCCCACGAGATCACGTTGCCGGTCGGGTCCGTGATGGACACGATCGTGTTGTTGAACGTGCTCTTGATGTGCGCGTGGCCGTGAGCGACGTTCTTCTTTTCCTTGCGGCGCACCTTCTTGGCAGCGCCCTGACGACCCTTGGGGGGCATCTATAACTCCTACGGGAGGTGGTCGGTCCTGCAGCGTCAGCTGTCGATAGACCGCTGAGCGAGGACTACTTCTTGCCCGGCTTCTTCTTACCGGCGATGGCGCGACGCGGGCCCTTGCGGGTGCGGGCGTTCGTGCTGGTGCGCTGACCGCGGACGGGCAGGCCACGACGGTGACGGAGACCCTGGTAGCAACCGATCTCGACCTTGCGGCGGATGTCGGCCTGGATCTCGCGACGGAGGTCACCCTCGGTCTTGATGTTGGCGTCCACGTACTCGCGGATCTTGACGAGGTCTTCCTCGGTCAGGTCGCGAACACGGGTGTTGCGGTCCACCTCGGTGGCGTCCAGCGTCTGCTGGGCCAGCGTGCGGCCGATGCCGAACACGTAGGTGAGGGCGACCTCAATGCGCTTTTCGCGCGGGAGGTCAACGCCTTCAACGCGTGCCATTCATGGCTCCTGTTGATTCTTCGGAGGTCTTCAGCAGAACCACTCCCGGCCGCCGTCCCCTTCGTGAAGGGTCGGTACGTACTGGGTCCCCGGCCTCCGACCGGGGGTGCCGCCCTCCACCACCAAAGGAACTGAAGAGGGACGGGTTCTGCGTATCTACTTACGTGCGTCGCGCGAAAATCTGCGAACTGCAGTCGTGCGTCAGCCCTGGCGCTGCTTGTGGCGCGGGTTGTCGCAGATGATCATGACCCGGCCGTGACGGCGGATCACCCTGCACTTGTCGCAGATCTTCTTGACGCTCGGCTTGACCTTCATTGGTGAGGTTCTCCGGGTCAGTGCCACCACCCCGCGCGAGCGGGATGCGGGCAAGATCTACTTGTACCGGTAGACGATCCGGCCACGCGTCAGGTCGTACGGAGACAGCTCCACCACGACCCGGTCGTCAGGGAGGATGCGGATGTAGTGCATGCGCATCTTGCCACTGATGTGTGCCAGGACCTGGTGGCCGTTCTGGAGCTCCACCTTGAACATGGCGTTCGGGAGAGACTCGACGACAGTGCCTTCGATCTCGATGGCACCTTGCTTCTTGGCCACGCTTCGCCCTTCGAATCGACTACCTTGATCGACTCCGTACACCGAATGCAGACACACGGATGCACGAGAGCCGACGCGTCAGTCTACGTCAGTGCACTCGGAAAGACGAATCGAGAAAGTCTGCCCCACGGGCAAGATCCTTAAGCAAACGACCCGCCCGGCACCGACGCCCCACATCAGCCCAACGGATCCGGCGCCACAGTAACCCCGTACTCCGCCAGCCTGGCCTTACCGCAGTCCGGGGCCGTCAGCACCAGCGGGCCCTCCTCCGTCAGCGCGATGGAGTGCTCCCAGTGCGAGGACCATGTCCCATCCGTCGTGATGACGGTCCAGTCGTCCTCCAGGACCTCCGTGCGGGGGGTGCCCAGGGAGACCATCGGCTCGATGGCCAGGCAGAAGCCGGGGACCAGCTTGGGGCCCTTGCCGCGGCGGCGCTCGACGTAGTTCAGGAGGTGCGGGTCCATGTGCATCTCGGTGCCGATGCCGTGGCCGCCGTAGTCCTCGACGATGCCGTACTTGCCGCCGCCGGGCTTGGGCTGGCGGCGGATGTACGTCTCGATGGCGCGCGAGATGTCCATGAGCCGGTTGCCCAGCTTCATCGCCGCGATGCCGGCCCACATCGACTCCTCGGTGACCCGGGAGAGCTCGACGAGCTCCGGAGCGTGACCGGTGCCCACGAACGCCGTGTAGGCCGCGTCACCGTGCCAGCCCTCGATGATCGCGCCCGCGTCGATGGAGATGATGTCGCCGTCCTTCAGGACGGTCTTGTCGTCGGGGATGCCGTGGACGACGACCTCGTTGACCGAGGTGCAGATCGTGGCGGGAAAGCCCCCGTACCCGAGGAAGTTCGACTTCGCGCCGTGCTCGGCGATCACCTTGCGGGCGACGTCGTCCAGATCCTTGGTGGTGGCGCCGGGCACCGCGGCCTCACGGGTCGCGGCGTGGATCGCGGCGACGACAAGGCCCGCCTCACGCATCTTCGCGATCTGCTCGGGGGTCTTGATCTGCACCATGGGGCTTCCGCTCTCCGTCATCCGTCCAACAACCGGCTGCGTACACGAACCGACTACGTACACAACACTACGGCCGCGGTCCCCCGAGGGGCACCGCGGCCGGAGGCAGCGTACTGAATTACTTGTTGCCCTTGAGGGCGTCCATCGCGCGCTTCGTGACCTCGTCCACCTTGCCGAGCGCGGAGATCGTGACCACCAGGTCCTGGCCCTTGTAGTGGTCGATAATCGGCTCGGTCTCGCGGTGGTACACGTCGAGCCGCTTGCGCACGGTCTCTTCCTTGTCGTCACCGCGCTGGTAGAGCTCGCCGCCGCAGACGTCGCAGACGCCGTCCTGCTTCGGCTTGCTGTACGTCACGTGGAAGACGTGGCTGGAGTCGTTGCGGCAGATGCGGCGGCCCGCGATGCGCTTGACGACCTCGTCCTCGGGGACCTCGAGGTCCAGGACGGCGTCGAGCTTCTGGCCGTCCGTCTTCAGCGCCTCGTCAAGCGCCGCGGCCTGCGACACATTGCGCGGAAAGCCGTCCAGCAGAAAGCCGTTCTCGGCATCCGGCTGCGCCATGCGGTCCTTCGCCATGCCGATGGTGACCTCGTCGGGTACGAGGTTGCCCTCGTCCATGTAGGCCTTCGCCCGCTTGCCCAGCTCCGTGCCCTGGCTGATGTTGGCACGGAAAAGGTCACCGGTGGAGATGTGCGGGATCGACAAGTTCTTGGCCAGGAACGCGGCCTGCGTTCCCTTGCCCGCACCGGGCGGCCCGACGAGGACGATTCGCATCAGCGGAGGAACCCTTCGTAATTGCGCTGCTGGAGCTGGCTCTCGATCTGCTTCACGGTTTCCAGACCCACACCCACGATGATGAGGATGCTCGTCCCGCCGAACGGGAAGTTCTGGTTTGCCTGGAAGCCCACCAACGCCATCGTCGGCACAAGAGCGATCAGTCCCAGATACAGCGAACCCGGCCACGTGATCCGGTTGAGTACGTAACTCAAGTACTCAGCGGTCGGGCGGCCAGCCCGGATGCCCGGGATGAAGCCACCATACTTCTTCATGTTGTCGGCGACTTCCTCGGGGTTGAAGGAGATCGCGACGTAGAAGAAGGCGAAGAAGACGATCAGGATGAAGTACGTGGCGATGTAAATCGGGTGATCACCCTTGGTCAGGTTCGCCTCGATCCACGTCTTCCATCCCGAATTGCCGCCCGCGAACTGGGCGACCAGGGCCGGAATGTAGAGCAATGACGAGGCGAAGATCACAGGGATGATGCCCGCCTGATTGACCTTCAGCGGAATGTACGTCGACGTTCCGCCGTAGGACCGGCGGCCGATCATGCGCTTCGCATACTGGACCGGAATGCGGCGCTGCGCCTGCTCGACGAAGACCACCAGACCGACCATGACCAGACCGACCGCGATCACGGTGCCGAACTCGATCCAGCCGCCCGCCAGGTCGCCCTGCTGCTTGATCGCCCAGAGGGCGCTGGGGAAGGTGGCGGCGATCGAGATGAACATCAGGATGGACATGCCGTTGCCGATGCCGCGGTCGGTGATGAGCTCACCGAGCCACATGACGCAGGCCGTACCGGCGGTCATCGTGATGACCATCGTGATGGTGACGAAGATCGACTGATCGGGGACGATCTCGCTGGCGACGGGGCAGCCCTGGAAGAGGGAGCCGGTGCGGGCGGTGGCCACCAGGCCGGTGCCCTGCAGGATCGCGAGTGCGATGGTCAGATAGCGCGTGTACTGCGTGATCTTCGCTGTGCCGGCCTGGCCCTCCTTCTTGAGGGCCTCGAGTCGCGGGATCACCACGGTCAGCAGCTGCAGAATGATGCTCGCGGTGATGTACGGCATGATGCCGAGCGCGAAGATCGTGATCTGCAGCAGCGCGCCACCACTGAACATGTTGACGAGACCGAACAGACCTTGGTTCGCATTCGCGTTGTCGATGCAGGTCTGGACGTTCTTGTAGTCGACACCGGGGATCGGCACATGCGTACCCACCCGGTAGATCACGATGATGCCGAGCGTGAAGAGCAGCTTCTTGCGCAGGTCGGGCGTCTTGAACGCCCGGGCGAACGCGGTGAGCACGGTGCCTCCTGCGACCCCCGCGCGCGTGCGCCAGAGGTGGTGGTCTGAGGTTCGACGAATACGTATCAGTCAAGAAAACCGTGCGGCCAGGCCGCACGGAGCTTAGACAGTGCACGCCACCTTACCGGCGACCGTGCCCCCCTTGGAACGACCAACCGGGGATGCCCCTTTTGTGGGGCATCCCCGGCTGGGAATCGCTCATGTCATCGACACGTCCGAGGGAATCAGACGAGCTCGGTGACGGTACCGCCGGCGGCGGTGATCTTCTCCTTGGCGGAGCCGGAGACGGCGTCAACCGTCACCTGCAGCGCCACGGTGACCTCACCCTGGCCGAGGACCTTGACGAGGCTGTTCTTGCGAACCGCACCCTTGGCCACGAGGGCCTCGACGGTGACCTCGCCACCCTCGGGGAACAGCGAGCTCAGCTTGTCGAGGTTCACGACCTGGAACTCGGTCTTGAACGGGTTCCTGAAGCCCTTGAGCTTCGGGAGACGCATGTGGAGGGGCATCTGGCCACCCTCGAAGCGCTCCGGAACCTGGTAACGGGCCTTGGTGCCCTTGGTACCACGACCAGCGGTCTTACCCTTGGACGCCTCACCACGACCCACACGGGTCTTGGCGGTCTTGGCGCCCGGGGCAGGCCGGAGGTTGTGAACCTTCAGCGGGTTCTGCTCCGCCATGTCAGACCTCCTCAACCGTCACGAGGTGGCGGACGGTCTGCACCATGCCGCGGAACTCGGGGCGGTCCTCCTTGACGACCTGCGTGTTGATGCCCTTGAGACCAAGGGAACGCAGGGTGTCGCGGTGGTTCTGCTTGCTGCCGATGTACGACTTCGTCTGCGTGATCTTGAGCTGTGCCATTACGCACCCGCTCCTGCACGCGCACGAAGCAGAGCCGCGGGGGCGACGTCCTCGAGGGGCAGACCACGGCGAGCCGCGATCTCCTCGGGACGCTGCAGGCCCTTGAGGGCCGCCACGGTCGCGTGCACGATGTTGATCGCGTTGGACGAACCGAGCGACTTCGACAGGATGTCGTGAACGCCGGCGCACTCGAGCACAGCACGCACCGGGCCACCGGCGATAACGCCGGTACCGGGGGAAGCAGGCTTGAGCAGGACGACGCCCGCGGCCTTCTCGCCCGTGATCGGGTGCGGGATGGTGCCCTGGATACGGGGGACCTTGAAGAAGTGCTTCTTGGCCTCCTCAACACCCTTGGCGATGGCGGCCGGCACCTCCTTGGCCTTGCCGTAACCGACACCTACGGTGCCGTCACCGTCACCCACCACGACCAGCGCGGTGAAGCTGAAGCGACGACCACCCTTGACAACCTTGGCAACGCGGTTGATCGCGACAACGCGCTCAACGTATGCGGTCTTCTCGGCGGCAGCGCCACCGTCGCGACCCTTCCGGTCCCGCCGCTCGCCGCCACCGGCACCGCTTCCGCGGCGCTGGGGTCCAGCCATTGGAATTACCTCTCTCTGTTTCCGCTAGCTACGGAACCGACTCAGAACTTGAGTCCGGCTTCGCGGGCGGCGTCCGCCAGGGCGGCGATGCGCCCGGCGTACTGGTTACCACCACGGTCGAACACGACAGTCTCGACACCGGCAGCCTTGGCGCGCTCGGCGACCAGGGCGCCGACCGACTTGGCAGCCGCGGACTTGTCGCCCTCGGCCCCGCGGATCGTGGTGTCCAGGGTCGACGCCGACGCCAGGGTGTGACCCTTGATGTCGTCGATGACCTGGGCCACGATGTGGCGGTTGGAACGCGTCACGACCAGGCGCGGACGCTCAGCCGTACCCGAGATGTGCTTACGGATGCGGATGTGACGACGCTTGATGGCAGCACGCTTGTAAGCGTCGCCCTTAGCAATCTTGACACCGTATGCCATGGCTTACTTACCCGCCTTTCCGACCTTGCGGCGGATGACTTCGCCTTCGTACTTGACGCCCTTGGCCTTGTACGGGTCGGGCTTGCGCAGCTTGCGGATGTTGGCCGCAACCTCGCCGACCTTCTGCTTGTCGATGCCCTCGACCGAAAGCTTGGTCGCGGACTCCACCTTGAAGGTGATGCCCTCGGGGGCCTCGACCAGGATCGGGTGGCTGTAGCCCAGCGAGAACTCCAGGTTGGAGCCCTTCGCGAGGACGCGGTAACCGACACCGCTGATTTCGAGCTTCTTCACGTAACCCTCGGTCACGCCGGTGATCATGTTCGCCACCAGCGTGCGGGACAGGCCGTGCAGGGCCTTGTTCTGACGCTCGTCGTTCGGACGGGTGACGTTCAGAACGCCGTCCTCGTCCTTAGCGATCTCGATCGGCGCGACAACGGTGTGCGAGAGGGAACCCTTGGGGCCCTTCACAGCGACCGTACGGCCGTCGATGGTGACGTCCACGCCGGCGGGAACCGTGATGGGGAGCTTGCCAATACGCGACATTAGCTATTCCTCCGTTCCCGACTACCAGACGTAGGCGAGGACTTCCCCACCTACGCCCTTCTTGCCTGCCTGCTGGCCGGTCAGAAGACCGTGCGACGTGGAGATAACCGCCACGCCGAGGCCGCCGAGGACCTTGGGCAGGTTGGTGGACTTCGCGTAAACCCGGAGACCGGGCTTGGAGATCCGCTTGATGCCCGCAATGGAGCGCTCACGGTTCGGGCCGAACTTCAGCTCGAGAACGAGGTTCTTGCCAACCTCGGCGTCCTCGACCTTCCAGCCCGTGATGAAGCCCTCCTGCTGGAGGATCTCCGCGATGTGAGACTTGATCTTGCTGTGCGGCATTGCCACGGTGTCGTGGTACGCCGAGTTCGCGTTACGCAGACGAGTCAGCATGTCCGCGATCGGATCAGTCATGGTCATGAATTGGCCTTCGGCCTCTCTCGCCGTGGTTTCCTATCTGCGCCATCCCTCTCCCCACTCAGAGGCAGGACGGGTGCGGCGCGGGGACCTACGGCGTAGTAAGTCGGTCGGGGCGGCAGACGCCCAACCCTCCTAGCCTAAGCCATACGGAGGACGGCATCTGCCAACCCTTTACTTACCGAGAGATCCAAGCAGTCCGAAAAGTACGGACTACCAGGAGCTCTTGGTCACGCCCGGCAGCTCGCCACGGTGAGCCATCTCACGAAGGCACACGCGGCAGAGGCCGAACTTGCGGTAGACGGAGTGCGGGCGGCCGCAGCGCTGGCAGCGGGTGTACGCACGCACACCGAACTTGGGCTTACGAGCAGCCTTGGCAATCAGAGCCTTCTTCGCCATCTCGCTTACGCCTCCTTGAAGGGGAAGCCGAGGTGACGGAGAAGGGCACGGCCCTCAGCGTCGTTGGTCGCCGTGGTGACCACGGTGATGTCCATACCCCGGACGCGGTCGATCTTGTCCTGGTCGATCTCGTGGAACATGACCTGCTCCGTGAGACCGAAGGTGTAGTTGCCACGGCCGTCGAACTGCTTGGGGGACAGACCACGGAAGTCGCGGATGCGCGGCAGCGCGAGCGACAGGGTGCGGTCCAGGAACTCCCACATGCGGTCGCCACGGAGCGTGACGTGGCAGCCGATCGGCTGACCCTCGCGCAGCTTGAACTGCGCGATGGACTTCCGGGCCTTCGTCACGGCCGGCTTCTGACCGGTGATCGTGGTCAGGTCGCGGATGGCGCCGTCGATCAGCTTCGAGTCACGGGCGGCGTCGCCGACACCCATGTTGACCACGATCTTGACCAGGCCGGGGATCTGCATGACGTTCTCGTACGAGAACTCCTCACGCAGCTTGCCGGTGATCTCCTCGCGGTACTTCGTCTTGAGACGCGGAGTGGTGGTGGTCGTCATCAGATGTCCTCACCCGTCCGCTTGGCAACGCGGATCTTGTTGCCCTCGTCGTCGAAGCGGTAACCGACACGCGTGACAACCTTGTTGCCGTCCTTCTCCACGACCAGCTGGACGTTGGAGATGTGGACGGGGGCCTCGGTGGTCACGATGCCGCCGGCCTGCGAGCCGCTGGCGGTCGGGCCGGCCTTCGTGTGCTTCTTGACCCGGTTGACACCCTCGACCAGGACGCGCTCGTCGCGCGGGTAAGCGGCAATGACCTTGCCCTGCTTGCCCTTGTCCTTACCGGTGATGACCTGGACCAGGTCGCCCTTCTTGATCTTCATGCTTACAGCACCTCCGGCGCGAGCGAGATGATCTTCATGAACTTCTTCTCGCGCAGCTCACGGCCGACGGGGCCGAAGATACGGGTGCCGCGAGGGTCGCCGTCGTTCTTCAGAATGACGGCGGCGTTCTCGTCGAAGCGGATGTACGAGCCGTCCGGACGGCGGCGCTCCTTGACGGTGCGAACGATGACCGCCTTGACGACGTCACCCTTCTTCACGTTGCCACCGGGGATCGCGTCCTTGACGGTGGCGACGATGACGTCACCGATACCCGCGTAGCGGCGACCCGAGCCACCGAGAACACGAATGGTGAGAATTTCCTTCGCACCCGTGTTGTCGGCGACGCGAAGTCGCGACTCCTGCTGGATCACGTCTATCTCCTGTTTGTCTGCCGGTTCCCGGCGGGGGCGAATCCCTTACGGGAAACGGCCCCCACCGAGCCTGGCGGAACTGATCCGAGGGGAAACCCCCTCGGAAATTACTTGGCCTTCTCGAGGATCTCGACGATGCGCCAGCGCTTGGTCGCCGACAGCGGACGCGTCTCCATCAGGAGGACGCGGTCGCCGACGCCGGCAGCGTTCTGCTCGTCGTGCGCCTTGAGCTTGTTCGTACGGCGGATGACCTTGCCGTACAGCGCGTGCGTCACGCGGTCCTCGACAGCGACGACGACGGTCTTGTCCATCTTGTCGCTGACGACAAGACCCTGACGGGTCTTGCGGAAGCCGCGCGCGGCCTTCGTCTCTTCAGTCACGTTGCTCTCGCTCATCAGGCGCTCTCCACCGTCTCGATGCCCAGCTCGCGCTCACGCATCAGGGTGTAGATCCGCGCGATGTCCTTACGGACGGCCTTGAGCCGACCGTGGTTCTCGAGCTGACCCGTCGCCGCCTGGAAGCGGAGGTTGAACAGCTCTTCCTTGGCCTCGCGAAGCTTGTTGACAAGCTCCTCGTTGCCCAGCTCGCGCAGCTCGGACGCCTTGGTACCGGCCGACATCACGACTCACCTGCCTCGCGCCGGACGATGCGGCACTTCATCGGAAGCTTGTGAGCAGCGCGGGTGAGCGCCTCACGAGCAATCTTCTCGTTGGGGTACGACAGCTCGAACATCACCCGTCCCGGGTGAACGTTCGCGACCCACCACTCCGGAGAACCCTTACCGGAACCCATGCGGGTCTCGGCAGGCTTCTTGGTGAGGGGGCGGTCCGGATAAATGTTGATCCAGACCTTGCCGCCACGCTTGATGTGGCGGGTCATCGCGATACGAGCCGCCTCGATCTGGCGGTTGGTCACGTACGCCGGCGTGAGGGCCTGAATGCCGTACTCGCCGAATGCGACCGTCGTACCACCCTTGGCCTGACCGCGGCGCTTGGGGTGGTGCTGCTTGCGGTGCTTGACCCTACGGGGGATCAGCATTTCGGTCAGGCCTCCGTTCCGGTGCTCTCAGCCGGAGCGGCAGCGGCGGCGGGAGCGTCGGCCTTGGGGGCCTCGGCAGCCGGCGCGGACTGCTGCTGCGGCTTGCGGCCGCGGCCGCCACGCTCGCCACCGCGGCCACCACGGGCCGGGCGGTCGTTGCCGCCGCCACGGGCCGGGCGGTTACCCGCACGGGCAGCGGCGTTCTCGGCGCGGACCTCGGCGATGTTCTTGACGTCGCCCTTGTAGATCCAGACCTTCACGCCGATGCGGCCGAAGGTCGTCTTGGCCTCGAAGAAGCCGTAGTCGACGTTCGCGCGGAGCGTGTGCAGGGGCACGCGGCCCTCGCGGTAGAACTCCGAGCGCGACATCTCGGCGCCGCCGAGACGGCCGCCACACTGGATCTTGATGCCCTTGGCGCCGGCCTTCATCGACGACTGCATGCTCTTACGCATGGCGCGACGGAAGGAGACGCGGGAGGACAGCTGCTCCGCCACGGCCTGGGCCACGAGCTGAGCGTCGACCTCGGGGTTCTTGACCTCGAGGATGTTCAGCTGGACCTGCTTGCCCGTGAGCTTCTCGAGGTCACCGCGGATGCGGTCGGCCTCGGCGCCACGGCGGCCGATGACGATGCCGGGACGAGCGGTGTGGATGTCCACACGCACGCGGTCACGGGTGCGCTCGATCTCAACCTTCGAGATGCCGGCGCGCTCCATGCCGGACGTCATCATCCGACGGATGGCGACGTCTTCCTTGACGTAGTCCTTGTACAGCTTGTCGGCGTACCAACGCGACTTGAAGTCGGTCGTGACACCGAGCCGGAACCCGTGCGGGTTTACCTTCTGGCCCATTACCGGGTTCCTTCCTTGCTGCTGACGACCACGGTGATGTGGCTGGTCCGCTTACGGATCCGGTAGGCACGGCCCTGAGCACGCGGACGGAACCGCTTCAGGGTCGGGCCCTCATCCACGTACGCCTCGCTGATGACCAGCGAAGAGGCGTCGTTGTGGTCGTAGTTGTGCGCGGCGTTGGCAATGGCGCTGTCAAGCACCTTGCCGACCGGCACGCTCGCGGCCTGCGGGGCGAAACGCAGGACCGCCTGAGCCTCCGTGGCATCCATGCCACGGATGAGGTCCACCACGCGGCGGGCCTTCATGGGCGTGACGCGGATGTACCGCGCCTGGGCCCTGGCTTCCATGGTTGTCCCTTCGGTGTTAGTCATAGTCGTTTCCACCCCGCGCTAGCGGCGCTTCGACTTCCGGTCGTCCTTGACGTGGCCGCGGAAGGTGCGAGTCGGCGAGAACTCGCCGAGCTTGTGGCCGACCATCGACTCGGTGACGAACACCGGGATGTGGGTCTTGCCGTTGTGCACCGCGATCGTGTGACCCAGCATGCTGGGAATGATCATCGAGCGACGGGACCAGGTCTTGATGACGTTCTTGGAACCGGCTTCGTTCTGGACGTCCACCTTTTTTACGAGGTGGTCGTCGACGAAGGGCCCCTTCTTGAGACTGCGCGGCATCTAAACCCGCTCCTAGCGCTTCTTGTTCGACTTGCGGCGACGGACGATGTACTTGTTGCTCGCCTTGTTGCGATCACGAGTACGACCCTCCTTCTGACCCCACGGCGAGACCGGGTGACGACCACCGGAAGTCTTGCCTTCACCACCACCGTGCGGGTGGTCGACCGGGTTCATCACGACACCACGCACGGTCGGGCGAACGCCCTTCCAGCGCATACGGCCGGCCTTGCCCCAGTTGATGTTCGACTGCTCGGCGTTGCCGACCTCACCGATGGTGGCGCGGCAGCGCACGTCGACGAGACGGATCTCGCCGGACGGCATACGAAGGTGCGCCATGGCGCCTTCCTTCGCGAGCAGCTGCACCGAGGCACCGGCCGAGCGGGCGAACTTCGCGCCGCCGCCGGGCCGCAGCTCGATGGCGTGGAGGGTCGTACCGACCGGGATGTTGCGCAGCGCCATGTTGTTGCCGGGCTTGATGTCGGCGCCAGGGCCGCTCTCAATCCGGTCACCCTGCTGCGTGCCACGGGGGGCGAGGATGTAGCGCTTCTCGCCGTCCGCGTAGTGCAGCAGCGCGATGCGCGCGGTGCGGTTGGGGTCGTACTCGATGTGCGCGACCTTGGCCGGCACACCGTCCTTGTCGTGACGACGGAAGTCGATCACGCGGAAGGCGCGCTTGTGTCCGCCACCCTGGTGGCGAACGGTGATCCGACCGGCGTTGTTACGGCCGCCCTTGCTGTGCAGCGGGCGAACCAGCGACTTCTCCGGCGTGGACCGCGTTACCTCGACGAAGTCGGCGACGCTGGAGCCACGACGGCCCGGCGTAGTCGGCTTGTACTTGCGGATTCCCATTTCTCAGTCCTCGTCCGATATTCGGACCAGGGCACTCCGTTAGGAGGCCTGGCCGAAGATGTCGATACGGTCGCCCTCAGCAAGGGTCACAATCGCGCGCTTGGTGTCGGCACGCTTGCCGAAACCACTCTTGGTGCGCTTGCGCTTGCCCTGGCGGTTGATCGTGTTGACGCCGGTGACCTTGACCGAGAAGACCGCCTCGACGGCCTGCTTGATCTGGGTCTTGTTGGCGCCGGGGGCCACGATGAACGTGTACTTGCCCTCGTCGAGCAGCGCGTACGACTTCTCGGAGACGACCGGCTTGACGAGGACGTCGCGCGGGTCCGAGAAGGACTTGCTCAGCGGGGTGGGCTCAACAGCGATCTTGCCCTCGGTCGCGATGCGCTTCGCCTTGGCGACGCGCGCGGCCTTGGCGGCCTTCGCAGCCTTGGACGCGATGCTCTGGTGACGGATAGCCATCAGGCTTCGCTCCCTTCGGTCTCATCGGCCTTGGGGCCAGACACGAAGGACTCGAAGGCGGCCTTGGTGAAGACCACGTCGTCCGAGACGAGCACGTCGTACGTGTTCAGCTGGCCCGGCTCCAGGATGTGCACCTGGGGCAGGTTGCGGGCGGAGAGCAGCGAAGTCTCGTCCGCACGGTCGATGACCAGGAGCACGTTCTTGCGCTCGCTGACCTTGCCGAGCAGCGTCTTCGCGGCCTTCGTGGAGATGTCGCCCTCGACCACGTTGGTGACAACGTGGATGCGAGCGTTACGGGCCCGGTCGGTGAGGGCGTGGCGCAGGGCCGCGGCCTTCATCTTCTTCGGGGTCCGCTGCGAGTAGTCACGCGGCTGCGGGCCGTGGACGACGCCACCGCCGGCGAACTGCGGCGCACGGGTCGAACCCTGGCGCGCGCGGCCGGTGCCCTTCTGGCGGTACGGCTTCTTGCCGCCACCGCGGACTTCGCCACGACGCTTGGTCTTGTGCGTGCCCTGTCGGGCAGCGGCCAGCTGGGCGACGACGACCTGGTGGATCAGCGGAATGCTGATCTTCTCGACGTCGAAGATCTCCGCGGGGAGCTCGACCGTCCCGGTCTTGTCGCCTGCCGGCGAAAGGATGTCAATGGTGCTCATGGGTTACCTCAGGCCCCCTTGGCCGCAGTACGGACCAGGACGAGGCCGCCGTTCGGACCAGGAACCGCGCCCTTGATGAGGAGCAGGCCCTTCTCCGCGTCAACGGCGTGGACGGTCAGGTTCTGGGTGGTGACCCGCTCGCTGCCCATGCGGCCGGCCATGCGCTGGCCCTTGAAAACACGGCCGGGCGTGGCGCAGCCACCGATGGAACCGGGCTTGCGGTGCACGCGGTGGGCACCGTGGGAGGCCTTGCCACCGGCGAAGTTGTGACGCTTCATCACACCGGCGAAGCCCTTGCCCTTGCTCTTGCCGGTGACGTCGACCTTGATACCGGCCTCGAACGTCTCGGCAGTCAGCTCCTGGCCGAGGGTGTACTCGCTGGCACCAGCGGTACGGATCTCGACGAGGTGGCGACGGGGGGTCACGTCGGCCTTGGCGAAGTGGCCCTTGAGGGGCTTGTTCACCTTGCGCGGGTCGATCTCGCCGAAGGCGATCTGGACCGACTCGTAGCCGTCGCTGTCATTCGTACGGACCTGGGTAACGACGCAGGGTCCGGCCTTGACCACGGTCACCGGGACGACACGGTTGTTCTCGTCCCAGACCTGGGTCATGCCGAGCTTCTCGCCCAGGATGCCCTTGATCTGCTTGGTCATCTTCTCCGCGCCCTTCAGAGCTTGATCTCGATGTCAACGCCGGCCGGAAGGTCCAGGCGCATCAGCGAGTCAACGGTCTTGGGGGTCGGGTCGAGGATGTCGATCAGGCGCTTGTGCGTGCGCATCTCGAAGTGCTCGCGCGAGTCCTTGTACTTGTGCGGCGACTTGATGACGCAGTACACGTTCTTCTCAGTGGGCAGCGGCACCGGGCCCGCGACCGACGCACCAGTACGCGTCACCGTCTCGACGATCTTCTTCGCCGAGGAATCGATGACCTCGTGGTCGTAGGCCTTGAGCCGGATGCGGATCTTCTGTCCCGCCATGGCTACCTAGTAGTCCTTTGTCTCGAACGCTCTGGCTCCCGATAGGCCCTTTTTTCTACTTCCTCCGACCCACGCGGTCGGGCGTGTCGCAGTCCCGTTCACACAGTTCTCCCGAAGGAGAATCCCTGCTAGGGGCTGCGGCCCTTAATGACCGCGGGTCCGGGGGAAGAAACCCACCGGGCGCCTGGCCGAGCCACCGCACCGCACTTCCCGAAAGATTCCCGTACGTCCGCCCCATCGCTGCCTCCAAGCCCTTACGGGCCCTTCGACAGATAAGGCGACGAGTACTGTGGGACTCGCTTCCGGTCCTCCCGGCGGGAGGCGCGCAGCATCGGCACTCAACCGAGCAACCAGGACAGTCTGCCATACGGGGCATGTCCTGTGCCAATCGAGCGGTAGAGCGTACCCGGTGGGTGACGGAGATCAAACCCGGGGTGCGCCCGGCGCGCCGAAGCTCCGGAGCCAGCCCGAGAGGCGTACGCCAGGGCGACCACACCTCACGCCACCGGAACCCGATCCCCCGCGCTCCGGTAAGACAGGCGACTACCCCCCAAGAAACCTGAGGGGTAAAGGACCCCACCAAGCCCCACCAAGCCCCACCAGGCCCGGCCGGTCCGCGAAGAGCCATGCCCACGCCCGCTCACTCCCCCGAGTGAACATCACCCGCCGGGCTGGCTTTTCGACCCCCCAACTCCCCTACGCTCACCGCAAACAACCCCGATAAACGCGACGGCCCCCGCCGGGACTGGCATCCCGAGGCGAGGGCCTGACCACCGAGGAAGAAGCCCTTCCCGATGGATATCCAAAACCCTAGCGCGCCCCCGCGCGCCAAGTCCGCCTACGGCGACAACAAACCCCTCGCAAGGGCGACCGGACCCCGCAGAGCCGACGCGCACGCGCCCCCCACCGCGGCCCGGCGCCGACCATCTGGCATCACCCACGAGAACACCCGCCACACCACCCGCTTCACGGTGATCGGCAATCACCTCACGCAGCACCAGGAGCTCTCCCTCCTGGCGATCGGCCTGGCCTGCCACATCCAGTCGCTGCCCGCAGGCGCCCACGTCGACATCAAGACCCTGACGGCCCGCTTCCCCGAGGGATCGGCCCGCATCGCCGCGGCACTCCGCGATCTCGAGACCCACGGCTACCTGCGCCGCGACCGCGAACGCACCCCCGCGGGCCGCATCGTCACCCGCACGACGTCCTGCAACCAGCCACGCCCCGCCCCCCGTCAGCACGCCCCGTCGCCACCGGCTCACCCCGAAGAAGCGCAGGCCACGCAGGCACCACCCGGGCCGCCCGTACCAGCCCGCAAAGCCCCCCGCCCCCTCCCGGCGGTCCCGCACCCCACCTGCCCGGCCCCGCCCCTCCTCGACGAGGCGGCCGACCTCCTGACCGGCCTGCGCCACCAGGACCCGCGCCTGATCCTGACGGCCCGCGACACGGCCCACCTGGCCACGGGCGTCGCAGCCTGGCTGGAACGAGAGGTCCCCCTGGAGGCCGTCCGCCACGCCCTCACCCACGACCTCCCGCCAACGGCCCTGCGCCGCCCGGCCGCCCTTCTTGCCCACCGCCTGACGGCCCTCCTCCCACCCGCACCGGCCTTCCGCGCCCCGCCGGAAACCGGGCGGCACCCCCTCCAGAACTGCGACACCTGCGACCGCGCCTTCCGCGCCCCGGGACCGGGCCTCTGCGGCGACTGCCGCACGGCTGAGAAATCGGCGACTGACCTGATGCACACCCACTGACCAGGGGAAACACTCAACAATGTTCGGGTCTGCCCATCCCGCGAGCCCCAGGCGACTAACCTGGCCAGTGCACTCCCGGGAGGACCTTATGAGCACGCAGGCCGACCACGGACACGAGCTGGCACCCCGCCCTGAGCACACCCCCGACGCTCTGCGCGCCGCCCTGGCCCTCGTTGCCCCCGCGCGCCTGCCGGAGATGCAGCGGACCAAGGACGAGGCCTTCGCCAAGGCCGTCGAGTGGCAGTCCCTCAGCCCGGTGCAGAGCTGGGTCCTCACCTGGGCCCGGGACATCGAGATCGCGCGCCGCCCCGACCTGTCCTCCCGGCACGCCCGCGCGACGCGGGACCTGGAGCACGAAGACGCGGCAGTCGCCCGGGAAGCCCTACGTGAGCTGAGCACGGTCCTCGACGAGGCCATGAAGGCAGTACGGGCTTGAGCTGGAGCTGGGAGTACGCCTTCGCGGCGGAAGAAGCCGCCCGCACCGCGCCATCAGCGTTCCTCGCCGAAGTGAAGCGCAAGGCCGACGAAGTGGTCAGAGCCGCCGCGGCACTGCACGTACACGGCCGCAGTCACAAGGGCGTCGATCCGAAGGGGGGCGACATCACCGTCCCCGGCGGCATGTTCCGCTACCAGATCGTCGTCCGCAGCGAACGCGTTTACGTCGTCCAGCTCACCTACCTGGGCTTCTGAAACCGCACGCCCTCCACGCGCACCCCACGCAAAAGGGCCCGTACGACCGAAGTCGTACGGGCCCTCCCGTTACCGCGTGTACTGCTGTGCTCTCAGTTCAGAGCAACCGGGTTACCCCGATCAACGCGCAAGCGAGAAGCTTACTTGTTGATCTTGGTGACCTGGCCGGCGCCGACGGTCCGGCCACCCTCACGGATGGCGAACTTCAGGCCCTCTTCCATCGCGACGGGCTGGATGAGCTCAACGGTCATCTCAGTGTTGTCGCCCGGCATGACCATCTCGGTGCCCTCGGGGAGGGTCACGACGCCGGTCACGTCCGTGGTGCGGAAGTAGAACTGCGGGCGGTAGTTGTTGAAGAACGGGGTGTGACGGCCACCCTCGTCCTTCGACAGGATGTAGGCCTGGGCCTCGAACTCGGTGTGCGGCGTGACCGAACCGGGCTTGATGATGACCTGGCCGCGCTCGACGTCCTCGCGCTTGATGCCACGGAGGAGCAGACCGACATTCTCACCGGCCTGGCCCTCGTCGAGCAGCTTGCGGAACATCTCGATGCCGGTGACCGTGGTGGTGGTCTTCTCGGTCTTGATGCCGATGATGTCGACGGTCTCGTTGACCTTGAGGACACCGCGCTCGATACGACCGGTGACGACGGTGCCACGACCGGTGATCGTGAAGACGTCCTCGATCGGCATCAGGAACGGCTTGTCGACGTCACGCTCGGGCTCCGGGATGGACTCGTCGACAGCCTTCATCAGGTTGAGGACGGACTCACCCCACTCCTTGTCGCCCTCGAGCGCCTTGAGCGCCGAGACCTTGACGACCGGCAGGTCGTCGCCCGGGAACTCGTACTCGGAGAGGAGCTCACGAACCTCGAGCTCGACGAGCTCCAGGATCTCCTCGTCGTCCACCATGTCGGCCTTGTTCAGGGCGACAACGATGTACGGAACGCCGACCTGGCGGGCCAGGAGCACGTGCTCCTTGGTCTGCGGCATCGGGCCGTCGGTGGCGGCAACCACGAGGATCGCGCCGTCCATCTGCGCGGCACCCGTGATCATGTTCTTGATGTAGTCCGCGTGCCCGGGGCAGTCGACGTGCGCGTAGTGACGCGTCTCCGTCTGGTACTCGACGTGCGCGATCGAGATCGTGATACCGCGCTGACGCTCTTCGGGAGCCTTGTCGATCTGGTCGAAGGCCGAGGCCTCGTTCAGCTCGGGGTACGCGTCGTGCAGCACCTTGGTAATGGCGGCCGTGAGGGTCGTCTTACCGTGGTCAATGTGACCGATGGTGCCGATGTTGACGTGCGGCTTAGTCCGCTCGAACTTTGCCTTCGCCACTGAATCCTCCTGCGGAGTGGTTCTGTACGCCTTGCTTCATCGGCGCCAGGTGATCTTTGCTGGGAAGCCAGCCGCCGGGGTTCTGGCCCTGGGGTTCGAACCCCGGCGGATGGTGTCAAGCCTAAAGCGTGAACTCGGGTGAGTTACTCGCCCTTGGCCTTCGCGATGATCTCCTCGGCGACGTTCCGCGGAACCTCGGCGTAGGAGTCGAACTGCATTGAGTAGCTTGCGCGACCCGACGTCTTGCTGCGGAGGTCTCCGACGTAGCCGAACATCTCCGAGAGGGGCACGAGGCCCTTCACGACGCGAGCACCGCTGCGCTCCTCCATGGCCTGAATCTGGCCACGGCGGGAGTTGATGTCACCGATGACATCGCCCATGTAGTCCTCGGGCGTGGTGACCTCAACGGCCATCATCGGCTCGAGCAGCACGGGCTTGGCCTTACGCGCGGCCTCCTTGAAGGCCTGCGAACCGGCGATCTTGAAGGCGAGCTCGGAGGAGTCGACCTCGTGGTAGGCGCCGTCGAGAAGCGTGATGCGAACACCAGTCATCTCGTAGCCCGCCAGGATGCCGAACTGCATGGCCTCCTGCGCACCGGCGTCCACCGACGGGATGTACTCCCGCGGGATACGGCCACCGGTGACCTTGTTCACGAACTCGTACGACGCCTCGCCGCCCTCGATGGGCTCGATCGCGATCTGCACCTTGGCGAACTGACCGGTACCACCGGTCTGCTTCTTGTGGGTGTAGTCCACGCGCTCGACGGCCTGACGGATCGTCTCGCGGTACGCGACCTGGGGCTTGCCGACGTTCGCCTCGACGCGGAATTCGCGCTTCATGCGGTCGACGAGCACCTCGAGGTGAAGCTCGCCCATACCACCGATGATGGTCTGGCCGGTCTCCTCGTCCGAGTGAACCTGGAAGGAGGGGTCCTCCTCCGAGAGCCGCTGGATGGCTACACCCAGCTTCTCCTGGTCACCCTTGGACTTCGGCTCGATGGCGACCTGAATGACCGGCGCCGGGAAGTCCATGGACTCCAGGATGACCGGCTTCTTGTCGTCACACAGCGTCTCACCGGTGGTGGTCTGCTTCAGGCCCATGACGGCGACGATGTCACCGGCGCCCACCGACGCGATCTCCTCACGCTTGTTCGCGTGCATGCGGTAGATCTTGCCGATGCGCTCCTTCTTGCCCTTGACGGAGTTCAGCACCGCGGTGCCGGCCTCCAGGCGACCGGAGTAGATCCGGACGAAGGTGAGCTTGCCGAGGTGCGGGTCGCTCGCGATCTTGAACGCGAGCGCCGACAGGGGCTCCTCGTCGGACGGCTTGCGCTTGACGACCGTCTCCGGGTCCTTGACGTCGTGGCCCTCGATGGCCTCGACGTCCAGGGGGGACGGCAGGTAGCGCACGACGGCGTCGAGCAGGGGCTGGACGCCCTTGTTCTTGAACGCCGTACCGCAGAAGACGGGGGTGACGGTGGTGTCGCCGCCCTTGCCCGACGCGATGGTGATGCGACGGATCGCCGCGTACAGCTGCTCCTCGGTGGGCTCCTGGCCCTCGAGGTACAGCTCCATCATCTGCTCGTCGTTCTCGGCGACAGCCTCGAGCAGCTTGCCGCGGTACTCGTCGGCAGCCTCGGTGTGCGTGTCGGGGATGTCGACGATGTCGTAGGCCTCGCCCATCTTGGTCTCTGCGGACCAGACGAAGGCCTTCATCGTGACGAGGTCGACGACGCCCTTGAAGTCAGCCTCTGCGCCAATGGGCAGCTGCATGACGATCGGGGTCGCACCGAGGCGGTCGACGATCATGTCGACGCAGCGGTGGAACTCGGCACCGGTGCGGTCGAGCTTGTTGACGAAGCAAATACGCGGGACGCCGTAGCGGTCCGCCTGACGCCACACGGTCTCGGACTGCGGCTCGACACCGGCGACGCCGTCGAACACCGTCACGGCACCGTCGAGCACGCGGAGCGAACGCTCCACCTCGACGGTGAAGTCGACGTGGCCCGGGGTGTCGATGATGTTGATGGTGTGGTCGATGTCGTTCATCGGCCAGTGACAGGTGGTGGCAGCAGAGGTGATCGTGATGCCACGCTCCTGCTCCTGCTCCATCCAGTCCATGGTCGCGGCGCCGTCGTGAACCTCACCGATCTTGTACGACACACCCGTGTAGAACAGGATCCGCTCGGTGGTCGTCGTCTTGCCCGCGTCGATGTGGGCCATGATGCCGATGTTGCGCACCTTGGCCAGGTCAAGTGAAGTGGTAGCCATATCGGCTCAGTCTTCTCTCGGTCTCGATGGGGGTAGCGACTACCAGCGGTAGTGCGCGAAGGCCTTGTTGGACTCGGCCATCTTGTGGGTGTCCTCGCGCTTCTTCACAGCGGCACCGAGGCCGTTGGAGGCGTCGAGGAGCTCGTTGAGCAGACGCTCGGTCATGGTCTTCTCGCGACGGGCGCGGGAGTAACCGACCAGCCAGCGCAGGGCGAGCGTGTTCGCACGGCCCGGCTTGACCTCGATCGGGACCTGGTAGGTCGCGCCACCGACACGGCGGGACTTGACCTCGAGGGTCGGCTTGATGTTCTCGAGCGCGCGCTTGAGGGTGATGACCGGGTCGTTGCCGGTCTTCTCCTTCAGGCCTTCCATGGCGCCGTACACAATGCGTTCGGCGGTGGAGCGCTTGCCGTTCAGCAGCACCTTGTTGATGAGGGAGGTCACCAGAGGAGAACCGTAGACCGGGTCGATGATGACCGGGCGCTTCGGGGCGGGGCCCTTACGAGGCATTCTTACTTCTCCTTCTTGGCGCCGTAGCGGCTGCGGGCCTGCTTGCGGTTCTTGACACCCTGGGTGTCAAGGGAGCCGCGGATGATCTTGTAACGAACACCAGGCAGGTCCTTCACACGGCCGCCACGCACGAGCACGATGGAGTGCTCCTGCAGGTTGTGTCCCTCACCCGGAATGTAGGCCGTAACCTCGATCCCGGAGGTCAGACGCACACGCGCGACCTTACGGAGGGCCGAGTTCGGCTTCTTCGGGGTGGTCGTGAACACACGCGTGCAGACGCCACGGCGCTGGGGCGAACCCTCGAGTGCGGGCGTCTTGTTCTTCTCGACCTTGTCCTGCCGGCCCTTACGGACCAGCTGCTGGATCGTAGGCACTACTTCTCCGGTTTCTGTGTGCCGAATAGGTAAAGCTAACCTGGAACATCTCCGACCCACGCGGTCGGGTGTGTCGAATACTGCAGACTCCCGCCGCAAGGCGGAAAGTGGGCGCAGATCACGGTGGCCGTAGTTGGACTCCCGCAGCGGTTGAGGACACGCGCGCGAGCCCAGGCACACCCCAGGCACAAGGTCTGAGCGTACCTACCTCATCGAGTCTGGTCAAAACAAATGCAGTCCACCGCGACACGCCGGACTTCTCGCCCAACCCAGAACACCCTTCGGCGGCCGATCCTGCCCGTTCAGTGCACAGAGGACGCTCACTTTGAGTAACTTGATCGTTCCGCTGGACGATCGGGGGCCCCATGACGGCAGTGCACTTACCCGGGGACGACGGCCTGGACGACCGCGTCCCGTTCCTCGCCCGCCTGGAGAGTGCCGAGCGCTCCGCTCTTCTCGCGCTCGGCCACGAGCTGAGCTTCGGGCAGCGCATCCAGCTCCTGCACCAGAACGAACCGTCCTCGCACGTCCTGCTCGTCCTGCACGGCTGGACCAAGGTGACCGCGGCGGCCGCCAACGGCTACGAGGCGCTGCTCGCCCTGCGCGGTCCCGGCGACATCATCGGCGAATCCGCCGCACTGACCGGGCGGCCGCGCTCGGCGACGGTGACCGCGCTGGAGCCCGTTCGCGCGGCAGCCGTCGAGCACGAGCGCTTCACGGAATTCCTCGGTCGCTCCCCCGCCGCCTCGTTCGCCCTGCTCGGGCTGACCTCCGACCGCACCAGGGCCGCCGACCGGCGTCGCCTGGAGTTCGCGTCCATGAGCGTCAAGGAGCGGTTCGCCGCCCTGCTGCTCGATCTCGCCCGTACGCACGGGCGCCGTACGGATGAGGGCATCGAGCTCGCCGTACCGCTGAGCAAGCAGGAGCTCGCCGGGTCCGTCGGGGCGTCCAGGGAGATGGTGCAGCGGCTGCTCAAGGAGTTGCGGGACCGCGGCGCCGTGACCACCGGACGGCGCGCCCTCGTGATCATGCGGCCGGACGTACTGCGGCGCATCGCGCGCACCGAGCGGCCCGGACCTCGATGAGCGGGCCCCGCTGAGCAGGCCCCGAAGGGCAGGCCCCGATGACCGTCTTCGGTGACCGGGGGTGACCTTTCCCTCCCCCAGAGCGACTCTGTGCACACGGTCACACTTCGAGTGCGTCATCCGCCCTCACCACGGGGAGCCGGCCGTCGGCACGCTGCAGGTCGACGCAACTCCCCGAGCGAAGGGCGAACATGACCGACCCCGTGAGCCGCACCATCCTGCTGCTCGACATCGAGAAGTACAGCGACCGGGACGACGTCGAACAGGCGTATCTGCGGCGCATGTTGTACGACATCACCGACCGCGCCCTGGAAAGCGCGGACATCGACGAAACCCTGCGGCTCCGCGCCGACCGCGGCGACTCCGTAATGGAGCTGATCGACGCCAACGCCTCGGTGCACGCCCTGCTGCGCGCCCTGCTCGGCGAGGTGCCCGCCCAGCTGCGGGCGGTGAACCGGATGGCGTCGAGCTCCGCACAGATCCGGCTGCGCGCCGTACTCGCCACCGGGTACGTCGCCGTCGACGAGCTCGACGGCTGGGTCGGCTCCGATCTCAACCACGCCTGCCGACTGCTGGACGGCGACGTACTGCGGGCAGCACTGCGGGAGCGTACGAACGACTTCGCCCTCTGTATCTCGGAGGACGTGCACGCGGGGATCGTGCGGCACGACAGGCCCGGCGTTCCGGCCGACCAGTTCCACCCCGTGACGGTGGCCAGCAAGAACGGACCGCTGCGGGCGTGGCTGCACGGCCCTGTGCCCGCCGGGACCGACGACCACTGTGAGCGCGGGACAGGGCAGCAGGCCCCCGCGCCGCGGAACACCGGCCCCGCCTTCACCTTCAACGGCGGATCGCCCAGCTTCGGCGGCTCCCTGGTCGGCGGCGACCAGCACGGGGTGTCCGGCGGGACGGTGCACGGCGACGTCCGGCTGGGCGGCACGGACGCCCGGCACGGTGAGGACGCGTGAGCGCGTACGCCGAACAGCGAGCGGATCAGGAGCGCCCCGCAGCCCCCGCCCCCGCCCCCGCCCCCGACGGCAGCGAGCCGCCGCCCCAGGACGCCGCCGGGCAGCAGGAGGAGCCCGACGAACCGCAGGAAGCCCATGCCGCGCGACGCGAACTCATCGAGCACACCCCCGAGTTCATCCTCGGCGCCTCGGCCGCCTTCGGCGGCTCCCTGGTCGGCGGCGACCAGCACGGCGTGTCCGGCGGCCAGGTCGCGGGCGACGTCTACCTGGGCGGCAGGACCGAGCACCACCACCACGGTCCCGCCGGGCCCCGGCACGCGTCCGGCGAGATCCCGCGGGCCGAACTCGACAAGCTCGCGGCGGTCTTCGCGGAGAGCGACTCCTTCGGTCCCGCCCTCGAACGCCTGACCCGCGAGCGGGTGGTGATCCTCACCGGAGCGCACTCCACCGGGCGCAGGGCCGCCGCCCTGATGCTGCTGCACCGGATCGGTGTCCGGGCCGTGCGGGCTCTGGACCCCGACGTGTCCCCCGCCGCCCTGCCGGACCAGATCACCGGGGCGCACGGGCACGTGCTGTGCGAGCTCGCCCTCAGCCGGGGGCGTCCGCTGCGCGAGCACCACGTACTCGCCGTGCGGGAGCGCCTGCGCGAACACGACGGCTACCTCGTCGTGACCGCCGAGCGGTCCGCCGCCCTGCACGGTGTCGGCACCGCGCGGTGGGAGCCTCCACGGGCCGCGGACATCCTCCACAACCACCTCGGCCACCTGCTCGGCGGGACCGGCTCCGACGAGGCCGCCGGGCTCGACGTGGCGCGCGACTTCCTAGCCCACGACCACCGGCCGCAGGAGCTGGCCGACTTCGCCGCACGGCTCGCCGACTTCCACCGCGGCGCCGCGTCCCTGAACGAGCTCGCGGGGTTCAGCAGGGCCACCGTCGAGCAGCAGGTGCGGCAGTGGTTCGACGACGCGGCGACCGACCTGCGCGCCAAGGCGTTCCTGATCTCCCTCGCTGTCTTCGACCAGGCGCCTTACGCGCTCGCCGCCGAGCTCGGCGACCGGCTCTTCGCGGAGCTCCAGCTGACCGAAACCCCCGAGGAGCCCGCGCGGATCCCGGTCTTCGGTCCCTCCCCCGCCGAGCGCCTGCGGCTTGCCCGGGCCCGCGGCTACGAGGAGAACGAGGCCACTGAGTGGGGCCCCGTCCCGCAGCTGATGGCCGAGTACGAGGACTCGCGCACCGCCCGCGTCCTGCTCGAGGAGGTGTGGACCGGGCACCCGTCCGCGCGCCCCGCCCTGGTCCGCTGGATCAAGCAGCTCGCCGCCGACCGCCGCCCCGTCGTACGGACCCGGGCAGCCGCCTGCACCGCGATGCTCGCCGCCGCCGACCTGCCCTCGGCCATGGCGCAGCTCATCGACGGCTGGGCCACCACGCGCGCCTTCGCGCCCCGACTCATCGCCGCGAACGCGCTGACCCTGGCGCATCTCCTCGGCGTCGGCGCCGTCCCGCGGATCCTCACCCGGTGGTGCACCGATCGGCACTACGCCCGCCGCTGGACCGCGATCCGCGGCTACGCCCTGCTCGCGCCGCTCAGCCCCGACCAGGCGCCCGCCGCCCTCGACGCGCTCGCGGGCCGGGCTCGCACCGACGCGAGCAGCGAGTACGAACAGGACCAGCTCGCCCAGTCCGCGGCGCTGCTCCTCGCCGCCGGAGACCGCACCGAGATGCTCGGCTCGCTGGCCGCCCTCGGCCGCCAGGAATCACCCGCCGTCCGCTCCTTCGTACTCTCCGCCTTCGTCACGGCCTGCGCGCACACCGACGAGGACGGAGTGCTCGCCTGGTTCACCGAAGAGGGCGCGCACAGCCCGGACGGCATCCGCGATTTGGCCACGCTCTGGCGCCTCGCGCTCAACGACCGTGCCCGTACGCGGGCCGCCCTCGGCGCGCTGCGCTCCTGGGTGTACGAGGCCGAACGGCGTGCCGAGACCGAGTTCGCCCTCGCCACTTTGCTGCCCGAGCTCATCACCGACGGCGAGGACCTCGCCCGGCTCAGCCATCTGCTGCGCACCGTGCCGGGCCGCCGCGGCGGGCCGCCGCCCGAAGTCGCCGGGCGCCTGATGACCGTACTGACAGCCCGCTCACCGAGGAGTTGAACACATGGCGGACTTCCGCCGCCCGCCCGAGTGGCAGCAACAGGCCGACCGGCATACACAGTTGATCGACCCAGTCCTCACCGTTCGGCCGGTCTCACGCTTCGAGTTCACCCGCCGCACCGCCACCGGGATCGACCACGCCCTGGTCTTCACCACGGCCAAGGGAACGTACGACGCCTTCATCGCCCCGCACCGGCCCACCCGCGGAGATGTCGCGTCCCAGCGCTACACGGCCGTGTACGAGGTCGACATGGGGCTGCACACCGTCCATCTGGACTTGGAGCTGCCCAGCGACGACGATGCCTTCACCTTCTCCGCGAGCGTAGACCTGAGCTGGCAGGTCGCCGATCCCACGCGGTATGTGACGAGCGGCGAGCGCAACGTCCCCCACAGGCTGCACGGAGAGCTGGAACATCTCGCGCGGCCGCTCACCCGGGGCCACTCCATAGAAGAGAGCCCTGCGGCCGAGTCCAGCGTGCAGCGCGCCGTCGACTCCGTGCCCGGCGGCTTCGCCTCCGCCATCGGACTGCGCGTCGGCTGCGCGGTACGGCTACGGCTCGACGAGGCGGCGATCGCACACCGCAGACAGCTGCGGAACATCCGGTACGCCGGTGAGCTCCTCGACCCGGAGCACGCGCTGCGGATGCGGGCGCAGCACCACGACCACGAGGTGGAGCTGTTGCGGACCCAGCAGGCACGGGAGATCCAGACCCAGAAGATCGAGTTCTACCAGTACCACCTGCAGCGGGGCGGCGTCGCGGCCCTGTCCCTGCACCTGTCCCAGCACCCCGAGGACACCCAGCTCGTCGCCGACCACGTACTCAATGACCAGCGCCAGATGGTCCAGGTCCAGACCGACCTGGCCAAACAGCTGCTCAACAGCGACGAACTCGAGGACTACCAGAAGGAGCAGCCCCGGCGCCTGGCCATGCAGGTCGCCAACGACATCCTCAACCAGCGGCTGCCCGGCGTCGCCCCGGACCCGGCGCCCGCGCCGCCCGCGCCGCCCGCGCCACCCGAGGACCGGCCTCGGTGACAGCCACTGATCCGTCGCTCACGCACACCTGCTCGGCGGTCGGGGAGCGTCTGCTCGTCGACCTCCGCGCCGAGATCGGCAGGGCCGACAGCAAGGCCTCCGTCCTGGTGGCCGCGCTCGGCCTGACCGGCGGGGTCTTCAGCGGGCGGCTCGCGAGCAGCGAGTGGACCCCGGGCAGGCTCGGCCCGCCCGGACAGGTCGTGTGGTGGCTCGGCACGATCAGCCTGATCCTCGCGCTGTTCTCCCTGCTGATGGCCGTCCTGCCGCGCTACCGCGGTACGCCGTGGACTCCGGGCAGGCCCCTCACGTACTTCGGCGACATCCGGCTCGCCGCCCGTACGGGCGGCCTCGCCGACGCGCTGGCCGAGACCGCGCGTGACCCGTCCCTCGCACTGCTCACGGCCCTCGACGAGACCAGCAGGATCGCCGTCCGCAAGCACCAGTGGATCCGCACCGGCCTGATCGCCTTCTGCGCCGGCACCGCCCTGATCCCGGCTTCTCTGCTCATCGGCTGACCCGTCCCCACCCGACCAAGGACCCTCATGACGCACCCGCCGCAGGAGCCCCCGTACCCGGGCGCCCAGGCCGCCCCCTCGTACCCGACAGGCGAAGCCACCGCCCCCTCGTACCCCCAGGAACCCCGATACCCCGGCGAGCAACAGCCCTCAGCGCCCTCCGCTGAGCCGTACTACCCAGGGACGCAGCCACCCTCGTATCCGCAGAGCCCGCAGCCCCAGCCCCAGCCCCAGCCCCAGCAGCCGCCCCTGCCCCACCCCCACGAACTCACCCTCGGCCAGCGCCGCGTCCACCTCGCCGAGCATCAGCGGGGTGCCGACGTCACCGCCATCGGCGGACTGCTCCTGCACGTGCCGAACTTCCTCTGCAGCCTCGTGATCGTCGGCATGCTCGCGCTCTTCTTCGGCGGCGTCGGACTGGTCCTCGTCCTGGTCTGGCTGCTGAGCGGCCTGCTCATCTTCAACCGCGCCGCCGAGGGCATCATCGCCCGCCATCTGCTGCGCCTGCGCTATCCCACCCAGGAGGAGCGCGCCCGCCTCGAGCCCGTCTGGTACGAGGTCACCGCACGCGCGGGCGTACAAGCCCGTACGTACCAGCTGTGGATCGAGGACAGCGACGACCTGAACGCGGTGGCCGCGGCGGGCCACATCGTCGGCGTCACTCGGTTCGCCGTGGCGGGCCTGCCCTCGGGCCAGCTCGCCGCTGTCCTCGCGCACGAGCTCGGCCACCACATCGGCGGCCACTCCTGGTCGTCGCTGCTCGGCTACTGGTACGCGCTGCCCGGCCGCCTCGCCTGGCGCGTGGTGCGCGGCGTCGCCGCCGGCGTCCGCCGCTTCTCCGGCTGTGTGTCCTGCGTCGGCGCGGGAATCCTGATCATGGTCTTCGGCAGCCTGGTCCTGGTCACCGTGCAGACGCTGTACGGCCTTCCGCTGCTACTCCTCGCCATGCCGTACGCCATCGCCGCGATGGGCCGCCGCGCGGAACTCCGCGCCGACCAGCAGGCGGCCGCCCTCGGTTTCGCGCCGATGCTGGTCGAGGTCCTGGACCAGATGGAGCGCGCCGAACACGCGGCGCTCCCGATTGGCAGCAACGCGCGGCCCCAGCGGGAATCGCTGGCCCGGCTCCTCGCCTCACACCCCGACCACCACACGCGCCTGCACCACCTGCAGCCCTACCTGCAGCCGAGGGGCTGACCCGGTCCGCACCGCGTCGCACCCGGATACGCCAAAGGGCGGCCACCCCGTACGAAACGGAATGGCCGCCCTTCAACAGACGCAGGTCTTACTGGTTGTAAGGACCGTAGTCGTAGTCCTCCAGCGGAACGGCCTGGCCGGAGCCCGTGCCGAACGGGGAGTAGTCGATGTCGTCGTAGCCGACGGCCGAGTACATCGCGGCCTTGGCCTCTTCGGTCGGCTCGACCCGGATGTTGCGGTAGCGGGAGAGACCCGTACCGGCCGGGATGAGCTTACCGATGATGACGTTCTCCTTGAGGCCGATGAGGCTGTCGGACTTGGCGTTGATCGCCGCATCCGTCAGGACTCGGGTCGTCTCCTGGAAGGAGGCGGCCGACAGCCAGGATTCCGTCGCCAGCGAGGCCTTGGTGATACCCATCAGCTGCGGACGGCCGGAGGCCGGGTGGCCGCCTTCCGTGACCACACGACGGTTCTCGGTCTCGAACTTCGAGCGCTCGACGAGCTCGCCCGGCAGCAGCTCCGCGTCGCCGGACTCGATGATCGTCACGCGGCGCAGCATCTGCCGGATGATGATCTCGATGTGCTTGTCGTGGATCGACACGCCCTGGCTGTTGTAGACCTTCTGGACTTCGCCGACCAGGTGGACCTGGACCGCGCGCTGACCGAGGATCCGCAGCACGTCGTGCGGGTTGGTGGCACCGAAGGTGAGCTTCTGGCCCACCTCGACGTGGTCACCCTCACGCACGAGGACCTTGGCGCGCTTCGAGATCGGGAAGGGAGTCTCGTCGCTGCCGTCGTCCGGCGTGACGACGATCTTCTTGGTCTTCTCGGTCTCCTCGATACGGATGCGGCCTGCCGCCTCCGAGATCGGGGCGACACCCTTGGGCGTACGAGCCTCGAAGAGCTCGACGACACGGGGCAGACCCTGGGTGATGTCGTCACCGGCCACACCACCGGTGTGGAAGGTACGCATCGTCAGCTGCGTGCCGGGCTCACCGATGGACTGGGCGGCGATGATGCCGACCGCCTCACCGATGTCGACCAGCTTGCCGGTGGCGAGCGAACGGCCGTAGCAGAAGGCACAGGTGCCGACCGCGGACTCACAGGTCAGGACCGAGCGGGTCTTGACCTCCTCGACGCCGTTGGCGACCAGGGCGTCGATGAGGACGTCACCGAGGTCGACGTTGGCCGGCGCGATGACCTTGCCGTCGATGACGACGTCCTCGGCCAGCATGCGGGCGTACACCGAGGTCTCGACGTTCTCCGTCTTGCGGAGCACACCGTCCTCGCCCTTGACCGCGATCTTGAGCTTCAGACCGCGCTCGGTGCCACAGTCCTCCTCGCGAATGATGACGTCCTGCGAGACGTCGACCAGACGACGGGTGAGGTAACCGGAGTCGGCGGTACGGAGAGCCGTGTCCGCCAGACCCTTACGGGCACCGTGGGTGGAGATGAAGTACTCGAGAACGGTCAGGCCCTCACGGAACGAGGCCTTGATCGGACGCGGGATGGTCTCGTTCTTCGCGTTCGACACCAGACCACGCATACCGGCGATCTGACGCATCTGCATCATGTTTCCTCGGGCACCCGAGTCAACCATCATGAAGATGGGGTTCGTCTTCGGGAAGTTCGCGTTCATCGCCTCGGCAACCTCGTTGGTCGCCTTGGTCCAGATCGCGATGAGCTCCTGCGTGCGCTCGTCCTTGGTGATCAGACCGCGCTCGTACTGCTTCTGGACCTTCTCGTCCTGGGCCTCGTAACCCTGGACGATCTCCTTCTTGGCCTCGGGGACCACGACGTCGGAGATGGCCACGGTGACGCCGGAACGGGTCGCCCAGTAGAAGCCCGCCGCCTTCAGGTTGTCGAGCGTCGCCGCCACGATGACCTTGGGGTAGCGCTCGGCGAGGTCGTTGACGATCTCGGAGAGCTGCTTCTTGCCGACCGAGTAGTCGACGAAGGGGTAGTCCTCGGGCAGCAGCTCGTTGAAGAGCGCGCGGCCCAGGGACGTACGCAGCCGGAAGCTGTCGCCCTGCTGGTACGGCCGCTCCTCGAGACCCTCGTCCCCGGCCTCGGAGACCGGCGGCGTCCAGCCGCGCGGCGGGATGGTGCCCACCGGGAAGCGGATGTCGACGGTCGACTGCAGCGCGAGCTCACCGGCGTCGAACGCCATGATCGCCTCGGCCGTGGAGCCGAACGCGCGGCCCTCGCCCTTGGTGTCACGGAGCTCACCGTCGGTGGTCAGGAAGAACAGACCGAGGACCATGTCCTGGGTCGGCATCGTGACCGGACGGCCGTCGGCGGGCTTGAGGATGTTGTTCGAGGACAGCATCAGGATGCGGGCCTCGGCCTGCGCCTCCGCGGAGAGCGGCAGGTGCACGGCCATCTGGTCACCGTCGAAGTCCGCGTTGAACGCGGTGCAGACGAGCGGGTGGATCTGGATGGCCTTGCCCTCGACCAGCTGCGGCTCGAAGGCCTGGATGCCGAGGCGGTGCAGCGTGGGCGCACGGTTCAGGAGAACCGGGTGCTCCGCGATGACCTCTTCGAGGACGTCGTAGACGACCGTGCGGCCGCGCTCGACCATCCGCTTGGCGCTCTTGATGTTCTGCGCGTGGTTCAGGTCGACCAGGCGCTTCATCACGAACGGCTTGAAGAGCTCCAGGGCCATGGCCTTCGGCAGACCACACTGGTGCAGCTTCAGCTGCGGACCGACGACGATCACGGAACGCGCGGAGTAGTCCACACGCTTACCGAGAAGGTTCTGACGGAAACGACCCTGCTTGCCCTTGAGCATGTCGCTCAGGGACTTCAGCGGGCGGTTACCGGGACCGGTGACCGGGCGACCACGACGACCGTTGTCGAAGAGGGCGTCCACGGCCTCCTGGAGCATGCGCTTCTCGTTGTTCACGATGATCTCGGGAGCACCGAGGTCGAGAAGCCGCTTCAGGCGGTTGTTGCGGTTGATCACACGGCGGTACAGGTCGTTCAGGTCGGAGGTCGCGAAGCGGCCACCGTCCAGCTGCACCATCGGACGCAGGTCCGGCGGGATGACCGGCACGCAGTCGAGAACCATGCCCTTGGGGCTGTTCGACGTCTGAAGGAACGCCGAGACGACCTTCAGGCGCTTGAGCGCACGGGTCTTCTTCTGGCCCTTGCCGGTACGGATGATCTCGCGGAGGCGCTCGGCCTCCTCGTCGAGGTCGAACGACTCCAGGCGCTTCTGCAGGGCAGCGGCACCCATCGAGCCGTCGAAGTACGTGCCGAAGCGGTCACGCAGCTCGCGGTAGAGCAGCTCGTCGCCCTCGAGGTCCTGGACCTTGAGGTTCTTGAAGCGGTTCCACACCTCGTCGAGACGGTCGATCTCGCGCTGCGCACGGTCGCGCAGCTGCTTCATCTCGCGCTCGGCACCTTCGCGCACCTTGCGGCGCACGTCGGCCTTGGCACCTTCGGCCTCGAGCTCGGCCAGGTCGGTCTCGAGCTTCTTGGCGCGGGCCTCCAGGTCGGAGTCGCGACGGTTCTCGACCTGCTGACGCTCCACGGAGACGTGCGCCTCCAGGGAGGGCAGGTCACGCGTACGGCGCTCCTCGTCCACGAACGTGATCATGTACGCCGCGAAGTAGATGACCTTTTCGAGGTCCTTCGGGGCGAGGTCGAGGAGGTAGCCGAGGCGCGAAGGAACGCCCTTGAAGTACCAGATGTGCGTGACGGGCGCGGCCAGCTCAATGTGGCCCATCCGCTCACGACGCACCTTGGCGCGAGTGACCTCTACGCCACAGCGCTCACAGATGATGCCCTTGAAGCGGACACGCTTGTACTTGCCGCAGTAGCACTCCCAGTCCCGGGTCGGACCGAAGATCTTCTCGCAGAAGAGCCCGTCCTTTTCCGGCTTGAGCGTGCGGTAGTTGATGGTCTCCGGCTTCTTGACCTCGCCGTGGGACCACTGTCGGATGTCGTCCGCGGTGGCAAGGCCGATCCGCAGCTCGTCGAAGAAGTTGACGTCGAGCACTTTGTCGTCAATCCCTCTTTCGGGGTCGAGTCTCAATCATGGTCTGAACGGGTCCGGGGAGAGCCGGCCGGACACGAGGTCCGGCCGGCCAACCCGTCAGACCTCTTCGACGCTGCTCGGCTCGCGCCGGGACAGGTCGATACCGAGCTCCTCCGCCGCGCGGAAGACGTCCTCGTCGGTGTCACGCATCTCGATGGACATGCCGTCCGAGGACAGCACCTCCACGTTGAGGCAGAGCGACTGCATTTCCTTGATGAGCACCTTGAAGGACTCAGGGATGCCGGGCTCGGGGATGTTCTCGCCCTTGACGATGGCCTCGTAGACCTTCACGCGGCCGGTCACGTCGTCGGACTTGATCGTAAGGAGCTCCTGGAGGGCGTACGCGGCGCCATAAGCCTCAAGCGCCCACACCTCCATCTCGCCGAAGCGCTGACCACCGAACTGAGCCTTACCACCCAGCGGCTGCTGGGTGATCATCGAGTACGGGCCGGTCGAGCGAGCGTGCAGCTTGTCGTCGACCAGGTGGTGCAGCTTCAGGATGTACATGTAGCCGACCGAGATCGGCTCCGGGAAGGGCTCACCCGAGCGGCCGTCGAACAGCGGCGCCTTACCGGTCGGGAGCACCATGCGCTCGCCGTCGCGGTTCGGGATCGTGTGCTCGAGCAGACCGGCCAGCTCGTCCTCGCGCGCACCGTCGAAGACGGGGGTCGCGACGTTCGTGCCGGGGTCGACCTGGTCGGCACCGATGACCTGCAGGCGCTGCGCCCACTCGTCCGCGAGGCCGGAGACGTCCCAGCCGCGGCTGGCGAGCCAGCCGAGGTGGATCTCCAGAACCTGTCCCGGGTTCATTCGGGACGGGACACCCAGCGGGTTGAGGATGATGTCGACCGGCGTGCCGTCCTCAAGGAAGGGCATGTCCTCGATCGGAAGGATCTTGGAGATGACGCCCTTGTTGCCGTGACGACCGGCGAGCTTGTCACCGTCCGTGATCTTGCGCTTCTGCGCCACGTAGACACGAACCAGCTGGTTCACGCCCGGCGGCAGCTCGTCGCCCTCTTCACGGTCGAAGACGCGTACGCCGATGACCTTGCCGATCTCACCGTGCGGCACCTTCAGCGAGGTGTCGCGCACCTCGCGCGCCTTCTCACCGAAGATCGCGCGGAGCAGGCGCTCCTCCGGCGTCAGCTCGGTCTCACCCTTGGGCGTGACCTTGCCGACGAGGATGTCGCCGGCGACGACCTCGGCACCGATACGGATGATGCCGCGCTCGTCGAGGTCGGCGAGGACCTCTTCGGAGACGTTCGGGATGTCCCGGGTGATCTCCTCCGGGCCCAGCTTGGTGTCACGGGCGTCGACCTCGTGCTCCTCGATGTGGATCGAGGAGAGGACGTCGTCCTGTACGAGGCGCTGCGACAGGATGATCGCGTCCTCGTAGTTGTGACCTTCCCAGGGCATGAACGCCACGAGCAGGTTCTTGCCGAGGGCCATCTCGCCCTCTTCGGTCGCGGGACCGTCGGCCAGGACCTGGCCCTCGATCACGCGGGCGCCCTCGTCGACGACAACCTTCTGGTTGACCGAGGTGCCCTGGTTCGACCGGGAGAACTTGGCGATGCGGTACGTGGTGTACGTGCCGTCGTCGTTCGTGACCGTGACGTAGTCCGCGGAGACCTCCTGGACCACACCGGCCTTCTCGGCCTTGATCACGTCACCGGCGTCGACCGCACAGCGGTACTCCATGCCGGTGCCGACGAGGGGAGCCTCGGCGGTGATCAGCGGCACGGCCTGACGCATCATGTTCGCGCCCATGAGGGCACGGTTGGCGTCGTCGTGCTCGAGGAAGGGGATCATCGCGGTCGCGACCGACACCATCTGGCGCGGCGAGACGTCCATGTAGTCGACGTCCGTGCCGGGCACGTAGTCGATCTCTCCGCCACGACGGCGGATCAGGACGCGGGCCTCGGCGAAGTGGAGGTCGTCCGTCAGCGGCGCGTTGGCCTGCGCGATGACGAAGCGGTCCTCCTCGTCGGCCGTCAGGTAGTCGACGTCGTCGGTGACCTGGCCCTCGACGACCTTGCGGTACGGCGTCTCGACGAAGCCGAACGCGTTGACGCGGCCGTACGAGGCGAGCGAACCGATCAGACCGATGTTGGGGCCTTCGGGCGTCTCAATCGGGCACATGCGGCCGTAGTGGGACGGGTGCACGTCACGGACCTCGAAGCCGGCCCGCTCACGGGAGAGACCACCCGGGCCAAGCGCCGACAGACGGCGCTTGTGGGTGAGACCCGACAGCGGGTTGTTCTGGTCCATGAACTGCGACAGCTGCGAGGTGCCGAAGAATTCCTTGATCGACGCCACGACCGGGCGAATGTTGATCAGGGTCTGCGGCGTGATCGCCTCGACGTCCTGGGTCGTCATGCGCTCGCGGACGACGCGCTCCATACGAGCCAGACCCGTGCGGACCTGGTTCTGGATGAGCTCGCCGACGTTGCGCAGACGACGGTTGCCGAAGTGGTCGATGTCGTCGGTCTCGACGACGATCGACGTGCCGCTGTCACCAACGGTCTCGACCTCACCGGCGTGCAGCTTCACCAGGTACTTGATCGAGGCGATGATGTCCTCGACCGTGAGGATGCCCGCGTCGAGCGGAGCGTCCGCACCCAGCTTCTTGTTGACCTTGTAGCGGCCGACCTTCGCGAGGTCGTAGCGCTTGGGGTTGAAGTAGAGGTTCTCAAGCAGGGTCTGAGCGGCCTCACGGGTCGGCGGCTCGCCCGGACGGAGCTTGCGGTAGATGTCGAGCAGTGCGTCGTCCTGGCCCTGGGTGTGGTCCTTCTCCAGGGTGGCGCGCATGGACTCGTACTCGCCGAACTCCTCGAGGATCTGCTCGGTCGTCCAACCGAGAGCCTTGAGCAGAACGGTGACCGACTGCTTGCGCTTGCGGTCGATGCGGACACCGACCATGTCGCGCTTGTCGATCTCCATCTCCAGCCAGGCACCCCGGGAAGGGATGATCTTGGCGGAGAAAATGTCCTTGTCGGACGTCTTGTCGATCGAGGAATCGAAGTAGACACCCGGTGAACGGACCAGCTGCGACACCACGACACGCTCGGTGCCGTTGATGACGAAGGTGCCCTTGTTCGTCATGAGCGGGAAGTCGCCCATGAAGACCGTCTGAGACTTGATCTCACCGGTCTCGTTGTTGGTGAACTCGGCGGTGACGAAGAGCGGGGCGGCGAACGTGAAGTCGCGCTCCTTGCACTCGTCGATCGAGTTCTTCGGAGGCTCGAAACGGTGGTCGCGGAACGTCAGGGACATCGACCCGGAGAAGTCCTCGATCGGGGAGATCTCCTCGAAGATCTCCTCCAGACCGGACTTGGTGGGGACGTCCTGTCCGCTGTCCAGAGCCGCCTCGACACGAGCCTTCCACGCGTCATTGCCGAGCAGCCAGTCAAAGCTCTCGGTCTGCAGCGCAAGAAGGTTCGGAACCTCGAGGGGCTCCTTGATCTTTGCAAAGGAGATGCGCAGCGGGGCGGTGCTGGCGCCGTTGTTCGTATTCGCGGTCGAGGCAGTGCGCGAGGCGGCCAAGAGGGGGTCCTTCCGAGGGCTCGGACTCACTACGCGCGTACCGGTCCCAAGTCGGACACAGAGACAGACCCTCCTGACTTGGCTGTTTGGCCAGGTCAGGGAAGATTCGATCCACAGTGCTCAAGCATGGGCATGCCCCTGGTGACGGGCAGGAGGCAGCTAACAGGCAGCGCAAAGGGTCAGTGTAGCCAAACGGCCCACTGATGTCCAGTGCGGGTTCTGGGAGACCCTCGTTGTTCTCAACCCCTGCTGCAAGCCACGTCCTCAACGCCACATCGATACTGCCCTCTTCGCCACCGATCCATGCCTCGGATCCGGATCGTTGTGACGACGCGTCCTGAGAATTGCGCGCTGCGTGCGGTTCGTCAAGGCCCCCCTGCCCCGACTTGGCCCTGAGAACGTCACCGTCACGGGCCGTTCCGAGGCACAACGAAGATCACCATACTCGCCGCGACCGACATCGCAAGGCAGCCTTCACGGGTGGCCCAGGAACGCCAAAAGGCGACCACCCACATGGGTGATCGCCCTTGGCGTCCCGCGCGTTACAGCGTTTCCGCCATACGTGCGGTGAAGAGAGTCAGACGACTCGTGAGGTCACTTGACCTCGACGGAGGCGCCGGCGCCCTTGAGGGCCTCGGCGGCCTTCTCCGCGGCGTCCTTGGCGACCTTCTCGAGGACCGGCTTCGGGGTGCCGTCGACGAGGTCCTTGGCCTCCTTGAGACCCAGCGAGGTCAGCTCACGCACGACCTTGATGACCTGGATCTTCTTCTCGCCGGCGCCGGTGAGGATGACGTCGAACTCGTCCTGCTCCTCGGCAACCTCGGCGGCGGCGGCCGGGCCGGCCGGGGCGGCGGCGACGGCCGCGGCGGCGGTGACGTCGAACTTCTCCTCGAAGGCCTTCACGAACTCGGAGAGCTCAAGGAGGGTGAGCTCCTCGAACTGGGCGAGCAGGTCTTCCGTGCTGAGCTTCGCCATGATGGGCGATCCTTCCACTAATTCGGCTGGTGCCGGGTGTATATGAAGGCGGGCGTACGTTGGGCCCGCTGCGACCGTCGCCCTAGCGGGCGGCGATCAATTCGCGAGCCGAATTACTCGGCACCGCCCTGCTCGGCCTGCTTGGCGCGAAGCGCTTCCGCGGTGCGGACGAACTTCGACGGCAGAGCCTGGAAGAGCTGCGCAGTCTGCGTCTGCTTGCCCTTCATGGCACCGGCCAGCTTGCTGAGCAGAACCTCGCGGGACTCGAGGTCCGCGAGCTTCTTGAACTCATCGGCGGACAGCGCCTTGCCATCAAGGACACCGCCCTTGATGACGAGGTCGGGGTTGTCCTTGGCGAAGTCACGAAGACCCTTCGCCGACTCCACCGGGTCACCGGTGACGAAGGCAACCGCCGTCGGACCCGTGAACAGGTCGTCGAGCGTGTTGATCCCGGCCTCGTTGGCCGCGATCTTGGTCAGCGTGTTCTTCACCACGGCGTACTCGGAGTTCTCACCGAGCGAACGGCGCAGCTGCTTGAGCTGGGCCACGGTGAGACCCCGGTACTCGGTCAGCACGGCGGCGTTCGAGCTGCGGAACTTGTCCGTGAGCTCGGCTACCGCGGCAGCCTTGTCGGGCGTCGGCATAGAGCGTCGGCCTCCTTCCGGGTGATGAGGACCGCTCAGAAGGGGCCGACAAAACGAAACGCCCCGGCGCAGGCGCACGGGGCGTGAGCTCTACCGAACCGAATCCGGTTCAGGAGCACATCCACGGTCACCTGCGCGGGTCGTCCGCCGTTTCAGCGGATCCTTCGGCCACTGCGTCCTCTGGTGAGAACACAGCAACGACCAGCGGTCTTTGGCTTCTACGGAAGAGTACGTGAACGGGGCCGCGTCGGGCAAATCCGGCCTCGCGTCAGCTCTGGAGGCCCTTCATCTCCTTGGCGATGTCCATGACCAGGTTCTTCGGCGGGGCCTCGACGTGCACCGGCTTGTTGTAGTCGAGGAAGGTGATCGTCATGTCGAGCGGGCCCTTGTCGCCCTTGCCACGGGCGCGGAACTGCTTGGTGTGGTCCTCGCCGTCGACCCACAGGTCCATCGTGAGCTTCTCGATGCCCATGTCCTCGTACTGCTTGATGCTCTTCGCGTGGCGCTTCTTGGCGGCCGCGTCCTCGTTCTTGCCGAGCTCGCGCATCCGGTCCAGCGTGACCGTGCCCGTGTAACGGGTGGTCTCGACGCCGCCGACGGTCTCGCTGCCGACCTTCTTGAGGTCCTTGGAGCCGGTCAGCAGGGTGGACTGGTCGGCCGGGTTGTTCTCGGCCTGCGAGGAGACCGAGCCGCCGGCGGACTTGCCACCCCCCTTGCCCATGGTCTTGGCGTCGAACTTGATCCAGCTCTTGCCGTCCATCTCCTTGGCGGCCTCCTTGCCGCCGCCGAGGTAGACCGCGCCGCCGACGAACCGCATCTCGACCTTCTCCGGGCCCTGGTCGGGCGCGGTCATCTTCATGCTCATGGCGAGCGGCTTGGTGCTCATCGCCGCGTCGGCCCGGACCCGGCCGTCCTCAGGGACGGTGCCCTTCATGCGGAAGGTGAACGAGGTGAGGTCCTCGGTCTTGTCAGCGGCCTTCTTCACGGCGGCCGCGGGCGAGATGTCCTCCCCCGCCTCGTCGGACTTCTCCGACCCGCAGCCCACCGCCCCACCGGCGAGCAGCGCGGCCGCCAGCACGGCGGCCGCGGCTCTCTTGCGTCCCGTACGCACGGAAATACTCATGACCCCACCCCTAGGAACATTTGATCCATCTACTGCGGTGGGCTGAGATTACCCGAAGGTACGTCGCGTCTTCCCCCGAGTTCTCCGCCGGCGGGGTCCTTCGGTGGGGTCCTTCGGTGGGGCCTCGCGGCGGCCGTGCCCTACATCGCCGACTGCTTGTTCAGCAGGTCCTTGAAGCTCATGGTGTCCGAGGCCGGGGGCTTCTCGACGGAGAGCGGGGTGCCGTAGTCGCTGTAGTAGGCGGTCTGCGAGAAGGGGCCGTTCTTCGTGTCGGCCTTCTCGATCTTCTTGACCAGCAGGTCGTCGCCGTCGACCCAGATGTCGATCGTCTCGGTGTCCATGCCGACCTGGTCGAACTGCTTCTTCAGCTCGGACATCTGGTCCTTGTCCAGGTCCGCGCTCTTGGCGGTGAAGTCCGCGACATCGACCTTGCCCGAGTAGTGGGTCGCCGTGGTGCCGCGGACGTTCTCCTCGCCGACGCGCTTCACGTCGCCGGAGGCCAGCAGCATCTTCACCGACTGGTTCGGCGTGGTGTTCTGCATCTGGTCCTGGAAGGCCTCGCCTGCGGCGCCGCTCAGCTCGGCCAGCGTGTCGTAGTCGTATTCCAGCCAGTGCTTGCCCCCGCCCGCCTGCTCCGCGAACTTGTCGCCCATGTTCGCGTAGAAGCCGTTCTTCAGGTAGCGGTAGTCGAGCTTCGTCTGGCCGAGCTGGCGCATCTGCTGGGCCTGCGAACCGCCGGTGAACGTCACCGTGACGTTGCCGGTGATGCCGTCCGACCAGCCCATGACGCCCTTCATGTCCATGGCCGTCACCGAGCCCATGGTCGTCGAACCGTCGATCCGGGCCGTGTCCGCCTTGTCGGTCGACTTCTCGACGGTGCGCAGGGCGGCTATCGGGCTGAGGTTGATGCCGCCCTTCTTGCCGTCTCCCCCGTCGGCCTTGTCGGAGGAGCCTCCCGAGTCGCCCGAGCCACAGGCCGCGAGGCCCGTCAGTGCGGCGGCCACCGCGATCGAGAGTCCGGCACGGCGCATCGTCCTGCTGTTCATCTGTCCCCACCCCTTGGCCTTCGTGGAGCCTGCACGCTAGCGCAGGCCTATGACACACCTGTCCGACAGGTCCGTACACAAACAGGACGGGCCCCGCACCTCGAAAGGTTGCGGGGCCCGTCCACAGAACGCGTACGCGACGCGGCTGCCGTCAGATTCAGACGGCGGCCGGGTCCTCCTCGGTGAGGAGGTTGCGGGTGCGGTTCGAGTCCAGCGGAATGCCGGGGCCCATCGTGGTGGTGATGGCGGCCTTCTTGATGTAGCGACCCTTGGCGGCCGACGGCTTCAGACGGAGGATCTCGTCCAGGGCCGCGGCGTAGTTCTCCACCAGCTTGGTGTCGTCGAAGGACACCTTGCCGATGATGAAGTGCAGGTTCGAGTGCTTGTCGACGCGGAACTCGATCTTGCCGCCCTTGATGTCGTTGACAGCCTTCACGACGTCGGGGGTCACGGTGCCGGTCTTCGGGTTCGGCATCAGACCACGCGGACCGAGCACGCGGCCGAGGCGGCCGACCTTGCCCATGAGGTCCGGGGTGGCGACGACGGCGTCGAAGTCCAGGCGGCCCTTCGCGACCTCGTCGATGAGCTCGTCGGCGCCGACGATGTCGGCCCCAGCGGCTTCCGCGGCCGCAGCACGGTCACCGGTCGCGAAGACCAGGACCCGGGCGGTCTTGCCGGTGCCGTGCGGGAGGTTCACGGTGCCACGGACCATCTGGTCGGCCTTGCGCGGGTCGACACCCAGACGCATGGCGACCTCGACGGTGCCGTCGAACTTGGTCGAGGAGGTCTCCTTGGCGAGACGGACGGCCTCGAGCGGGGCGTACAGCTTCTCCCGGTCGATCTTGGCGTCCGCAGCGCGGAGAGTCTTGCTGCGCTTCACTTCTGCTCCTGGTGGTTCAGGTATGGAGTCGTGGTACGGACCAGCGCTTGGCCCTACCACTGAGAAAGGTCAGACGGGGTGAGGAGTCTCAGCCCTCGACCGTGATGCCCATGGAACGGGCGGTGCCGGCGATGATCTTCGACGCGGCGTCCAGGTCGTTGGCGTTGAGGTCTTCCATCTTGGTCGTCGCGATCTCGCGGATCTGCGCCTCGGTGACCTTGGCGACCTTGGTCTTGTGGGGCTCGCCAGAGCCCTTCTCGACACCAGCGGCCTTCAGGATCATCTTGGCGGCCGGCGGCGTCTTGGTGATGAAGGTGAAGGAGCGGTCTTCGTAGACCGTGATCTCCACCGGGATCACCCAGCCACGCTGCGACTCGGTCGCGGCGTTGTAGGCCTTGCAGAACTCCATGATGTTGACGCCGTGCTGGCCCAGCGCGGGGCCGACCGGCGGGGCCGGGTTGGCTGCGCCGGCCTGGATCTGGAGCTTGATGAGCCCCGTGACCTTCTTCTTCTTGGGAGGCATTGCTCTCTCCGGGTCCTAGTGAGAGTTTCCAGCCGCCATCCAGTCATCCGGATGGAGGCATACCGCACCACGATAACGGGTATAGTCGCGCGGCTAAAAACCGAGCAGGTCAGACCGGCTTTGGCAGCCTGTCTGACCTGTTCGGAGGCGTGTGGTCCAGAGGAGCCCGCGAGGGCTAGTTCTTCTGGATCTGGTCGAAGCTGAGCTCGACCGGGGTCTCGCGGCCGAAGATCTCGACGAGGCCCTTGACCTTCTTCGAGTCGGCGTTGATCTCGTTGATCGTCGCCTGCAGCGTCGCGAACGGGCCGTCGGTGACGGTGACCGAGTCGCCCACCTCGAAGTCGAGGACCTGGACCTCGACCTTGCGGGCCGGAGCCGGCTTGCCCTCGGCCTCGGCGGCCTCGCGGGCGGCCTTCTCCTCGGCCTCCGGGGCGAGCATCTTGACGATCTCGTCCAGGGTCAGCGGGTACGGGTCGTAGGCGTTGCCCACGAAGCCGGTGACGCCGGGGGTGTTGCGGACGACGCCCCAGGACTCGTTCGTCAGGTCCATGCGCACCAGCACGTAGCCGGGGAGCTTGTTCTGACGGATCGTCTTGCGCTCGCCGTTCTTGATCTGGGCGACCTCTTCCTGCGGCACCTCGGCCTGGAAGATGAAGTCCTCGACGTTGAGCGAGACGGCGCGCTGCTCGAGGTTGGTCTTCACGCGGTTCTCGTAACCGGCGTACGTGTGGATGACGTACCACTCGCCGGGGAGGGTGCGGAGCTCTTCGCGCAGGGCGACGATCGGGTCGACCGGCTCGGCCTCCTCGACGGGCTCGTCCTCGGCCGCCTCGGCGGCCGCGGCGCTCTCGACGTCTTCGGGGGTCTCCTCGTCGGCGACCTCGGCGACGGCGGCCTCGTCCTCCTCGGACTCGGCGACAGCCTCGGCGTCGCCCTCCAGGTGGATGGCGGCCTCTTCGGCGGGCTCGCCCGCGACAGCGTCGGCAGCCTCGGCCTGATCCGGCGCCTCGGCGTCCGCCGCCTCGACGATGTCGAGCTCGTCCTCAACGGACTCGACCGACTCGATGGCGTCGTTCAGGTTCGGGTCAGACACGGTGGCTGCTTCTTCCTGGATACATGGGGTGGAACACGCGAATAGGGGCGCCGGGTACGGCGCCCTTCGCTCTCGGCTCAGCCGAAGATGTACTTGACAGCGTGGCTGAAGCCATAGTCAATCACGGTCACGAGACCGATCATGATGATGACGAAGACGATCACCACGGTGGTGTAGGTCGTGAGCTGATTGCGAGTCGGCCAGACGACCTTGCGGAGTTCCGCGACGATCTGGCGGTAGAAGAGCGCGAGACGGCCGAAGGGGCCCTTTTTGCCGCGCTTGCCGCCCTTACGGGCCTTCTTGGACTCCGGCGCCTCAGCATCAGGCTTGTCGATGGAGCCCACGGCGTCCGTCACTCGTCCTCACCTGATTCCGGGTCGTGGCCGTGCCGCGCCCGGTTGAGCCGCACGGCGGTGCAATGCAGTACGTACATGCGCACACATCCTGGCGAAGGAGTGTGTAGCAGGGCCGGAGGGACTTGAACCCCCAACCGCTGGTTTTGGAGACCAGTGCTCTACCAATTGAGCTACGACCCTTTGATTTCCCCCAACCTACCGCATCCGCCCATGTGCACGGAGTGCGTTGAGAGGGTGCGGCCGGTGAGGGCCAACGAGCAGTGAGTGTACGTGCTCTGCGGCGCCCCGTCGAACAGAAGGGGATCCGATGGTCTTGCAGAAGGGGATCCGATGGTCTTGGAAACCCGCGCACCGGGGCTGTTCGGGGTCTGGAACGATGGGGCCATGAGCGCTGCAACTTCTCCGACCGAGCGCCGGGTGTCCGCGCGCATCGGCGCGATCTCCGAGTCCGCGACCCTCGCCGTCGACGCCAAGGCCAAGGCCCTCAAGGCCGCGGGGCGTCCGGTGATCGGCTTCGGCGCGGGCGAGCCCGACTTCCCGACTCCGGACTACATCGTCGAAGCGGCCATCGAGGCCTGCAAGAACCCGAAGTTCCACCGCTACACGCCCGCCGGGGGCCTCCCCGAGCTCAAGGCCGCGATCGCCGCGAAGACCCTGCGCGACTCCGGGTACGAGGTCGACGCGTCGCAGATCCTGGTGACCAACGGCGGCAAGCAGGCCATCTACGAATCGTTCGCCGCGATCCTCGACCCGGGCGACGAGGTCATCGTCCCGGCCCCCTACTGGACGACGTACCCCGAGTCGATCCGTCTCGCCGGCGGCGTCCCGGTCGAGGTCGTCGCCGACGAGACCACCGGTTATCGCGTCTCCGTCGAGCAGCTCGAGGCCGCGCGCACCGAGCGCACGAAGGTCGTGCTCTTCGTGTCGCCGTCGAACCCGACGGGTGCCGTCTACAGCGAGGCCGACGCCGAGGCGATCGGCCGCTGGGCCGTCGACAACGGCCTGTGGGTCATGACCGACGAGATCTACGAACACCTCGTCTACGGAGACGCGAAGTTCACCTCGCTCCCCGCGATCCTGCCCGAGCTGCGCGACAAGTGCATCGTGGTCAACGGCGTCGCCAAGACGTACGCGATGACCGGCTGGCGGGTGGGCTGGATCATCGGCCCGAAGGATGTCGTGAAGGCCGCGACGAACCTGCAGTCGCACGCCACGTCCAACGTCTCCAACGTCGCGCAGGCCGCCGCACTCGCGGCCGTCTCCGGCGACCTGGTCGCCGTCGAGCAGATGCGTGAGGCCTTCGACCGGCGCCGCAAGACGATCGTGCGGATGCTCAACGACATCGAGGGCGTCGTCTGCCCCGAGCCCGAGGGCGCCTTCTACGTGTACCCCTCGGTACAGGGCCTCATCGGTAAGGAGATCCGCGGCAAGCGCCCGCAGGACTCCGTCGAGCTGGCCGCGCTGATCCTGGAGGAGGCCGAGGTCGCCGTGGTTCCGGGTGAGGCCTTCGGGACGCCGGGTTACCTGCGCCTTTCCTACGCGCTCGGCGACGAGGACCTCGTCGAGGGCATCTCGCGCGTCCAGAAGCTGCTCTCCGAGGCCCGCGCCTGAGCCTGTCGGCAGAGAACAGCGCTCCACGCGTGCGTGCGGGCCGTCTCCCCATCCCGGGGAGACGGCCCGTTTCTTCGTTCGGAGGATTCCACGAAGGGGGAAAGCGGCTACCCGGGCACCAGGTGCGTACGGCAAGCTCCTGGAATGGAGCACGCACGAAACGTAAGAGAGCTGCCGAAGGCCCACCTGCACCTGCACTTCACCGGGTCGATGCGGCCCTCGACCCTGCTCGAACTCGCCGACAAGTACGGGGTGCGGCTCCCGGACGCGCTGACCGGCGCCGAACCGCCGAAGCTGCGCGCCACGGACGAGCGCGGATGGTTCCGCTTCCAGCGGCTCTACGACGCCGCGCGCTCCTGTCTGCGCGAGCCCGAGGACATCCAGCGCCTGGTGCGCGAGGCCGCGGAGGAGGATCTGCGGGACGGGTCGGGGTGGCTGGAGATCCAGGTCGACCCCACCTCGTACGCGCCGCGCCTCGGCGGCCTCATCCCGGCCCTCGAAGTCATCCTGGACGCCGTCGAGAGCGCCTCGCGCGAGACCGGCCTCGGTATGCGCGTCCTGGTCGCGGCGAACCGCATGAAGCACCCGCTGGATGCCCGCACGCTGGCGCGGCTCGCGGTGCGGTACGCGGACCGGGGCATCGTCGGCTTCGGACTCTCCAACGACGAGCGGCGCGGCATGGCCCGGGACTTCGACCGGGCCTTCGCCATCGCGCGCGACGGCGGTCTCCTCGCGGCGCCGCACGGCGGCGAGCTCACCGGGCCCGCTTCGGTGCGGGACTGCCTGGACGACCTGGAGGCGACGCGCATCGGGCACGGGGTGCGGGCCGCCGAGGACCCGCGGCTCCTGAAGCGGCTCGCGGACCGGGGCGTGACGTGCGAGGTGTGTCCGGCGTCCAACGTGGCCCTCGGCGTCTACGAGAAGCCCGCCGACGTCCCCCTGCGCACCCTGTTCGAGGCCGGGGTGCCGATAGCTCTCGGCGCCGACGACCCGCTGCTCTTCGGGTCCCGGCTCGCCGCCCAGTACGACATCGCGCGCAAGCACCACGCCTTCACCGACGCCGAACTGGCCGAGCTGGCACGGCAGTCGATCCGCGGTTCGGCCGCGCCCGTGGACGTCCAGGACAAGCTGCTGGCCGGTGTGGACGAGTGGCTGGTCAGCTGATGCCCTTCAGGAGGGTGCGGGCGAGGGCTGCCGCGAACTCCTCGACGGACTGCGGGGGTTGCTTGCCTGCTGTGGCGTCGTAGGCGAAGGCACGCTGTGCGCAGGCGCCCATGAGGCCGCGATCGGGAAGCTCTGCGCGTAGAAGCCGCTGGCCGAGCGGGCGATCTCGGTGAGGTTCTCCTCACGGCAGGGCACGAGGTCACGGCGGTGGTGCGCGATCCGGCCCGCCTCACGGTGACCGGCGAAGGACTCGACGTGTGCCAGGCGGACGTACGGGATCCGGCGGCACTGCGCCCCGCCGTCGCGGGCCGGGACGCGGGCCCCGGTGGGCCCGGAACCGGCGGACTCGCCGCTTCTGGACCGCCTGCTGAGCCCGGTGATCCGCACGGTCCTCAAGGACGTGTACGCGGATCTGACGGTCATGGAGGGCAAGCTCGCGCGACCGTGAAGCAGGCGGTGGGAGTGGCCTGCTGAGCGGCCCGCGGGCCCGCTTCAGAGCTACAGGCTGACGCCCACCGTCACCGGCTCGTTGACCAGCGTCACCCCGAAGGCGTCCCGCACTCCGGCGACGACCTCGCGGGCCAGCTCCAGGAGGTCCTCGGTGGTGGCGCCGCCGCGGTTGGTGAGCGCGAGCGTGTGCTTGGTGGAGATGCGGGCCCGGCCCTCTCCGTAGCCCTTGGTGAAGCCCGCCTTGTCGATGAGCCAGGCGGCGGAGGTCTTCACCCGGCCGTCGCCGGTCGGAAAGGCCGGCGGGGCGACGTCCGGGCCGAGGCGGTCCTCCACGCGCGCGTGGAAGGCGGTGAACTCCGCCTCGGTGAGGATCGGGTTGGTGAAGAAGGACCCGGCCGACCAGCTGTCGTGGTCCTCGGGGTCGAGCACCATGCCCTTGCCCGCGCGGAGCTTCAGTACGGTCTCGCGGGCCACCGCGGCGGGGACGCGTTCACCGGCTTCGACGCCGAGCGTGCGCGCCGTCTCCGGGTACTTGATCGGGGCGCTCATGCCCTGCGCGTCCTCGAGCTCGAAGCGGACCCGCAGCACCACGAACCGGTCGGGATCCGCCTTGAAGCGACTGTGGCGGTACGAGAAGTCGCACTCGGCGTTCGACATCGTGACCGTCTCGTGCGTCTTCCGGTCGTACGCGATCACCTCGGTGATCGTCGACGAGACCTCCTGGCCGTACGCCCCCACGTTCTGGATCGGCGTCGCACCCGCGGAGCCGGGGATCCCAGCGAGGCACTCGACGCCCGCGAGACCGGCCTCGACGGTCCGCGCCACGGCGTCCGTCCAGGTCTCGCCCGCCGCGAGCTCCAGCCTCGTACCGTCGAGCTCGAAGCCGCGGGTGGCGATCCGCAGGGCGGTGCCGTCGAAGCCCTTGTCGCCGATGACGAGGTTCGAACCACCGCCGATGAGCAGCAGCGGAGTCCCTGAGGCATCGGCCTCCCTGACGGCGGCGATCACCTCGGCGTCGGTCGTCGCGGTGATCAGACGGGTCGCGGGACCGCCGAGCCGGAAGGTGGTCAGCGGGGCGAGCGGGGCATCGTGGAGTTCCTGCACGTGCTCAAGAGTACGAGAACGGCCCCACCGGTCAGGGCAGGGCCGGTCCCGTACGACTGCTCAGACGGAGATCAGGTCCTCGTGCGCCTTCGGAGCGGCCGCCTCGGACCCTCCGGGCGTCCCCCGGCGGGCCGGGATGAACAGCGCCGCCACCGCCGCGAGACCCACCGTCGCTGCGCCCACCCACAGCGCGGGCCGCAGGCCGTCCACGAAGCTCCCTGCCGAGCCGTAGCCGCCCTGTGCCGTGAAGATCGACGACATCACGGCGATGCCGAGGGCGCCGCCCACTTCGCGCAGCGCGTTGTTGGCGCCGGAGGCGATGCCCTGCTCCTGCGGGCGGACGCTGGACATGACCAGGTTGGCGGCCGGGGCGAAGTACAGGGCCATCCCGATGCCGCTGATGATCAGGGCGGGCAGCTGTGCGCCGTACGTCACGTCGGGCGCCACCACGACGGCGTACCAGGCCAGGCCCAGGGCCTGCAGGAAGAGCCCGGCGGCGACGACCGGGCGGCCGCCGATGCGGTCGGAGAGGTAGCCCGCGAGCGGCGAGACGAGCATGGGCATGCCGGTCCAGGGCAGCATCCGCAGTCCCGCCTCGGTGGGCGAGTAGCCGAGGACGTTCTGCATGTACTGGCTGAGCAGGAAGATCGAGCCGAACATGCCGAGGAACATCAGCAGGCTCGCGGCGTTGATGCCGGAAAACGCACGACTACGGAAGAGGCGCATCGGCAGCATCGGCGCCGTGCTGCGGATTCCGTGCCGGATGAAGCCACCGAGCAGGGCGATGCCCGCGATCAGGCTGACGAGGACGGTGGCACTGGTCCAGCCGTCGAGAGGGCCGCGCACCAGGGCGTACACGATGCCGAAGAGGCCGCCGCTGGCGAGGATGGTGCCGGCGATGTCGAGCCGCGCTCCGGGGGCGTGGGACTCGGCGAGGCGGAGACGGGCGAGCGGCAGCAGGGCCAGGCCGAGCGGGACGTTCAGCCAGAAGATCCACTGCCAGGAGACGTGCTCGGTGAGACTGCCGCCGATCAGCGGACCGCTGGCGACCGCGAGTCCGTTGACGGCGCCCCATATGCCGTACGCCATACCGCGCTTGGCCGGGGCCACCGCGGCCGTCAGCAGGGTCAGCGTGAGCGGCATCATGATCGCGGCGCCGACACCCTGCACGGCGCGTGCGGCGATCAGCGCGTCCAGACCGGGCGCCAGGGCCGCGGCGGCGGAGGCGCCGGTGAAGACCGTGAGGCCGACCATGAAGAGCCGCCTGCGGCCGAACCGGTCACCCAGAGCCGCGCCGAACATCAGCAGCACGGCGAAGGTGAGGGTGTAGGCGCTGACCGTCCATTCGAGGTCGTGCAGCGCACCGCCGAGATCCTCCCTGATGGACGGCAGGGCGGTGGTGACGACGAGATTGTCGAGCGCCGCCATGAATCCGGCGACGCTGGTGATGACGAGGGCCCAGGCCGCTCCCCCGCGCTGGGCTGTCTGCTGTGACATCGCTTCCCCTGAGGTTAGTTATTGATGACTAACTTTCGTGGGCACAAAAAAACACGCACCCCCCGTGACGAACAGGACCCCTGCGCGCACCCCCGTGACACGCAGGACTCCCGCCTCATTGCTTGGGCTGAGCCGGCCCGTAGAAGCCGGTCCACACCCGGTGGTCGGGCTGGAACCCCAACGACACCAGGACGTTGATCAGCATCCCGTACGCCAGGAACGCAGTCGTCTCGTCGACCCCGGCCCCCCGCGCGAGATGCACTGTGTCGTACATCTCCATCCAGGCGGCCCGCAGCGTCGCACTGAACTCCGGATCACCGGCCGCCTCCGCGGCGGACGCGGCGACGTACATCTGCATCTGCATGAGCAGCTTGTCGGGGTCATCCGCGATGAGCGCCTGATAGGCCCGCCCCATGGCGTACTCGGCCTCTTCCGCCTCCAGCCCTTCGGCCGCGGCCCGGAAGACCTCCGTGGTCTCCCGGCAGCAGCGCTCGGAGGCGGCGAGGAACATGGCCCGCTTGTCCGGGAAGAGCCGGAAGAGATACGGCTGCGAGACACCCACCCGCTTGGCGATGGCTTCAGTGGACGTGCCCTTGTAGCCGCCGCGGGCGAACTCGATCATCGCCGCGCGGACGACGCTCTCGCGTCGCTCGTCTGCGCTCATCCTGACCATGCGAGTAAGTTAGTGGCCAATCACTAAGTGGTCAAGGGCCTCGGGCCTGACTCACTACTACGTAAGGGGCGCCCCCAATGGGGGGCGCCCCTTACGTAGTACTGACGGTTCAGGCCAGCCGCACGACTGCCCGCGACATGCCGAGGACCTTCTGGTCCCCGCTCTTCGCAAGAAGGTCGACCCGCACGCGGCGGTCGTCAAGCTTGGCCGCGACCTTGGCCGTGACCTCGATCGTGGCGCCCTTGTCGTCGTTCGGGACGACGACGGGCTTGGTGAAGCGCACGCCGTACTCGGCGATCGCCCCCGGGTCGCCCAGCCAGTCGGTCACGACACGGATCGCCTCGGCCATGGTGAACATGCCGTGCGCGATGACGTCGGGCAGGCCGACCTCGACCGCGAACTTCTCGTTCCAGTGAATCGGGTTGAAGTCCCCGGAAGCGCCCGCGTACCGCACGAGTGTGGCGCGCGTCACCGGGAAGCTCTGCGCAGGCAGCTCGGTGCCGACCTCGACGTCGTCGTAAGAAATCTTCGCCGTCATCGCCTCAGGCCTCCTTCGCCGCGGGCTCCGCAGCACGCGAGACGAGCTTGGTCCAGGCGGTCACGACATGCTCGCCCGCCTCGTCGTGGACCTCGCCGCGGATGTCCAGGATGTCGTTGCCCGCGAGGGACTTGACCGACTCGATGGTCGAGGTGACCGTCAGCCGGTCGCCCGCGCGCACCGGGCGGGTGTAGGCGAACTTCTGGTCGCCGTGCACGACGCGGCTGTAGTCGAGCCCCAGTTGCGGATCCTCGACGACCAGACCCGCAGCCTCAAATGTGATCGCAAACACAAAGGTCGGCGGCGCGATCACGTCCGGGTGACCGAGCGCCTTCGCGGCCTCCGTGTCGGTGTACGCGGGATTGGTGTCCCCCACCGCCACGGCGAACTCGCGGATCTTCTCCCGGCCGACCTCATAAGGATCAGTGGGGGGATAGGACCGCCCCACGAAGGACTGGTCGAGCGCCATGGCCCGGAACCTCCTGCGGTTGATTGATCACAGTTGACTGATCACGGCTGACTGATCAAAACGACACGAGGCCGCCCCCAACAAACGGGGACGGCCTCGTGTACGAGCCTGTGTTTAGCGCGTTTCGCGGTGCGCAGTGTGCGCGTTGCAGCGCGGGCAGTGCTTCTTCATCTCAAGACGGTCCGGGTCATTACGCCGGTTCTTCTTGGTGATGTAGTTCCGCTCCTTGCACTCCACGCAGGCCAGCGTGATCTTCGGGCGGACGTCGGTGGCAGCCACGTGAGTGCTCCTTGACGGACGGATGGACGGATGAACGCATAAAAGAGTAGCCGATCGAAGGACCGACCCCACAATCGGCTACCGTTTAGTAGCGGTGACCGGACTTGAACCGGTGACACAGCGATTATGAGCCGCTTGCTCTACCGACTGAGCTACACCGCTGCGATGCCGGGATCTCCCCGCTCGAAAGCGAGGATCACTCGACATCAGAGCCCCAATGCGGAATCGAACCGCAGACCTTCTCCTTACCATGGAGACGCTCTACCGACTGAGCTATTGGGGCGAGCGATGAAGACATTACACGGTTGGTCGCCGATCGCCCAAATCCGTTTCGCCGGGGCCGCCCAAGGGCATCGGAAGCCCCGCCTCAGAGGTCTGTGAGCGCCCCACCAGTGCACTCGCACCACACCGGTACGACTATTCCGCTCCTCCTCGAAGCAGGCCTTTCGCCGTCCTAGGCTCGGCACACGCTGCGTGATCTTGACGCCTCGACGACTGCAGCCGCCCCCGAGCCCCAGGAGCGCGATGCCCGACAGCCAGCCGCAGCAACCCCACTCCTCGGGCGCCTCCGGACCCTCGGGTTCCGGCCCCGCCGACGACTCCGGAGCCCTGCTGCTCTGCGGCGCCCGGCTCACCGACGGCCGGACCGTGGACGTCCGGCTCGGCGGCGGGCGCATCGAGGCGGTCGGTACCGCGGGCAGCCTGAGCACGCACGCCGCACGCGTGGACCTCTCCGGGTACCTCCTGCTGCCCGCGGCGGCGGAGCCGCACGCGCACAGCGACACGGCGCTGTCGGCGGACACGCCGGGGCCGGTCTCGTACGACATCCCTGACGTGCAGCGCAGGGCCACTGAAGCGGCGCTGCTGCAACTCGGGCACGGCGCCACGGCGCTGCGCTCGCACGTGCGGATCGGCGACGTCCAGGGGCTCGGCCCGATGGAGGCGGTGCTGCAGGCGCGGCGCTCGCTGCGGGGCCTGGTGGACCTCACGGCCGTCGCCGTGCCGCGGCTGCTGACCGGGATCGCGGGCGCCGACGGGCTCGCGATGCTGCGGGACGCGGTGAAAATGGGCGCCTCCGTAGTGGGCGGTTGTCCTGATCTCGACCCCGATCCGACGGGGTACGCGGAGGCGGTCCTGGAGATCGCCGCGGAGCACGGGTGCCCCGTCGACCTGCACACGGACGGTGACGATCCGGCGCGGCTCGGCCGTCTCGCGGCGATGGCCGGGGGGCTGCGGGCGGGCGTGGCGGTCGGGCCGTGCGGCGGGCTCGGGCGGCTGCCCGCGGACGTGGCCTCGCGCACCGCGGAGCAGCTCGCGGCGGCCGCCGTGACGGTGGTCTGCCTGCCGCAGGGCGGCTGTGGGAGCACGGAGCGGCGCGGGGCGGCGCCCGTGCGGCTGCTGCGGGCGGCGGGGGTGCGGGTCGCCGCGGGCAGCGGGGCGATGCGGGACGTGTCGAATCCGGTCGGGCGCGGGGATCCGCTGGAGGCCGCGTACCTGCTGGCCTCGCGCTGCGGGCTGCGGCCCGAGGGCGCCTACGGCGCGGTGAGCGGGGCGGCGCGGGCGGCCATGGGCTTTGCGGAAGTTCGGGTGGAGGCGGGCTTCCCCGCCGAGCTGCTCGCCGTGCGCGGCGACCGGCTCGCGGGGGCGCTGTCGCTCGCGTACAGCCGGATCGTGGTGCACCGGGGGCGCGTCGTGGCGCGGACCAGCGCGGTGCGCGAGTACTGCGACTCCGCCGCCGCGGTGGCGCTGGACCTGCCACGGCAGGGACGGTCGACGAACACGGCGCCGGGGCCGCCGAAGGGTGACGATCCGCCGGCCTGAGATTTTCGGCCAGCTGCCCAGGGCTCCCGGACGTGCGCATGGATGGAGGGCGGCCTCTCGGCTCGTAACGACCCTCCACGCGTGTGTGCATCGCGCTGGATCTCCTGGGCGCCGCGCGTGTGTTGAGCACTCTCGTCCGCCCTGTCGTACGGTCGGAGGTATGCGCATTGTCATCGCTGGTGGTCATGGTCAGATCGCGCTGCGGCTGGAGCGTCTGCTCGCCGCGCGCGGTGACGAAGTCGCGGGGCTGATCCGCAACTCCGGGCAGGAGGCCGACCTGCGCGACGCGGGTGCCGAACCGGTCCTGTGCGACCTGGAGTCGGCGTCGGTCGACGAGGTCGCCGGGCATCTGCGCGGCGCCGACGCGGCCGTCTTCGCGGCGGGTGCGGGGCCGGGCAGCGGCGTCGACCGCAAGGGCACCGTGGACCGCGGCGCGGCCGTGCTGTTCGCGGACGCGGCGGAAAGGGCCGGCGTGCGGCGCCACATCGTCGTGTCGTCGATGGGCGCGGACCCCGGCCACCAGGGCGACGAGATCTTCGACGCCTATCTGCGGGCCAAGGGCGAGGCCGACGCGTACGTACGCTCGCGCGACACCCTGGACTGGACGATCCTGCGCCCCGGGATGCTGACGGACGACGCGGGCACCGGCCTGGTCCGCCTGGAGGCGTCGACCGGGCGCGGGCCGATCCCCCGTGACGACGTCGCCGCGGCGCTCGCGGAGCTCGTGGAGACGCCGGCGACGGCGGGCCTGACGCTGGAGCTGGTCAGCGGTTCCGTGCCGGTGTCGGTGGCGGTCAAGTCGGTTGCGGGCAACTGAGGCCCTCAGGGCCCGCTCAGAACAGCGGGAGCTGGCCGGGGTGGTCCGGGACGACATAGCCGTCCAGAGCGGGCTGTGCGGCGCCCAGCTGGGCCTGGCTGCGGGAGCCCGGGCACGACACCAGGTCACCGGTGCCGCGCGGGCCCGGCGGATCGTGGCGGGCGAACCGTCCGCCGACGACGGCGATCTCGCGGCGGCACACCGGGCAGTTTCTGCGACGGGACGACATGGGCCCCATTTTGTACACAGAGGGCTCCGGAAGCAGCCATGGAGAGGGGCTTCCGCGGGAGCATGAAAAGACCCTCCCCGATGTGCGTTTCCGCAAGTCGGGGAGGGTCTACCTTCATGTGGCGGCGCCAGGATTCGAACCTGGGAAGGCTGAGCCGGCAGATTTACAGTCTGCTCCCTTTGGCCGCTCGGGCACACCGCCGGGTTTGCTGCCCGCTCCGCTTTCGCGGCGCTCCGTGGCAACGACGTAAACGATACCTGATGCACAGGGGTGCTTCGCCACCCGATTGATCGGCACCCGGCGCGGGGGCGATGGCTAGGCTTTGCGGATGCGGCCGGCGCCAGAGGGCCGTATCCGCTGAGTACGCATACCCCGATACAAGGAGCCACAGGACATGGCCGACTCCAGTTTCGACATCGTCTCGAAGGTCGAGCGGCAGGAGGTCGACAACGCGCTCAACCAGGCCGCCAAGGAGATCTCGCAGCGCTACGACTTCAAGGGCACGGGCGCCTCGATCGCCTGGTCCGGCGAGAAGATCCTGATGGAGGCGAACGGCGAGGAGCGGGTCAAGGCGATCCTCGACATCTTCCAGTCCAAGCTGATCAAGCGCGGCATCTCGCTGAAGTCGCTGGACGCGGGCGAGCCCCAGCTGTCCGGCAAGGAGTACAAGATCTTCGCCTCGATCGAAGAGGGCATCTCGCAGGAGAACGCGAAGAAGGTCGCCAAGATCATCCGCGATGAGGGCCCCAAGGGCGTCAAGGCGCAGGTCCAGGGCGACGAGCTGCGGGTCAGCTCGAAGAGCCGCGACGACCTGCAGGCCGTTCAGGCGCTGCTCAAGGGGCAGGACTTCGACTTCGCGGTGCAGTTCGCCAACTACCGGTAGGCAGATCGCTGTCGCGCGGACCGCGGAGGGCGGGCGCCCCGTGTGGGGTGCCCGCCCTTGCTGCTGGCCGCAGATCGTGGGGACGACGGGGGTGCAAAGACAGGCTCTCAGCGCCGTGAGTGGCCGAAAAGGATGCGATAGGCGATGAGCAGGACGAGCGAGCCGCCGATGGCCGCCGCCCAGGTGGCGCCGTCGTAGAAGTGGTTGGCGATCGGGCGGTCCAGGTAGCGGGCGGAGATCCAGCCGCCGATGAAGGCGCCCGCGATGCCGATGACGGTGGTGCCGATGAAGTTGCCCGGGTCGCGGCCGGGCAGCAGCAGTTTGGCGACGGCTCCGGCCAGCAGACCCAGAACGATCCAGCTGATGATGCCCATGCGGTGACCTGACCTCTCTCGCGCGGTGAGCTTTGTGCGCTGTTGTCCTGAAGGACGTCACCGGGCGGGGGCGCGGTTGCGGTGATCCGCAGGGTGCGGCGTACGACACAGCGAAGGGAACCGCAGGCCAGGCGCTACGCGCGCGTGCGGTCGTCCTGCCACAACGGCAGCTCCGGGTCGTCGTTGTCCTCCGCGTACCAGCCCGTGCCGTCGAGCCAGGCCGTGAGCCACGTCGTGAGGTCCGGGGAGTCGACGAACCACGCGTGGCGCGGGTCGCCGCCGTTGGGCTCGAAGAGCAGGACCTGGGCGTCGTCGGTGCGGCAGTCCACGCACGCGTACATCGCGCAGCCCCAGTGGGATATCGGCAACACGCCCTCGGGCCAGCCCCATTCGGATTCGCGCATCGTGCGGTACTTCTCGACGACGGCCGGCTCGCCCCCGGAGGACTTCTCTTCGAGAAGGGGCAGCAAGCCGTACTCCGGGCCGAATCCGCCGTCTCCTATGCGGGTGTAGAGCGCGGCGAGCAGGGGCGGCAGGCAAAAGCCCAGGGAGTCCTCCGCCCGGGCCAGGGTCTCCGCGTCCACCGGGGCGGGCAGGGAGTCCCACCCCCAGGGGCGGGTGGCACGCGCCCGGGTGGCGACTCGGTCCATCAACTGCTCTGTCTCAGCCATGAATTCATGGTGGACCACGGCACTGACAATCGAGGGCCGGGCCGCCCCCACGGACCGCTTCGACGATCCGTCGGCCTGGCGCACCGAAGATCACTACGATGTCGGTCGTCGATGTGGGACGGCCGAACGGGGTGGGTTGTGAGTGAGGGTGCGTACACAGCGTGGCCGCCGATAGGAGGGCCCGCTCCCTGGACCCCGCTCGACGACCATCTCTTGTACACCTGCCATGTCGTCGACGACCTCGTGCGGGGCAGACTCGGCGACCGGCCGCCGGTGCCCTCGACGGCCCGCCTGGGGCCCGGTGAACTGCCCGTGGCGGTGGGGCCCGCCGCTCGTTCCACCTGGCGCGCCCTGGGCGACGGCTCCTACACGCACAACACGACGCTTGCCGTCGGGCGGCCCGCGTTCGTGATCGGCAGCCTGGTCGGTTCGGCGCTGGGCAATGCCGCTCGTCGGCGCCAAGCGGCCACGCATGCCCAGCCGCGCTGGGTGGCCGATGGCCAGGGGGAGGTGACGGTCACCGACCGGCGCGCCTATTTCGGGCATCCGCAGAGCCGGCTGGACCTGGAATGGGGCGGTCTCGACGCGGCCGACCTGACCGCTCCCGGCGTCTTCCAGTGCTCCTACCGAGACATGTACACCGGCTCAGGGCAAATGGTGCAACTCCACAGCTTCTGGGCCTCTTTGATGTTCGTCCTCGCCGCGCACGCCGCGTTCCCCGCCCATCCCCGTCTGCTGAGCGGGAGCTGGCTGCCGCCGGACTTCGAGAACAAGTGCCGGGCGTACGGGCGCGCCTGCCCGCAGGTGCGCTGAACCGCGTCTTCAGTAGCGCGCGGCGAACGGCTGGTCCGTGCGGACGATCTCGCGGCCGAGGGGCAGCAGGGAGACCGGGATCAGCTTGAAGTTGGCGATGCCCAGGGGGATGCCGATGATCGTGACGCACAGGAGGAAGCCCGTGACGATGTGGCCGATCGCCAGCCACCAGCCCGCGAGGACGAGCCACAGGATGTTGCCGAGGCAGGACGGGGCGCCCGCGTCGCGGCGCTCGACCGTCGTATAGCCGAAGGGCCACAGGGCATAGCGGCCGATGCGGAAGCTGGCCAGGCCGAATGGGATGCCGATGATCGTGACGCAGAGCAGCGCGCCCGCGACCAGGTAGGCAAGGAACATCCAGAAGCCGCAGAGGACGAGCCATATGACGTTCAGGATTGTCTTCACTGGTGGCGACCTGCCATCTGCTCGAGTCGGGCAATGCGCTCCGCCATCGGCGGATGCGTGGAGAACATCTTGGACATGCCCTGCCCCGGGCGGAAAGGGTTCGCAATCATCATGTGACTTGCCGTCTCGAGACGGGGCTCGGGCGGCAGCGGCAACTGCTTCGTCCCTGCGTCGAGTTTACGCAGGGCGCTCGCCAGAGCCAGGGGGTCGCCGGTGAGTTGTGCGCCGGACGCGTCGGCCTCGTACTCCCTGGAGCGGCTGATCGCGAGCTGGATGATGGACGCCGCGAGCGGGCCGAGCAGCATGATCAGGAGCATGCCGAAGATGCCGGGGCCCTCGTTGTCGTTCGACCGGCCGACCGGGATCAGCCAGGCGAAGTTGACCAGGAACATGATCACGGAGGCCAAGGCGCCCGCGACCGACGAGATCAGGATGTCGCGGTTGTAGACATGGCTGAGCTCATGGCCGATGACCCCGCGCAGTTCGCGCTCGTCCAGGAGGCGCAGGATGCCGTCGGTGCAGCACACCGCCGCGTTGCGCGGATTGCGGCCCGTCGCGAACGCGTTCGGCGCCTCGGTGGGCGAGATGTACAGGCGTGGCATGGGCTGGCGGGCCTGGGTGGAGAGCTCGCGGACCATGCGGTACAGCTCGGGGGCCTCGAACTCGCTCACCGGGCGGGCACGCATGGCGCGCAGGGCGAGCTTGTCGCTGTTCCAGTACGCGTACGCATTGGTGCCGAGCGCCACGAACAGCGCGACGATCAGGCCCGTACGCCCGAAGAAACTGCCGATGACAAGGATGAGCGCGGACAGTCCCCCGAGGAGTACGGCGGTCTTCAACCCGTTGTGCCGGCGGTGCACGGTACGCCCTCCTGGTGGTGCGTGGGGGAACCCTCTGCTGACTGGTGCTTCCACTGTTCAGTGGACCCTCCCGTACTGGTCAACGCCAGGCGGGGAGCACTAGTTCCCTTGTGCACGCAGGAGCGATGTAGGCCGCGCGGGTGACGGCCCCGGCGCCGGGTCAGAACAGGCCGGTGTCCGAGAAGCGCAGGATCAGCTGGGGCGCTCCGGAGAGGGCGATGCCGAGGACCGCCGTCAGCGCGATGGCCACGGTGAGCGGGGCCGGCACCCGGTGCCGGACCGGCTCGCCCTCGGGGGCGCGGAACAGGAGCGCGGTCCACTGCAGGTAGTAGTAGAGGGCGATCACTACGTTCACGGCCATCACCACGGCGAGCCAGCCGAGGCCCGCGTCGACCGCGGCCGAGAAGACCGTGACCTTCGCGAAGAGGCCGATGATGCCGGGCGGCAGGCCGGCGAGGCAGAGCAGGAAGAAGCCCAGGACGAGCGCGGCCAGCGGGCTGCGGGCGTACAGGCCGCGGTAGTCGCTGACGCGGTTGCGGCGCCGGGTGCGGCCGACGAGGGCCGCCACGGCGAAGGCTCCGAGGTTCACGGCCGCGTACATCAGGGCGTACGCGACGGTGGAGCCGACGGCCTTCTCGGCTGCGGCCTCGTTGTCGGCGTAGCCGGCCGCGGCGATCGGCACCAGGAGGTAGCCGGCCTGACCGACCGAGGACCAGGCGAGGAGGCGGACCGCGCTGTACGCGCGCGTGGTCCGCTGCCGCAGGGCCGCTACGTTGCCCGCGGTCATGGTGAGCGCGGCGAGAACGGCGAGTGCCGGGCCCCAGACGTCCGCGTACGAGGGGAAGGCGACGACGGTGACGAGGATGAGGCCGGTGAAACCGACGGCCTTGCCGACGACGGAGAGGTAAGCCGCGACCGGGAGCGGCGCGCCTACGTAGGTGTCGGGTACCCAGAAGTGGAACGGGACGGCCGCCACTTTGAAGGCGAACCCGACGAGGGTGAGGGCGACGCCGGTCTGGGCGAGGGTGTGCAGTTGGCCGTCGACGTTCCGGAGCTCGGTGGCGATCTCGGTCAGGTGCAGGGTGCCGGTCGCCGCGTACACGAAGCTGACGCCCATGAGGGTCACCGCGGTCGCGGTGACGGAGGAGAGGAAGAACTTCAGGGCCGCTTCGGAGGAGCGCTTGTCGCCGCGCTTCAGGCCGACGAGTGCGAACGCCGGCAGGGACGCGACCTCCAGGGCGACGATCAGCGTCGCGAGGTCGCGCGAGGCGGGCAGCAGGGCGGCGCCCGCCGCGGAGGAGAGCAGTAGGAACCAGTACTCCCCCGCGGGCAGTTCGTCCCCGGAGTCCTTGAGCGTGCTCATGGAGAGCAGGGCGGCGAGCAGAGCGCCGCCGAGGACCAGGAGCTGGATGACGAGGGTGAAGCGGTCGGCGGTGTAGCTGCACGCGTGCGTGCCTCCGCCGGTCAGGCAGAAGGTCGAGCGGTCGTCGTCCAGGAGGGGCAGCAGCGAGAGCGCGGCCGCGGCCAGGCCCGCTACGGAGATCCAGCCGAGGACCGCCTTTTTTCCGGCTCCTACGAAGAGGTCGGCGACGAGCACGACGAGGCCGACGACCGCCACGACGGTCGGCGGCGCGATCGCGAGCCAGTCGACGGACTGGACCAGGTTTGCCGCGCTTTCGGCGCTTTCGGCGGCCACGGTCACGACTTGCCTCCAGTGAGGAGCTTCTGCACGGCCGGGTCGGTCAGGCCGAGGAGAGCCGCGGGCCAGAGTCCGGCGAGGACGGTGAGGGCGACGAGCGGGGTCCAGGCGGCGAACTCGTAGCCGTGGACGTCGGCGACCGCCTTGGGCGCGGGTTCGTCGGTCGCGGCCTGCGGCATCGGGCCCATGCAGACGCGGCGTACGACGATGAGCATGTACGCGGCGGTGAGCAGGGTGCCGAAGGCCGCGATCGCCATGAAGGTGAGGAAGGCGGGGCGGCTCAGGTCGTCGGCGGGTTCGAACGCGCCGAACAGGGCGAGCATTTCGCCCCAGAAACCGGCGAGGCCGGGCAGCCCGAGCGAGGCGACGGCGCCGAAGGCGAGGAGGCCGCCGAGGCGCGGGGCCTTGCCGTAGAGCGCCGCGCCGGACTCCTGCGCGAGGGAGTCGAGGTCGGTGGTGCCGGTGCGGTCCTTGAGCGCGCCGACGAGGAAGAACAGCAGGCCGGTGATGAGGCCGTGGGCGATGTTGGCGAACAGTGCGCCGTTCACGCCGGTCGGGCTCATCGTCGAGATGCCGAGCAGGACGAAGCCCATGTGGCCGACCGACGAGTAGGCGATGAGGCGCTTGAGGTCGCCCTTCGCGCCCTGCTTGGCCAGCGCGAGGCAGGCCAGGGAGCCGTAGATGATGCCGACGACGGCGAAGGCGGCGAGGTACGGCGCGAACTCCCGCATCCCGTCGGGCGCGACGGGGAGGATGATCCGGACGAACCCGTACGTACCCATCTTCAGCATGACGCCGGCCAGCAGCACCGAGCCGACGGTCGGCGCGGCGGTGTGGGCGTCCGGCAGCCAGCTGTGCAGCGGCCACATCGGCGTCTTGACCGCGAGCCCGATCCCGATCGCCAGAACGGCGATGACCTGCACGGATGTGGTCAGGCCCCGGCCGTTGTCAGTGGCGAGTGCCACCATGTCAAAAGTGTCGGACTTGAGCCCGATCAGGAGGAGGCCGAGCAGCATCACGACGGAGCCGAGCAGCGTGTAGAGGATGAACTTCCAGGCCGCCTGCGTGCGTTGGGCGCCGCCCCAGCGGGCGATGAGGAAGTACATCGGGATGAGCACCATCTCGAACGCCAGGAAGAACAGCAGCAGATCGAGGACGGCGAAGGTCGCGAGGGTGCCGGACTCGAGAACGAGGATCAGTGCGACGAATGCCTTGGGGGACGGGCCCGACGGCATTTTGAAGTAGCTGTAGAGCGCGCAGAGGAAGGTCAGCAGCGCGGTCAGGACCAGAAGGGGGAGCGAGATGCCGTCGGTGCCGAGGTGGATGCGCACGTCGAGTGCGGGGATCCAGCTGATATCCGTCGTGGCCTGCATCTTCGACGGCTGGTCGTGGTCGAAGCCGAGCGCGAGGACGACCGCCGCGACGAGGATCGCGCCGGTCACGACCACGCCGTGGCGGAGCACGGCCTGGTCGGGCGACTTCCCCTTCAGTCCGGGCGGGGCGGGCAGGAGAGCGGCCACGGCGCCGATGAGCGGCCCCACGACGATCAACGCCAGAAGAAACTGCATCACGGACTCACTGATACCGATCACGGCTGCTCACGCTCCGGCGGTGGCGACGAGGACGGCGGCGACGGCCAGGACGACCGTGCCGGCGAGCAGCGCGCTCAGGTAGGTCTGGACATTGCCGGTCTGCGCGCGTCGGACGGCCGCGCCCAGCCAGCGGGGCGCCGTGCCCGCGCCGCGCACGTACGTCTCGACGACCTCGCGGTCAAGGAAGCGGACGAGGCTCGCGGCGGCCCGCACGGGGCGCACGAACAGGGCGGCGTAGACGGCGTCGAGGCGGAAGCCGACGGCGGCGTGCCGGTGCAGCGGTCCGAGCAGCAGACGGCCGGGGTCTGCCGGGTCCGGGGCCGACGCCACGTCCCCGTACGCGGGGGCGTGGGTGGCGATGGCCTCCGCCTCGACGAGACCGCCGTCGCCCTCCGGGTTCGCGGCGACCGCGCCCATCGGGACACGGGCGGCGAGCGCCGAGGTGTGCCGCCACGCGCCGTATGTGACGAGGGCGCCGACCAGGGCGAAGCCGGTGCCGAGGACGGAGGTCGTGAGCGTCGGGGTGAGTTCGCGGCCGTCGAACCAGTCCGGCAGGACGCCGACGGAGAGGCCGAAGGCAAGGGAGGGGACGACGAGCACCCACAGCACGGCCGTCATGGTGACCGGCTGCTTCCCGTGGTCGGGGGCCTCGGCGCCCGTTCCGTGGAAGGCGAGCAGCCACAGGCGCGTCGCGTACGCGGCGGTGAGGAGGGCGGTGAGCAGACCGGCGACGAGGACGATCCAGCCTGCCGCGGTGGGCGCGGACTCGGCATGGCCCGTGGCCGCGTGCTCGGCGGCGCCGAGCACCGCCTCCTTGGAGAAGAAGCCGCTGAACGGCGGGATCGCGGCGAGCGCGAGGAGCGCCACGGTCATCGTCCAGTAGGCGTCGGGGATGCGGTCGCGCAGGCCCTTCATCCGGGACATGGCAGCCAGCGAGTTGGTGCCGGCGGCGTGGATGATCACGCCCGCCCCGAGGAACAGCAGCGCCTTGAAGGCGCCGTGCGACAGGAGGTGGAAGACGGCGGCGCCGTGGTCGCCGACGGCGAGGGCGCCGGTCATGTAGCCGAGCTGACCGATCGTCGAGTACGCGAGGACGCGCTTGATGTCGTCCTGGGCGAGCGCGGCGAGGGCCGAGCCGGCCATCGTCACGGCGGCCATGACGGCGAGGACGACCAGGGCGGCAGCGGAGGCGGCGAAGACGGGGAGGAGCCGGGCCACGAAGTAGACACCGGCGGCGACCATCGTCGCGGCGTGGATCAGCGCGGAGACGGGTGTGGGGCCCGCCATCGCGTCGGGCAGCCAGGTGTGCAGCGGGAACTGCGCGGACTTGCCCGCCACGCCCGCGAGCAGTAGCAGGGCGATCAGCGTGGGGTGGTCGAGGTCGCCGTCCGCGACGCTCGCGAGGATCGTCGTGACGCGGAAGGAGCCGGTGTCCGCGGCGAGCGCGAACAGGCCGATCAGGAAGGGGACGTCGCCGAGCTTGGTGACCAGGAAGGCCTTGAGGGAGGCGGCGCGCGCTTCGGGCGTCTCCCAGTAGTGGCCGACGAGGAAGTACGAGCAGATGCCCATGATCTCCCAGCCGACCAGGAGCACCATCAGGTCGCCGGAGTAGACGACGAGCAGCATCGCGGAGGTGAAGAGGGAGACGAGCGCGGCGTACGAGGGGTAGCGGGGGTCCTCGCGGAGGTAGCCGGTCGAGTAGATCTGCACGCACGAGGCGACGACGCCGACCAGGACGGCGACGAGGGCGGCGAAGCCGTCGACGTGCAGGGCGAGTTCGATGGGGACCGAGCCGGTCGGGGTGAGCTCGGTGGCGGCGTCGAGGGAGGCGTGCCCGCCGCCGGTGCCGCCGCCCTGGCGGACGGCCACGAGCGCGGCGAGCAGCAGGGCCGTCAGCGTGGGCAGCACCGCGAGGGGCCGTACGAGGGCGGGGACCCGGCGGCCGAGCAGCAGGCCGGCGGCGGCGCCGAGGAAGGGAAGGAGGGGGACGAGGACGGCGAGGGTGGTCGTGGTCACGCGGTGGCCTCAGCCTTCTGCGCCGGTGCGGCCTGTTCATCGGTGCCATCGGGGTCGTCGGGGCCCTCGTCGGGGCCCTCGGCGGTGTCGCGGAGGTCGTCGACGGCGGAGCTGCCGCGGTTGCGGTAGACGGCCAGGACGATCGCGAGGCCGATGCCGATCTCGGCGGCGGCGATGGCGATGGTGAAGAGGGTCAGGGCCTGACCGGCGTGGAGGGAGTCGCGGAGCCAGACGTCGAAGGCGACCAGGTTGAGGTTGACGGCGTTGAGCATGAGCTCGACGGACATCAGGACCAGGATCGCGTTGCGCCGGGCGAGCACGCCGTACAAGCCGACGCAGAAGAGGAGGGCGGCGAGGACGGTGGGATAGGCGAGGTGGAGGTGCATCAGCTGTTCTCCTCACGGTCCGTGGCGCGAGCATCCGACGCGGCGTTCGCGGCGTTCTTGCGGGACAGGACGATCGCGCCGACGAGGGCGGCGAGGAGGAGGACGGAGAGCGCCTCGAAGGGGAGCACCCAGTGCCGGAAGAGGATCGATCCGGTCACGTCGGTGGAACCCTGGGCGGCGCCGTCCAGGTCGATCACCGTGGTGCGGAACGCGTCCACGACGACCCAGACCAGGGCGGCGGCAGCGGTGAGGGCCACCGCGAGCGCGACGGGGCGGTTGCGCGAATCGGCGTCCGGGGAGCGGCCGATGGGCGCCCGGGTGAGCATCAGTCCGAAGAGGAGGAGGACGACCACGGAACCGACGTAGATGAGGACCTGTACCCAGGCGATGAACTCGGCGGTCAGGAGGAGGTACTCGACGGCGAGCCCGCCGAGCGCCACCACCAGCCACAGCGCGGCGTGCACCAACTGCTTGGTGGTGACCGAGATGACCGCCGCGCCGAGCGTGACGAGTCCGACGAGGATGAAGGCGATCTCGACGCCGGTCGGCGACAGGAAGCCGTGGCTCTCGGCGGCCGTGGCGGCGGTGGCCTGCGCTGCCGACGTAGTGGCCTGCGCTGCCGAAGTGGCGGCCTGCGCTGCCGAAGTGGCGGCCTGCGCTGCCGAAGTGGCGGCCTGCGCTGCCGAAGTGGCGGCCTGCGCTGCCGATGTGGCGGCTGCTGCGAACGTCACGCGTCCCCCTCGGGTCCGGGGGCGGGCGTCTCTTGGGCGGCGGCCAGTTTCTCCGCGGACTTGCGGGCGGCGGCGAGTTCCTTCGGGTCCTCGGCGCCCGGGTCCAGGGCGGGCGGGGCCGGGACCGTCCACATCCACTCGCGGAGTTTGTCGCGCTCGTGGGTGAGTTCGTGGATGTCGGTCTCGGCGTACTCGAACTCCGGGGACCAGAAGAGCGCGTCGAAGGGGCAGACCTCGATGCAGATACCGCAGTACATGCAGAGGGCGAAGTCGATGGCGAAACGGTCGAGGACGTTGCGGCTGCGCTCGCGGCCACCGGGGGCGGCGGGCGGGACCGTCTCCTTGTGGGAGTCGATGTAGATGCACCAGTCCGGGCACTCACGGGCGCACAGCATGCAGACCGTGCAGTTCTCCTCGAAGAGGCCGATGACGCCACGGGTGCGGGGCGGGAGTTCGGGCTGGTGCTCCGGGTACTGCTCGGTGACGGTTTTCTTCGTCATGGTGCGGAGGGTGACGGCGAGGCCCTTGGCGAGGCCGCTGCCGGGAATCCGGGGCCGGGTGGTGGGCGGGAGGGACGCAGCCATCAGTTGATCGCCACCTTCACGATTCCGGTGAGCGCGATCTGCGCGAGGGCGAGCGGGACGAGGAGGGTCCAGGAGAGCTTCTGGAGCTGGTCCTCGCGGAGACGGGGGTAGGACACGCGCAGCCAGATGACCACGAAGGCCAGGACGGCCGTCTTGAGCAGGGTCCAGACCCAGCCGAGGCCGTCGGCGCCCCACGGGCCGTGCCAGCCGCCCAGGAACAGGACGGTGGTCAGGCCGCACAGGACGACGATCCCGGCGTACTCGGCGAGGAGGAAGAGGGCGAAGCGCAGGCCCGTGTACTCGGTGTAGGCGCCGAAGATGATCTCGGAGTCGGCGACCGGCATGTCGAAGGGCGGGCGCTGGAGTTCGGCGAGGCCCGCGATGAAGAACACGAGCGCGCCGACGATCTGCCAGGGCAGCCACCACCACTCGAAGGCGTCGACGATGCCGGGCAGCGAGACCGTGCCCGAGGCCATCGCGACCGAGGCGGCGGCGAGCAGCATCGGGAGTTCGTACGCGAGGAGCTGGGCGGCGGTGCGCAGGCCGCCGAGGAGGGAGAACTTGTTGGCGCTGGCCCAGCCCGCCATGAGCGAGCCGAGTACGCCGACGCCCATCACCGCGAGCACGAAGAAGATGCCCGCGTCGACGACCTCGCCGACCGCGCCCTCGTCCGGGCCGATCGGGATGGCGATGAGTACGAGGAGGTAGGGCAGGAGGGCGACCGCGGGGGCCAGCTGGAAGATACGGCGGTCGGCCTCGGCCGGGACGACGTCTTCCTTCTGGGCGAACTTCACGCCGTCGGCGACGAGTTGGGCCCAGCCGTGGAAGCCGCCCGCGTGCATGGGGCCGAGGCGGCCCTGCATGTGGGCCATCACCTTGTGCTCGGTCTGGCCGATGACGAGGGGCAGGACCAGGAACACCGCGAAGACGATGACGAGGCGCAGGGCGACGTCGAGGGCGTCGTTCACTCGGTGCCTCCTGGGCGTTCGCCGTCGTGGGTGGGCTTGGGGTCGGGTGCGGGCGCGGGGGCGGCCTCGGGCGCGGGGTCGTCGGCAGAGGGAGGCCGCTGCGGCTGCGGCTGCTGCGGCGGCTGCTGCTGCTCCGGGGCGTTGTCGAACGCAGGGCGGGCGTGGTGCCAAGGGGCGTCAGAGCTGCTTGGGGCTGCCGACTCCGGCTGGGGGGCGCTCGGCTGGGTGGTGCTCGGCTGGGTGGTGTCGGGCTGGGTGGTGTCGGGCTGGGGCTTGGCGGGGGGTGTGGGCTCCGCCGGTTCCGGTTCCGGTTCCGGTTGTGGTTGCGGCTTCGTGGCGGGCGCGGTGTCCTGTGACGGCGGTTCCGTCGTGCCGCGCTGCGACGCCGAGCCCTGGCTCACGCTGCGCGAGCGCCGTGGGGGACGCGCCGGTGCCGCCGCCTCCGGTTGCCGCGTCTCTGGTTGCTGCGTTTCCGGTTGCTGCGTCTCTGCGGGCTGACCGGTGGGGGCCTGCGCCCCCGCAGCCGGGGCCTCCGCCGTCTGGCTCGCCGAGCCTTGACCCGCTGTGCGCGTGCGGCGGGCCGGGCGTTCGCCGGATGCCGAAGTTGAAGCCGATGCCGACGCAGCTGCCGCCGCGCGGGCCGCGCCGCGGGCCGGGCGGGCCGGGGCCGCGGGGAGCTGGCCCTTCAGAGGGCCCCACTCGTTGGGGTCGGGCACGCCGGGCGGCAGCATCTGGCGGCGCTTGGGCCCGCCGTGCTCGGACTCCCCCGGCTCCTTGGCGCCGGGCCACGCCTTCGCCACGCGGGCCGCCAGCACGAAGTCCTTGCGCAGCGGGTGACCCTCGAAGTTCTCGGGGAGGAGCAGCGGGGTCAGGCCGGGGTGGCCGTCGAACGTCACGCCGAACATCTCGTGCGTCTCGCGTTCGTGCCAGCCCGCGCCCGCGTAGACGTCGACCGCGGAGGCCAGCACCGGGGCGTCGTGCGCGACCGTCGTACGGAGCAGGAGGCGGCGTACCGGGGAGAGCGCCACGACGTGGGCGCAGATCCGAAATCCCGTGCCCGGCTCGTCGACCGCGCTCAGCCAGTCGAAGTACGTGCAGGTCAGCGTGGTGCGGGCGGTTTCGAGAGCGGTGATCCACGATGTGGGCGGGACGTCGACGGTGAGTACGTCGTACGACTCCTCGGCCGTCGCCTCGGCGCCGAAGAGCTCCTCCACGGGGCTCGGCAGCCAGCCGGTCACCGGTCCCCCTCCTTCTCGACCGTCGGCGCCTGTACCAACCCGCTCCGCAGCGCCGCCGCGGAAGGCCGCGCACCGTTGCCGTTGCCGCCACCGTTCCCGTACCGCTCCCCCAGCGACTCGTGCGCGATCTTCTCCTGGAGCTTGAGGATCCCCTGGAGGAGGGCTTCGGGGCGGGGCGGGCAGCCGGGGACGTACACGTCGACGGGGATGATCTGGTCGACGCCCTTGGTCACCGAGTACGAGTCCCAGTACGGGCCGCCGCAGTTGGAGCAGGCGCCGAACGAGATGACGTACTTCGGCTCGGGCATCTGCTCGTACAGCCGCTTGACCGCGGGCGCCATCTTGTCCGTGACCGTGCCGGACACGACCATCAGGTCGGCCTGGCGCGGTCCCGGCGCGAACGGGATGACGCCGAGCCGGATGAAGTCGTGGCGCGCCATGGAGGCGGCGATGAACTCGATGGCGCAGCAGGCGAGTCCGAAGTTGAAGACCCAGAGCGAGTACCGGCGGCCCCAGTTGAGGACCACCTTCATCGGTTCGGGGGCGAGACGGGCGAGCGCGCCCAGCCTCTTCGGCTCGGGGAGCAGCACGGGCTCCGGCCGGGACTGCGGCTGGGACTGCGGCTGGGACTGCGGCTGGGACTGCGGCTGCCCATTGGTGTGGGTGTGGGTGTCCGGGGTCACGTCCACGTCAGGACGCCCTTCTTGTATGCGTACAGCAGGCCCACGGTGAGGAAGCCGAGGAAGATGAACATCTCCACGAGCGTCGTCGCGCCGTAGCCGGGCGCGGCGAACACCGTCGCCCAGGGGAAGAGGAAGATCGAGTCGACGGCGAAGATCACGTAGAGGAACGCGTAGACGTAGTAGCGGACCTGGGTGTGGGCCCAGCCTTCGCCGACCGGGTCGACGCCGCACTCGTATGTCAGGAGTTTCTCCGGGGTGGGCACCACCGGGCGGAGCAGCCGCCCCGCGCCGAAGGCCACGGCGACGAACAGCACGCCCACGACGGCGAGCAGTCCGACGACGGAGTACGACTGGTAGTAGCTTGCCGCGACGTTCGTCACGTGCACGTCAGCCCCTCACTCCCTGACTCACTCACTGACCGTCCTCGACCTGACCCGTTCGACGATCTGTACGCACGGGAGTCTAGGGCCTGCTAAAGGTTCGGTAAGCAGAGCGTCACGCATCCGTCAGGGCACGGCGTCACGCTTCGGACAGCGGAGTACGGCGGAGTACGGCGGAGTACAGCGGGGTGGGGTTATCCCCCGGGCCCCCGGGCGGCCGCCCTCATGGCGCCGCGGCGGCGGGCCGGGCACCCTAGCGCGTATGACCGCACGCACCACGCCCCAGCACGACGACCGGCCGCCACCCGCGCGATTCGCGTACGACCGGCACACCTGGAAGGAGATCGCGCACCTCCTGGCGAACCTCCCGGCCGGAATCATCGGTTTCTTTTACGCGGTGATCGTGTTCGCCCTGGGCATCGGCCTGACGGTGACGGTGATCGGTCTGCCGCTGCTCGCGGCGGGGCTGCTCGGCGCGCGCCTGCTCGGCAAGTTCGAGCGGGAGCGGGCCAGGAAAATGCTCGGCGTGCACGTGGACGAGCCGAGTCCGATGCCGGGGTATCGCGGGCAGGGCATCCTCGGCCGGGTGTGGGCGAGCGTGAAGGACCCGGTGGGCTGGCGCACCATGCTGTATTGCTTCATCCGGCTGCCCTGGGGCGTGCTCACCTTCGCCGTCATGGCCACCGGCCTCTTCGTGCTCTGGCCGGTGCTGCCCTTCATCGCGCGTCTCCTCGCCAACGCCGACCGGGCGATGGTGCGCGGGCTGCTCTCGCCCTCCGACGAGTTGGAGCAGCGGATCGCCGAACTGGAGTCCGACCGCGGGGTGGTCGTGGACACCGCCGCCGCCGATCTGCGCCGCATCGAACGCGATCTGCACGACGGCGCGCAGGCCCGCCTGGTCGCCCTCGCCATGGGGCTCGGCCTCGCCAAGGAGAAGCTCCTCGAGGACCCCGACGCCGCGGCCTCGATGGTCGACGAGGCGCACGGCGAGGTGAAGCTGGCTCTGCAGGAGCTGCGCGACCTGGCCCGCGGCATCCACCCCGCCGTCCTCACCGATCGCGGTCTGAACGCCGCCCTCTCTTCGGTCTCGTCGCGCTGCACGGTGCCGGTGAAGGTCACCGCCGACCTGCCCGCGCGCCCCGCGGCCGCCATCGAGGGCATCGCGTACTTCACGGTCTCCGAACTCCTGCAGAACGTCAGCAAGCACAGCGGCGCCAAGTCCGCGAGCGTCGACGTCTGGCGGGCCGAGGACCGGCTGCTCATTCAGGTGTGGGACGACGGGCGCGGCGGGGCGCGGCTCGACGGCGGTACGGGCATGGCGGGGCTCGCGGACCGGCTCGGCGCGGTGGACGGGCTCTTCGTGATCGACTCGCCGGTGGGCGGTCCGACGACCGTCACGGCGGAGCTGCCGTGGCGCGACCGCCCGGCGGACGGCTCGCGCCGGGTCTGAAGCCGAACCTGGAACCGAACCTGGAGCCGGGCCCGGAGCCGAACCTGGAGCCGGGCCCGGAGCCGAACCTGGAGCCGGGCCCGGAGGTAGGGAAAACCCCCGGCCGAAGAGGCCGACGTACTCCATGGTCCGGAGCCGTCGCGACAGCGATTCTGGAACCACGGCAAACAGGCACGGCCGAAAGCCGCGCAGCCGCACAGCCGCACAGCGGCACAGCGGCACAGCGGCACAGCGGCACAGAGAACCGCGGACGCAGACGCAGACGCAGACGCAGACCTAGAAACGGACGGCATCGATGGCCACGGAGTACGGACAGGGGTACGCGCACATGGACCGGCCGGATTTCCGGGGTACCGACGTCGAGGAGCGGCGGCACCGCCTGCCCGCCGGACTGCGCGCCCCGGTGGAGGCCCGCACCTGGCGGGAGTTCGCCTACACGATGCTGAGCCTGCCGATCGGCATCACGTCCTTCGTCTTCGCCGTCGTGTCGCTCTCGCTCGGCGCGGGCCTGCTGATCACCTTCATCGGCATCCCGGTGCTCGCGGCCGGTCTGGCGGGCTGCCGGGGCATCGGAGCCCTGGAGCGGACGCGGGCGCGCGGGCTGCTCGGCCTAGAGGTCGCGCCGCCGGAGCCGCTGCGCCCCAAGGGCGGCGGCCCGATGGCGCTCATGGGGGCCGTCCTCAAGAGCGGCGCGTCCTGGCGGCACCTGTTGTACTCGCTGCTGATGCTGCCGTGGTCGGTCTTCTCGTTCGCGGTGGCGATCGTCTTCTGGGCGTACGGCTGGATGATGCTCACGTACCCGCTGTGGTTCTGGCTCTTCCCGATGTACGGCGGGCAGGACGGCATTCAGCTCTACAGCGACGACGGCCACCACATCTACCTCGACAACCCCTTCGAGATCGGCGTCACCGCGGCGACCGGGCTGCTCGTCACGCTGGCCACGCCGTGGATCCTGCGGGCCCTGACGACGGTGGACCGCGTCCTTGTGTTCGGGCTGCTCGGGCCCTCGCGGCTCGCGACCCGCGTCGTCGAGCTGGAGTCGGACCGCGGCGTCGTCGTGGACACCGCCGCCGCCGACCTGCGCCGCATCGAACGCGATCTGCACGACGGCGCGCAGGCCCGCCTGGTCGCCCTCGCCATGGATCTGGGCCTGGCCAAGGAGAAGCTCACCGAGGACCCGGAGGCCGCGGCGCGCATGGTCGACGAGGCGCACGGCGAGGTGAAGGTCGCCCTGCAGGAGTTGCGCGATCTGGCCCGCGGCATCCACCCCGCCGTCCTCACCGACCGCGGTCTGGACGCGGCGCTGTCCTCGCTCGCCGCCCGCTGCACGGTGCCGGTTCAGGTCGAGGTGGACCTGACGAGCCGCCCGGCGGCCGCCATCGAGGGCATCGCGTACTTCACGGTCTCCGAACTCCTGCAGAACATCAGCAAGCACAGCGGCGCCCGGGCCGCGGGCGTCGACGTCTGGCGGGCCGAGAACCGGCTGATGCTCCAGGTGACCGACAACGGGACGGGCGGCGCCGACGTCTCGGCGGGCTCCGGCCTCGCGGGGCTCGCGGAGCGGCTGGGCGCGGTCGACGGCATCCTGGTGGTCGATTCACCGGCGGGCGGCCCGACGGCGGTCACCGCCGAGCTGCCGTGGCGCCAGGCCTGATCCCCACTGATCCGCGCCGAGCTGCCGTGGCGCCAGGCCTGATCCCCACTGATCCGCACTGATCCGCGCTAATCCGCGCTAATCCGCGCTAATCCGCGCTGACCTGCACCGTTGCCGGTGCGCCGCCCCCGGTTCGTACGCCGAGCCGGGGGCGGCGCACGCGCGGGCGGACCGGTCGGCGACCGGCCCGGGTGACCGGCCCGGGTGACCGGTCCCGCGGGGAACCTGGCGACCAGTCCGGTGAGCCGCCCCGGATCGCGCGATACTGAGGTGCCGAGTGTTCGGCCGGGCGACACCGTCGCCGGGTCGATGCGGGCCAGACAAGCACGCCGGGGGGCCGAATAAAGTGCCGGGGGGCCAAAAAGTGGAGGACAAAGTGCGGGTGGTCATCGCCGAGGATTCAGTGCTGCTTCGGGAGGGCCTGACCCGGCTGCTGACCGACCGCGGGCACGATGTGGTGGCGGGAGTGGGGGACGCCGACGCGCTGATCAAGACGATCACCGACCTCGCCGCGCAGGACGACCTGCCGGACGTGGTCGTGGCCGATGTGCGGATGCCGCCGACCCACACCGACGAGGGCGTACGCGCCGCGGTGTATCTGCGCCATCAGCACCCGGAACTCGGGGTCCTGGTCCTTTCGCAGTACGTCGAGGAGCAGTACGCGACCGAACTGCTCGCCGGGTCGAGCCGGGGCGTGGGCTATCTGCTCAAGGACCGGGTCGCCGAGGTGCGGGAGTTCGTCGACGCGGTGGTCCGCGTCGCGGAGGGCGGCACGGCGCTCGACCCGGAGGTCGTGGCGCAGTTGCTCGGCCGCAGCCGAAAGCAGGACGTGCTCGCGGGGCTTACACCGCGCGAACGCGAGGTACTCGGTCTGATGGCCGAGGGACGGACCAACTCGGCGGTGGCCCGGCAGCTCGTGGTGAGCGACGGCGCCGTCGAGAAGCACGTGAGCAACATCTTCCTGAAGCTCGGCTTGTCCCAGAGTGACGGGGATCACCGGCGCGTGCTCGCGGTCCTCACCTACCTCAACTCATAAACAACTGACACCCAGTCAGGTAACTTCCGAACCGGCTCCCGAACCGATTTTCGAACCGGCCCCCGAACCGGGGATTCACGACAGCGGGAGCAGGGGTGATCACGGAGAGTCACCGCCGACCGGGGGGTCAAGGCGGGCGAGGGGCCCTAAACGGGCCCTAGATGAGTCCTAGACGGGTCTTAGACGAGTCCTAGAACCAAAGGATGAGCGGGGAGCGTCTTCCATGGAGGACCGGGGGCGAGGCAAACCATGGCAAATGAGTGCAACACGGCGTCTCAGAAGTGCTTCCATCGTGCGAACAACCCCAGGAAGGCACCCCTTACGGACGTAGGGTGGACCTTGGGAACGCCGGTCGTCCCGGCGATTCCGCTCAGTCGCCTCGAGGGAGGTCCAGTTCAGTGACCAGCCAGGTCAGTAGCCAAGCCGAGCAGGCCGACGGGGCAGTTGTCGGAGGCCAGCGCAAGCCTGCAGGTGACAAAGATGTGCGCCGTCTGGACCGGGTGATCATCCGTTTCGCGGGTGACTCCGGTGACGGGATGCAGCTCACGGGTGACCGGTTCACCTCGGAGACGGCGTCCTTCGGCAACGACCTGTCGACGCTGCCGAACTTCCCCGCGGAGATCCGTGCTCCGGCCGGAACACTGCCCGGGGTCTCCTCCTTTCAGCTGCACTTCGCCGACCACGACATCCTGACTCCGGGCGACGCGCCGAACGTACTGGTGGCGATGAACCCGGCGGCGCTGAAGGCGAACATCGGCGACGTGCCGCGCGGCGCCGAAGTCATCGTCAACACCGACGAGTTCTCCAAGCGCGCCATGCAGAAGGTCGGTTACGCCACCTCGCCCCTTGAGGACGGCTCCCTGGACGGCTACAGCGTCCACCCGGTGCCGCTGACCACGCTGACGGTGGAGGCCCTGAAGGACTTCGACCTCTCCCGCAAGGACGCGGGCCGCTCGAAGAACATGTTCGCGCTCGGCCTCCTTTCGTGGATGTACCACCGGCCGACCGCGGGCACCGAGAAGTTCCTGCGGACCAAGTTCGCCAAGCGCCCGGAGATCGCCGAGGCGAACATCGCGGCGTTCCACGCGGGTTGGAACTTCGGCGAGACCACCGAGGACTTCGCGGTCTCCTACGAGGTGGCCCCGGCGTCCCAGGCGTTCGCGACCGGCACCTACCGCAACATCTCGGGCAACCTGGCCCTGTCGTACGGCCTGATCGCGGCGGGCCGGCAGGCGGACCTGCCGCTGTACCTGGGCAGTTACCCGATCACACCGGCCTCGGACATCCTGCACGAGCTGTCCAGGCACAAGAACTTCGGCGTCCGCACGTTCCAGGCCGAGGACGAGATCGCGGGCATCGGCGCGGCCCTTGGTGCCGCGTTCGGCGGGTCCCTCGCGGTGACGACGACCTCAGGCCCCGGTGTGGCGCTCAAGTCCGAGACCATCGGCCTGGCCGTCAGCCTCGAACTGCCGTTGCTGATCGTCGACATCCAGCGCGGCGGCCCCAGCACGGGCCTGCCGACCAAGACCGAGCAGGCCGACCTGCTGCAGGCGATGTACGGGCGCAACGGCGAGGCGCCGGTGCCGATCGTGGCGCCGAAGACGCCCGCGGACTGTTTCGACGCGGCGCTGGAGGCGGCCCGGATCGCGGTGACGTACCGGACGCCGGTCTTCCTGCTGTCCGACGGCTATCTGGCCAACGGCTCGGAGCCCTGGCGCATTCCCGAGGTCGATGAACTGCCGGATCTGCGCGTGCAGTTCGCCTCCGGGCCCAACCACACCGAGGCCGACGGCACCGAGACCTTCTGGCCCTACAAGCGCGATCCGCAGACGCTGGCCCGACCGTGGGCGATCCCGGGCACGCCGGGCCTCGAGCACCGCATCGGCGGCATCGAGAAGCAGGACGGGACGGGCAACATCTCCTACGACCCGGCCAACCACGACTTCATGGTCCGCACCCGGCAGGCCAAGGTCGACGGCATCGAGGTGCCCGACGTGGAGGTCGACGACGCGGGCGGGGACGCCGACACGCTCGTCCTCGGCTGGGGTTCGACGTACGGGCCGATCACCGCGGCGGTCCGCCGGCTGCGCACCGCGGGCGAGTCCATCGCGCAGGCCCATCTGCGCCACCTCAACCCCTTCCCGCGGAATCTGGGCGAGGTCCTCGCGCGTTACGACAAGGTGGTGATCCCCGAGATGAACCTCGGTCAGCTCGCCACGCTGGTCCGTGCGAAGTACCTGGTGGACGCCGTCTCGTACAACCAGGTCAACGGAATGCCTTTCAAGGCCGAGCAGCTCGCCACGGCTCTCAAGGAGGCCATCGATGGCTGACACTCAGACGGCCGGGCCGGAGGGGACCGGGGGCACGATCGAAGCGCTTTCCCTGGTGCCCAAGGCCGACGCCCAGCAGTCCATGAAGGACTTCAAGTCCGACCAGGAGGTGCGCTGGTGCCCCGGCTGCGGTGACTACGCCGTACTGGCCGCCGTGCAGGGCTTCATGCCCGAACTGGGCCTGGCGAAGGAGAACGTCGTCTTCGTCTCGGGCATCGGCTGCTCCTCCCGCTTCCCGTACTACATGAACACGTACGGGATGCACTCCATCCACGGCCGCGCCCCGGCCATCGCCACCGGCCTCGCCTCCTCGCGGCGGGACCTGAGCGTGTGGGTGGTCACCGGCGACGGCGACGCGCTGTCCATCGGCGGCAACCACCTCATCCACGCCCTGCGCCGCAACGTGAACCTGAAGATCCTGCTGTTCAACAACCGGATCTACGGCCTCACGAAGGGCCAGTACAGCCCGACCTCCGAGGTCGGCAAGATCACCAAGTCGACGCCGATGGGCTCCCTGGACGCGCCCTTCAACCCGGTCTCGCTGGCCATCGGCGCGGAGGCGTCCTTCGTGGCGCGGACCGTGGACTCCGACCGCAAGCACCTCACCTCGGTGCTCCGCGAGGCCGCCGCGCACCCCGGCACCGCGCTGGTGGAGATCTACCAGAACTGCAACATCTTCAACGACGGTGCCTTCGAGGTGCTCAAAGACAAGCAGCAGGCCGAGGAGGCGGTGATCCGCCTGGAGCACGGGCAGCCGATCCGCTTCGGCACCGAAGGCTCGAAGGGTGTCGTGCGCGACGCGGTGACCGGTGACCTCAAGGTCGTCGCCGTCACGCCGGAGAACGAGGCCGACGTCCTGGTCCACGACGCCCACTCCACGTCGCCGACCACGGCCTTCGCGCTGTCCCGGCTCGCCGACCCGGACACCCTGCACCACACCCCGATCGGCGTCCTGCGCAACGTCGAACGCCCGGTCTACGACACGCTCATGGCCGACCAGCTCGACAGCGCCATCGAGCAGAACGGCAAGGGCGACCTGGCGACGCTCCTGGCGGGCAAGGACACCTGGACGGTCGTCGGCTAGCTCAGCACGACCACCCGCCACGACCATCCGAGGCCCGGTTCTGGTCTTTCAGGACCGGGCTTCGTCGTACTCCAGGCGCGCCTCGTCGTATTTCAGGCGCGCCTCGTCGTATTTCAGGCGCGCCTTCCGTACGTCGTCCATGCGCCGTTCCGTCCACATCGCGAGGGTCCTGACCTGCTCCGCGGCCTCGCGCCCCAGCCCGGTCAGGGAGTAGTCGACGCGGGGCGGGATGACCGGCTTGGCGTCGCGGTGCACCAGGCCGTCGCGTTCCAGCGTCTGCAAGGTCTGGGCCAGCATCTTCTCGCTGACGCGGCCGATCTCGCGACGCAGCTCGCTGAACCGGTACGAGCGCTCCTCCAGGGCGATCAGGACGAGGACGCCCCAGCGGCTCGTGACGTGCTCCAGGACGAGGCGGTACGGGCACATCTCCTCGCCCACCGCGCTCCAGCCGCTTCCGCTTACGTTCATGAGCTGCTTGCGAAGCTGCTTACGTTCATGCCAGTACCTTACTTCAAAGTGGGTACTTACGAATAGTTAGCGCTGCACCTAGGGTGGGTGGCAGACCAGTCGTAGCGCAACAAAACGGAGATAGCACCCATGAGCATCGTCGTCACCGGAGCCACCGGAAACCTGGGCCGCCTCGTCATCGAGGGGCTGCTCGACGCCCGTGTCCCGGCCGGGAAGATCGCGGCCGTCGTACGCGACAAGGAGCGGGCCGCCGACCTCGCCGAGCGCGGCATAGAGCTGCGCATCGCGGACTACAGCGTCCCCGAGACCCTGCGCGGCGCCTTCGCAGCGGGTGACCGCGTCCTGATGATCTCCGGCAGCGAGGTCGGGCGGCGCGTGCCGCAGCACCGCGCGGTCGTCGACGCGGCGCGCGAGGCGGGCGTCGCGCTCCTCGCGTACACGGGGATCCTCGGCGGCCCGGACGCCGACTTCGAGCTGGCGGCCGAGCACAAGGTGACCGAGCAGCTGATCCTCGACTCCGGCCTGCCGTACACCTTCCTGCGCAACGGCTGGTACCACGAGAACTACACCGAGCACCTCGCCCCGGTCCTTGAGCACGGCGCCGTCGTCGCCTCCGCGGGCGAGGGCCGGGTCGCCTCCGCCTCGCGCGCCGACTACGCCGCGGCCGCCGTCGCGGTCCTGACCGGCGAGGGTCACGAGGGCGAGGGTCACGAGGGCAAGGGTCACGAGGGCAAGGTCTACGAGCTGAGCGGCGACGTCGCGTGGGGCTTCGCCGAGTACGCCGCGGTGGTCGCGGAGCTGAGCGGCAAGGACATCTCGTACGCGAACGTTTCCGCGGAGCAGCACCTGGCCGTGCTGACCGGGGCGGGGGTGCCGGAGCCCATGGCGGCGCTTCTCGTGGACGTGGACGCGGGGGTCGGGCGGGGGCGCCTCGCGGGGACGAGTGGGGATCTGGCGCGGTTGATCGGGCGGCCCACTACGGGTATCGCTGACGCTGTGTCGGCGGTGCTCAGGGGTTGAGGGCCCGCCCCTCCCCGGGCGGGGGGCGGGGACTTCGGGCACCGCTCATCGCCCTGCGGGCTCGTCCTCAAACGCCGGACGGGCTGGATTGTCACCCTGCGGGCAGCTTGTCCTCAAGCGCCGGACGGGCTGGAGAGTCGCCCGGCGGGCTGGATGGACGCCCCTGGGGGGCGGCAAGGTGGGTGGGTCATGAGTGTTCTTGCGATACGGGCATGACAGGCGCGGGGTTTCGGCGCTACCTTCAGTTCGGCAGTGTGGGCTGCCTCGTAGCTAGGAGGGGCCGTGGAGAGCGGAGCAGCCGGGACGTCCAGGAGCGAGCAGCGCAGCGGGCTGCTGAACGGGTTCGCCGCCTACGGGATGTGGGGGCTCATCCCCCTCTTCTGGCCGCTCCTCAAACCGGCCGGCGCCGCCGAGATCCTCGCCCACCGGATGGTCTGGTCCCTCGTCGTGGTCGGCATCGCGCTGCTCTGCATCCGGCGCTGGGACTGGGCGCGTGAGCTGCTGCGCCAACCGCGCAGGCTGGGCCTGGTGGGGGTCGCCGCGGCGGTCATCACCGTCAACTGGGGCATCTACATCTGGTCCGTGAACTCCGGGCACGTCGTGGAGGCCTCGCTCGGCTACTTCATCAACCCGCTGGTCACCATCGCCATCGGCGTCCTGCTGCTCGGCGAGCGGCTGCGCCCCGTGCAGTGGACGGCGGTCGGCATCGGCGTCGCGGCCGTGCTCGTGCTCGCCTTCGGGTACGGCAGGCCGCCGTGGATCTCGCTCAGTCTCGCCTTCACCTTCGCGGCGTACGGCCTGGTGAAGAAGAAGGTCAACCTCGGCGGCCTGGAGTCGCTCGCCGCCGAGACCGCCGTGCAGTTCCTGCCCGCCCTCGGCTACCTGGTGTGGATCGCCGCGCACGGTGACATCGTGTTCGGCACGCGGGGCGCCGGACACGCGTCGCTGCTCGCGGCCACGGGCGTGGTGACCGCCGCGCCCCTGGTCTGCTTCGGGGCCGCGGCGATCCGGGTGCCGCTCTCCACTCTGGGGCTGCTGCAGTACCTCGCGCCGGTCTTCCAGTTCGTGCTCGGAATCCTGTACTTCCACGAGGCGATGCCGCCCGAGCGGTGGGCGGGCTTCGGGCTCGTGTGGCTGGCGCTCTCGCTCCTGACCTGGGACGCGTTGCGCGCGGCACGGCGGAACGCGGTCCGGCTCGCCGCCGCGCGGGCGGCGTCCGCCGCTGATGCCAAGGCTGATGCCGGTGCCGGTGCCGATGCCGGTGCCGGTGCCGATGCCGGTGCCGGTGCCGGGCGGCAGCCCGCCGTCTGACCTTCCGCGTCGCACCCGCTCTTTCCGGACCTGTTCGGTCCTGTTCGGTGCGGTCCCGTGCGGCGACGCCCCGTAACCCTTATAACTGGTTACATGACAACGCTGCACTGGAAGCTCGTCATTGACGCCGCCGACCCGCACGCCCAAGCCGCCTTCTGGGCCGACACGTTGGGGTACGAGATCGAGGACAACAGCTCGCTGATCGACCGACTGCTCGGCCTCGGGGCGGCGCCGGAGGCCGCGACCGTCGAGTTCCGCGGCCGCCGCGCCTGGCGCGACCTCATCGCCGTCCGCCACCCCGACGACCCGTATGACGAGGCGAGCGGCACGGGTCTGGGCCGCCGGATCCTCTTCCAGCGCGTGACCGAGACCAAGACCGGCAAGAACCGGCTGCACCTCGACGTCCACACCGGTCCCGGCAGCCGCGACGACGAGGTGGCCCGGCTCGAAGCGCTGGGCGCCGCCGTGGAGCGGCACGTCAAGGAACCCGGCGGCGAGTGGGTGATCATGACGGACCCGGAGGGGAACGAATTCTGCGTCCACTGAGACCTTCGCGCGCCCACCGTTCCCTCCCCACCCACCGTTCCCTCCCCACCCACCGTTCGTTCCCCGACCACCGTCCGCTCCCCGGCCATCACCTTCCTCCCGCCCACCGCCTTCTCCTCGCCGTCTGCGGTGTCTTCGCGGCGCTGTCGCTCGCCCTCGTTCCGCTCACCCTGCCCCTCGGCTGGGACGAGCTCGTCTACGCCGGGCGCTTCTCCCCGTACGCCCCCGGCACACCCTTCAGCGCGCCCCGCACCCGGGGCGTGCCGTTCCTCATCGCGCCCGTGGCCGCCTGGAGCGACTCCGTGGTGCTGCTCAGGGTGTGGCTGACGCTCCTCGCGACCGCCGCCCTCTACCTGGGGTTCCGGCCCTGGCTGCGCGTCCTGCACCGGCCAACGGCGGCACCCGTCGCCGCCGCACTGTACGGCGGCCTGTGGATCGCACTGTTCTACGCGAGCTCCGCGATGCCCAACCACTACACCGCCATGGGCGCCGTCGGAACGGTCGGCCTCTTCCTGCGGCCGAGGCAGTCCGCGGCATCCCGCGGCGGGATCGCGGCAGGCATCGCCCTGGCCACCCTGATGAGGCCCAACGACGGCGCCGCCCTGGGCCTGCCCCTGCTCCTCGCCGCTCTGCTGGCCCCCGCCTGGCGGGGGCGCGGTCGCGGTCACGGTCGCGTGTCGGCCGTGCTCGGCGGGCTCGCGGCGGGTGCGCTGCCGTGGATCATCGAGGCGTACGTCCGTTTCGGCGGCCTCCGCGAACGGCTGAACCAAGCCAGTGAGGTGCAGGGGCATCTGCGGCCGCTGCTCTCCCTCACCCACCATCTGACCGTCATGGACGGGCCGTTGCTCTGCCGACCCTGCGGCGGCGACGGCCACCGCCCCACGGTGGCGACGTGGTGGTTCGTGCTGCCGCTGCTGGTGGCGGTGGGGCTGTGGAGCGTACGCGGCGGGCGTCCGGGAGCGGGTCCTGGTCTTGGTCCTGGTCCGGGTCCTGGTCCGGGTCCTGGTCCTGGTCCTGGTCCTGGTCCGGGGCCTCGCGAACGTCACGCGCCCGTACTCCGCGGCTGTCTGCTCGCCGTCGCCGCGGCCCTGGCCATCGCCCTCCCCTACCTCCTCCTCGTCCCCTACGCCGCCCCGCGCTTCCTCCTCCCCACCCACGCCCTGCTCGCCCCGCCCGCGGCCCTCGGAGTGCTCGCCCTCGTCGACGCCGTCCGCGCCTCCCGGTGGCCGCGCGCGGGTGCCGCTGTCCTCGGCCTCGCCCTCGCCGGTCACCTCGCCGTCCAACTCCCGCTGGTCCACGGCAACGCCAGGATCCAGGCGGGCGCCCGCGGCGACTGGGCACGGATCGCCGACGTCCTGCACGAGCACGGCGTCGGCACGGACGCCGGAACGCCCCCGCGCGCCCCGCACCCCCCGCACCCCCCGTGCGTCCTGCGCGGCAACGCCTCGGTGATCCCCGTCGCGTACGCCACCGGATGCGCGCCCGGCACCCCCGTAGACCCCGACGACCCCGACGACCCGCGCCGCCCCACCGCCCTGGTCCTGCGCCGAGCGGAACCCCCGCGCTGGGCCCGCGCCTGGCCCCGGCACCCCGTACCCGGCACCTACGCCCCGGGGTGGGTCGTCCACGTACGTCCGTAACGCGCATCCGCGCCCGCCCCAACGCCCGCACGCTATCCGGAACTCCGCACCCGCTCTGCGGTCTTGACGGCGCACGTGTCACCCACGCACCATCAGGCAACTCCGAACTCGTGTGCCACACGCGCGGGTTCGAGTGCGAGCATCAGTGCGCTCGCGCGCCACCCCCCACACACAAAAGAATCGGAAGCCGGAGCCCCCACATGAAACTCTCCGTTCCCGGACGTACCGCGGCGGCCGCTGTCCTGGCCGTCGCCGGACTCCTCGCGACCAACGCGATATCCACCGCGGCGCCCGCCCCCAAGGCCGCCGCCGCCCCCGACATATCCGTCGCCAACGTCAAGGCCCACCTCGCCGACCTCCAGGCCGTCGCGGACGCCAACGGAGGCAACCGCGCGCACGGCAGCGCCGGTTACAAGGCCTCCATCGACCAGCTGAAGAGCAAGCTCGACGCCGCCGGATTCACCACCTCCGTGCAGGAGTTCACGGCGAGCGGTGAGACCGGCTACAACCTGATCGCCGACTGGCCGGGCGGCGACGAGGGCAAGGTCGTCATGGCGGGCGCCCACCTCGACAGCGTCTCCGAGGGGCCCGGCATCAACGACAACGGCTCCGGCTCCGCCGCCATCCTGGAGACCGCGCTCACCGTCGCCCGCGAGAAGTACCAGCCCTCCAAGCATCTGCGGTTCGCCTGGTGGGGCGCCGAGGAGATCGGCCTGGTCGGCTCCTCGCACTACGTCGACAGCCTGGCCGGCGACGACCGTTCGAAGATCAGCGGCTATCTGAACTTCGACATGATCAGCTCCCCGAACGCCGGTTACTTCGTCTACGACGACGACCCCGCGATCGAGAAGACCTTCAAGGACTACTACGCGGGCCTGAACGTCACCACGGAGCCGGACGACGAGGGCGACGGCCGCTCCGACCACGCGCCGTTCCAGCAGGCGGGCGTCCCGGTCGGCGGCCTGTTCAGCGGCGCCGAGAGGACCAAGTCGGCGGAGCAGGCGCAGCAGTGGGGCGGTACGGCGGGCGAGGCGTTCGACAAGTGCTACCACTCGGCCTGCGACAAGGAGTCGAACATCGACGGGACCGCGCTCGACCGCAACAGCGACGCGATCGCGTACGCGGTGTGGGGCCTCTCCTCGTAGTCGGCGGCCTCTCCTCGTAGTCGGCGGGCTCCCTTCGTAGTCGGTGCGGGCCCCTGAGCAGGGCCCGCCCGGTCCCCCTGGCGCCCCCTGGACGGCATTGCTTGCGCGTGCATATAGTGCACGTGCAAGTAATCGCCGTGGCCAGACATGGGCGCGCGTACACAAGCGACTCCAGGGGGATCCCATGACCCGCTCGTTCCTCTTCGTTCTCGGCAGCGCCCGCTCCGGGGGCAACACCGAGCTCCTGACCCGCAAGGCCGCCGAGCAGCTCCCCCCGGACGTGGAGCAGCGCTGGATCGATCTCGCCGAGCTGTCGCTGCCCGACTTCGAGGACGTACGCCACGACGCGAGCCGCGAGCAGAGGGCGCGGCCCCGCCCCGTCGGCACCAACGAAGCGGTGCTCCTTGACGCCACGCTGGAGGCGACGGACATCGTCATCGCGTCGCCCCTGTACTGGTACTCGCTCTCCGCCACCGTCAAGCGCTACCTCGACTACTGGGACGCATGGCTGGAGACGCCGGAGATCTCCTTCAAGGAGACGCTGAAGGGCCGCACCCTGTGGGGCGTGACCGCGCTCGCGCACCGCGAGGAGGAGGTGGCGGACCCGCTGGTCGGCACGTTGCGCAACACCGCCGCGTTCTTCCCGATGCGCTTCGGCGGCGTCCTGCTCGGCAACGGCACCCGGCCCGGCCACGTCCTGGAGGACACCGAGGCCCTGGCCCGCGCCAAGACGTTCTTCGCGCAGGAGCCGCCCCTGGCCCGGTACCCGTACGACAACTGAGGTCCCGTACGGTCGCCAGGCGTTACGCCATGATGTCCTTCGCCCCGAACCGCGCCCACGCCGCCGAGCCGAACACGGCCGCGTACAGGCCCTGCATCTGCAGGTTCTTGATGATGTCGTCCCAGTAGACGGGCTCGCGCATCAAGTCGGCGAAGGAGAGCCAGTAGTGCGAGAAGAAGTACGGGTGGAGGCCGTGCAACTGCGGGATCTGGTCGAGGATCTGGACCGTGATCAGCAGGCCGACGGTCGTCGCCATCGCCGCGATGCCGCTGCTGGTGAGCGTCGAGACGAACAGGCCGAGCGCCGCCACGCCGATCAGGGACACGGCGACGACGAGGGCGATCAGCAGGGCCCGCAACAGCCCCTCGCCGAAGCCCATACGGGTACCCGAGATCGTGGTGACATCGCCGAGCGGGAAGAGCAGCGCGCCCGTCGCGAGCGCCGACGTGGCGACGACCAGGGTCGCGACCAGGCAGAACGTCAGCGTGGTCGCGTACTTGACGAGGAGCAGCCGGGTCCGCCCCGCGGGCGCGACGAGCAGATAGCGCAGGGTGCCCGCGCTCGCCTCGCCCGCGACGGCGTCACCGGCGATCACGCCGATCGCCATCGGCAGGAAGAACGGCAGCGTCGCGGCGAGCGCGGTGAAGACCAGGAACAGGCCGTTGTTGGTGATCTGCGCGATGAAGGCCGGGCCGCCTTCACCGCCGCCCCCAGCCCCGCCGCCGCCGATCGTGGAGCCGTCGCTCGTCTCGATCTTGACGGCGATGCCGACGAGGATCGGCACGGCGGCGAGCACCGCGAGCAGCGCGAGGGTCCGCCAGCGGCGGAAGGTGATCGTGAGCTCGCTGCGGAAGAGACCGAGGGTCCAGCTCCACCGCGGTGCCCGCGGGCCGTCCGCCACCGTCGGGCCGTCCGCCACCGTCGGACCACCCGCCGCCATCGGGCCGCCCGCCGCCGTCGGCCCGGACGCGGCCGTGACCTCAGCCCGCGACATCGAAGCCCTCCCCCGTCAGCGCCACGAACGCGTCCTCCAGCGAGGCCCGTTCGACCCCGAAGCCGCGGACGCGGACCCCCGCCCCGACCAGCGCGGCGTTCAGCTCGGCCAGGTCAACGTCCGGCCCGCCCGACCCGTCCGGCCCGCCCGGCCCGTCCTGCCCCGGCGGTTCGCCCGTCACCCGGTCCTCCGTCACGACGAGATCCGTCACACCCTGCTCCTTGAGGACGCGGGCGGCGTCGCCCGGGTCCGGTGTCGTCACCACGAGCCTGCCGCGCGCGCCCGCCGCGAGTTCGGCGACCGAGCCCTGGGTGATCAGGCGCCCCTGCGTCATCACGGCCACATGCGTGCAGACCTGCTCGATCTCGTCGAGGAGGTGCGAGGAGAGGAAGACCGTCGTGCCCTCCGCCGCCAGCTCCCGCACCAGCGTGCGGATCTCGCGCATGCCCTGCGGGTCGAGGCCGTTCGTCGGCTCGTCAAGGACGAGGAGCCTGCGCGGCTGGAGCAGGGCGGCGGCGAGCCCGAGCCGCTGCTTCATGCCGAGGGAGTACGCCTTCGCCTTCTTGCCCGCGGCCGCGGTGAGCCCGACCCGGTCAAGGGCCGCCTCGGCCCGCGCCCGGCGGGTCCGCGGATCGGCGTCCGGGTCCGCGGAGTCGTACCGCAGCAGGTTGTCGCGGCCCGACAGGAAGCCGTAGAGGGCGGGGCCCTCGATCAGCGCGCCCACGTGCGGGAGCACCGCGCGGGTGGCGCGCGGCATGGGGCGGCCGAGGACCTCGGCGCGGCCGGAGGTCGGCTCGATGAGGCCCATCAGCATGCGGATCGTGGTCGTCTTGCCCGAGCCGTTCGGCCCGAGGAACCCAAAGACGCTGCCTTCGGGGACGGCGAGGTCGAGCCGGTCGACGGCCAGGTGTTTTCCGTACCGTTTGGTGAGCGCGTGCGTCTCGATGACGTGCGCCACCGAGGCATCCCCTGCTGAGGCGTCCCCCGCCGTGGCGGAGGCCTCCCTCACCGAACTGCCGCTGGTGCCCGGCACGTTGCCCTCCCGTCGTTCAACGAGACGGATGGAAGGTGCCCTGTCGCTTTCGGCACCTTCCATCCGCCGTGTCCCCAGGCCGTACGCACTCGCTAGTGCGCCTCGTTCGCCGCCTTCACCAGCGCGTCCTTGGTGACCGCGCCCACGTAGACCTTGCCGTCATCGGTGATGAGGGCGTTGATCAGGCGGGTCGAGAAGACCGTGCCGGAGCCGAACTCGCCGTCGACCTGGTCGCCCAGCGAGTCGAGCAGCTTCTGCGCGTCCGGCGGGACCTCGCCCGAACCGGCCGTCGGCAGCCCCTGGCCGCCCGGCAGCTTCAGCTCGGCTATGGAGCCCCAGCCCGACCCGATGATCTTCGGTTCGTTGAGGTCCCCCTTGCCGGACTCCCTGCCGAACTCCTTGCCGAACTCCTTGTCGAACTCCCTGCCGAACTCCTTGCCGCCCTTGCCCTTGAAGCCGCGGTCCGGCGTGGCGTGCTCGTCGGCCTCGGTGACCTTCGTGCCCTTGGGCGGCGCGAAGTCGAACGTGTCCGCGGACGGCTTGCCGAAGTCGACCTTCGTGAAGCCCGCGTCGACGACGGCCGCGCCGCCGGAGGCCGGGGTCAGGGTGAACTTGAGCGGCGTGCCGGTCTTCTCGTCGACGGCGACCGTGATGCGGCCGACCGTCGAACCGGCGTCCTTCGGCTGGATCACCAGGCGGTACGCGTCGCGGCCCGCGACCTGCGCGGTGCCGTCGACCTTCACGGAGGTGGTGCCGTCGACGGCCTTCAGGGCCTGCTCGGCGAACTCCTTGGGGGTGGAGGGGAGCTCCCCCTTCAGCTCCTTCGGCATGCCCTTGTCGCCGTGGCCACCCCTGCCGCCCTTATCGCCCTCATCGCGCGTCTCCGAAGAGGCGCCTTCGCCCTTCGCGTGGTAGGCCTCGTTCGACGCGCTGTCGTACGCCCACACGTCGTCGCCGTTGTGGATCATGCTGTACTCGGCGGCGTCCTCCAGGACGGACACCTTCTGCTTGTCGGGGCCATCGGCCGCGACGCGCAGCGTGTGCGTGCCGGACGCCAGCTCCATCAGCTTGCTCTTGGGGTCGGCCGCCGAGCCCTTGCCCTCGCCATCCTCGCCGCGGTCCGCCCCGCCGCCGCCACCCGCGAAGCCGCCCGCCATGCCGCCGATCGACGGCAGGCCCAGGTCAGTGCTGATCTTGACGTTGCCGGACAGCTGCTGTGTGTCCGACGCGGCGATCTTCTCGATGAGCTCCTGCGCGGTGACCTTCGGCAGGTCCGGGTCGCCCGAGGTGGCGAGAGCCGGGACGAGCCCGATGGTCGCCGCCGCCACCCCCGCCACCGCGATCGGGAGCGCGTAGCGGGCCGCCTTGCGGCGTCCTGCGCGCAGTTCCCCGGCCTCGCTGGTGTCCTTCTCCGGTTCGTACGGTGCCATTGTCTGCCTTACCTCCGTGGTCGGCGGCGGCCTTCCCTGTACGTGCCCTCGTCCACCCTGTGCCGCCATTCTCACCCGAATTGGTCAGGAGTGGTGGTTCTCTCTGGGATCCATCCGACCAAATCGGCCGACGAGAAGCGTCAGACCCGGGGCGCAACTCCGTGTACTGCCCTGGGATGAGACGGAGCGGCCATTCCTCCCCCGTCCAGTAGGGGACGCACCTGACGACCGGGCAAGCAAAACGGCCATGTGACCCGCGTCACATGGCCGTAGCGGCGTACCGGGAGCCTCAGCCGGCCCGGTGCACCACCAGGTCGCAGAGCTCCACCAGCGACGCCTTCGCGTCACCCTCCGGCAGCGGCCCCAGCGCCGCACGGGCGCTCTCCGCATAGCAAACGGTGTCCCGGCGGGCGTGCTCAAGGGCGGGGTGCGAGCGCAGCCGGGTCAGCGCCTCGGCATGCCGCGCGTCGTCCGTGAGGTCGGAGTCGAGCAGCTCGCACAGGGCGATGTCCTCGGCGAGACCGAGCCGCGCCGCCCGCTCGCGCAGGCGCAGCACGGGCAGCGTGGGGATGCCCTCGCGCAGGTCCGTGCCCGGCGTCTTGCCGGACTCGCGCGAGTCGGACGCGATGTCGAGGACGTCGTCGGCGAGCTGGAAGGCGACACCGAGCCGCTCACCGTACTGCGTGAGGACGTTGACGGCGGACTCGTCGGCGCCCGACATCATCGCGCCGAACCGGCAGGCCACGGCGACCAGCGAGCCCGTCTTGCCGCGCAGCACGTCGAGGTAGTGGTCGACCGGATCGCGCCCCTCGGACGGTCCCGCGGTCTCCAGGATCTGGCCGGTGACCAGGCGTTCGAAGGCCTCCGCCTGAATGCGGACGGCCTCCGGGCCGAGGTCGGCCAGGATGTAGGAGGCACGGGCGAAGAGGAAGTCGCCGGTCAGGACGGCGACGGAGTTGCCCCAGCGCTGGTTGGCGCTCTCGACACCGCGGCGCACCTCGGCGTCGTCCATCACGTCGTCGTGGTAGAGCGTCGCGAGGTGCGTCAGCTCGACGACCACGGCGGAGGGCACGATGCCCGGCGCGTAGGGGTCGCCGAACTGGGCGGCGAGCATCACGAGCAGCGGGCGGAAACGCTTGCCCCCGGCGCGGACGAGGTGCTGGGCGGCCTCGGTGATGAAGGGAACTTCGCTCTTGGTGGCCTCGAGCAGTCCCTCCTCGACAGCGGCCAACCCGACCTGGACATCGGCTTCGAGAGCCTGGTCCCGCACGCTCAGCCCGAAAGGCCCGACGACGGTCACGAGAGGTTCTCCTGTCTGCTGACGATCACACGGCCAACTCGGTCGATCATTGGAACTCGGTCGATGACACGGGTTTGTCGATGTGTCGCTGCCATCACTCAAGTCAGCGTATCCGGTCGACTTTCGATCACGGCGAGCACCTGCCCGCCCGTCGCACGCCGCCGCCCTGGTCGGCGCGGCGCGTCGGCCCTCGGCACCGCCCCTGCCCACCAGGCCGCGCGGCCCGCGAGGTGCACCGGTATGTTCTTGATCAGCCCATACGACTGGGAAGACCGTCCTGCACCACAAGAACCGTAACGACCGGGAGAAGCGTCTTTGTCCCGTACTACGGCCGAGTACGAGCCGCCCGCCGAACCGACCGGCGACCCACCGCCGGGCGACGACCATGCCTTCTTCGGGCAGCCCCGCGGCCTGCTCACCCTCTCAGGGCTCGAGGTCTGGGAGCGCTTCTCGTTCCTCGGCATGCAGGCCATCCTGGTCCTCTACTTCGCCGACTCCGTCGCGCACGACGGCATGGGGATGGACGCCGGAACGGCCGCCTCGGTCTCAGCGGCATACGGCACGCTGGTCTATCTGGTCTCCGTGGCCGGTGGCTGGCTCGCCGACCGCATGCTCGGCTCCTACCGCGCGGTGCTGTGGGGCGGCATCCTGATCGCCTGCGGCCACTACTCGATGGCCGTGCCGACGGCGACGATGACCTGGGTGGGCCTCGGCCTGATCAGCGCGGGCACCGGCCTGCTCAAACCCAACGTCGCCTCGATGGTCGGCAAGCTCTACCGCACCGACGACGACCGGCGGGACGCCGGCTTCGCGCTCTACTACATGGGCATCAACATCGGCGCCTTCGCGGGCCCGCTGATCACCGGCTGGCTCGGCGACCACAAGGGCTGGCACTGGGGCTTCTCGGCGGCCGCGATCGGCATGACGTTCGGTCTGATCCAGTACGTCCTGGGCCGTCGTCATCTCGCCGGGCGCAGGGCGTCGGCCGAATTCGCGCTGCCCGAGGAGGCGATGCGACGCGCGATCGTACTGATCGTCGTGGGGCTCGTCGTGTGCGCCGCCCTCGCGGGTCTGCTGGCCGCCGTCGGCTGGCTGACCATGGACCGCTTCGTCGACCTGCTCACCCTCGTCTCGGTGATCGCACCCGTCGTCTACTTCGCGGTGATGTTCCGCAGCCCCCGCGTGAGCGCCGAGGAGCGCGGACGCCTGCGGCCCTACGTGGTCCTCTTCCTCGCCTCGGTCGTCTTCAACTTCATCCTCTTCCAGGCCTACTCGACGATGATCCTGCTGGCCTCGACCAACGCCGAGACCTCGATCTTCGGCTACCACTTCCCCGCCGGCTGGTACGCCTCCGCGCTCGGCGCCTTCGAGGTCGCCCTCGCCCCCGTAGTCGCCGCGGTCTGGGCGCGGATGGGCCGCCGCCAGCCGCACGCCTCCAACAAGATCGCGTTCGGCGTGATCCTGGGCGGCCTGTCGTTCGTGCTGATGGTCCTGCCCACCGCCGGGCACGGCGACGGCACGTACAAGATGGCGGTCTGGTGGATCGTCGGCTCGTACCTGCTCCTGGGTCTCGGCGACATCCTCGTGGAGACCTCGGGCATGTCGGCGACGACCAAGCTCGCCCCGAAGGCCTTCGCCAGCCAGACCATGGCCCTCTGGTTCCTCTCCCTCGCCCTTGCCAACGGCATCCAGGCGCAGGTCGTGAAGGTCTACGGAGAGGTCTCCGACCCGGCGTACTTCGGCGTGAACGGCGCGATCGCCGTGCTCGCGGGAATCGCCGTGATCGCACTCGCCCCGTGGCTCCGCCGCACCATGCACCCCGTCCACTGAGGACACCCCTCCCACCGAGGGCACCCCGCCCACCGAGGACCCATCGTCCACCGAGGACACCCCGCCCACCGAGGACCCATCGTCCACCGAGGACACCCCGTCCACTGAGGTTTCACTCATGCAGATCCGCGACTCCTTCCCGTACGAGACGATCCGCGAGGACATCCGCGTACCCCTCGCCGACGGGACCAAGCTCTACGCGCGCGTGTGGCGGCCGGTCACCGACGAACCCGTCCCCGTGCTCCTCGAGTACCTCCCCTACCGCCTCAGCGACTGGACGGCGCCCCGCGACTGGCAGCGCCACCCCTGGTACGCGGGGCACGGCTACGCCTCCGTGCGCGTCGACGTCCGCGGGCACGGCAACAGCGAGGGGCTGCCCACCGACGAGTACTCGGCGCAGGAGCTGGCCGACGGCGTCGAGGTGGTGAACTGGCTGGCCGCACAGGACTGGTCGAGCGGCAAGGTCGGCATGTTCGGCATCTCCTGGGGCGGCTTCAACTCGCTCCAGATCGCGGCCCTCGCACCCGAGCCGCTCAAGGCGGTCGTCACGGTCTGCTCGGCCGACGACCGCTACGACAACGACGTGCACTACATGGGCGGCTCCGTCCTCGCGGTCGACATGCACGCGTGGGCGGCGACGATGCTGGCCTTCGTGTCGCGGCCGCCCGACCCGTACTTCGTGGGCGACGCGTGGCGCGAGATGTGGCTGACGCGCCTCGAAGCCGTCGAGCCCTTCATCCACACCTGGCTGGACCACCAGACGCGGGACGACTACTGGCGGCACGGCAGCGTCTGCGAGGACTACTCCGCGATCGGCGCCGCGGTGCTCACGGTCGGCGGCTGGCACGACCCGTACCGCGACACGGTGCTCCGCCTGGTCGAGCACCTCCCCGACGACCGGGTGCGGGGGCTGATCGGCCCCTGGTCGCACCAGTACCCGGACCGCGGCCTGCCGCCGGGCCCGGCGATCGGCTTCCTCCAGGAGACCCTGCGCTGGTGGGACCACCACCTCAAGGGCATCGACACCGGAGTGATGGCCGAGCCGAAGCTCCGCTCCTGGATCAGCGACTCGCACCCGCCCGCGACGGTCTATCCGGAGCTGAGCGGCGGCTGGGTGGGCGACCCGTCCTGGCCGTCCCCGAACGTCACCCCCCTCGCCTACGCCCTCCAGGGCACCCCCGTCGTCGTCCGCTCCCCCCAGCACACGGGCCTGGACGCGGGCCGCTTCTTCCCGTTCGGCAACGACGCGGACCTACCGCCCGACCAGCGCGACGAGGACGCCAAGTCGGCGTGCTTCGAGTTCGAGGTGCCGTCGCAGGTGCGGGTCCTCGGACGCCCGCGGGTGACCCTGCGGCTGCGCATGGACGTGCCGTACGGACAGGCCGTCGCGCGGCTCTGCGACATCGCCCCTGACGGCTCGTCCACCCTGGTCACCCGGGGCGTGCTCAACCTCTCCGCCCGGCACGGCAGGGACCGCGCCGACGCGTGGCCGCCCGGCACCACCGAGGACGTGACCTTCGAGCTCAACGGCATCGGCCACACCTTCCCGCCGGGCCACCGCATCCGTCTCGCGGTCTCCTCCGCGTACTGGCCCTGGATCTGGCCGCAGGCGGACTCGGTGGGCTTCACGCTCGACCCGGTGGGCAGCTCCCTCGAACTTCCCGTGCGCGAGGGCGACTTGGATGCCTCCATCACCTTCGGGCCCGCGGAACAGTCGGAGCCGCTGGGCGTGGTCTACCCGGCAACCCTGGAGGAGCCGCGGCCCGAGCGCCTCGTCGTACGCGATGTCGCCAAGGGCGAATGGCGCCTGGAGGTCGACCCGCGCTACGGCGGCACGCGCGTGTACCCCGACGGCCTGGAGTTCACCGAGGACGCCCTGGAGGCGTACACGATCCAGGAGGACGACCCGCTGAGCGCCCGCACCCGCTCGGACTGGACGATCCGCCTGCACCGGCCCGAGCTCGGCTGGGACGTGACGGTCGAGACGCGCTCGGAGATCACCTGCGACGCGGCGGACTTCATCACCTCGAACGAGGTGGTGTGCCGGGACGGCGCGGAGGTCGTCTTCCACCGGACCTGGGAGAAGCGGATCCGGCGGACCGCGGGCTAGGGCCTTTCGTTAGGACCCGTCCGGCGTCAGGCCCTCCCCAGGAGGCGTTCGAGGACGACGGCGACGCCGTCGTCCTCGTTCGAGAGGGCCAACTCGTCCGCGACCGCCTTCAGTTCGCCGTGCGCGTTGGCCATGGCCACCCCGTGCGCCGCCCACAGGAACATGGGGATGTCATTGGGCATGTCCCCGAAGGCGAGGGTGTCCGCGGCCGTCAGGCCGAGCCGTTCGGCGGCCAGGGCGAGCCCGGTCGCCTTGGTCACCCCGCACGGCTGGAGCTCCACCGTGCCGGGACCCGACATGGTCACCGACGCGAGCGAGCCCACCGCGTCCCGCGCCACCGCCGCCAACTCGTCGTCCGCCAGCCTCGGATGGCGCAGCAGCACCTTGCTGATGGGCTCCTCCCACAGCACGTCGCGCCGGGGCACGCGCACCGCGGGCAGCGTGGGGTGCGGCATCTCGTACCCCGGCTCGATGAGCGTGAGGCCCTCGACGCCGTCCTGGTCCACGGCCGCGTAGACCTGGCCGACCTCCGCCTCGATCTTCCCGAGCGCGGTCTCGCCGAGCTCGCGGTCGAGCGTGACCGACCACTCCATCCGGTCCGCCCCCGCGTCGTACAGCTGCGCTCCCTGGCCGCAGACGGCCAGGCCGTCGTACCCGAGCGCGTCGAAGAGGGGCCGCACCCGCGGCGCCGGGCGGCCTGTCACCACGAGGTGCCGGGCGCCCTGCTCGCCCACGGCGGCCAGCGCCCGCAGCGACCGGTCCGAGACCGTGTCGTCGCCGCGCAGCAGCGTCCCGTCCAGGTCAGTGGCGATAAGTGCATATGCGAGGGGAGCGGACATGATCCAGAGAATACGGATCCTGGGCCCCGCAGGAAGCTGCTTGGCAAGGTGCGTATACGAGCGGGTGAGGCCGGATGGGACAGCGCTCCCGCCGGTTCACCGGAAAGTGGAAGGTTAGATTCCGGCATGCCTCATTCCGACTAGGCGATACGGTCAACACCCCCTTCCCCACACGGCCGTTCGGAGCCGACATCCACAGAAGGCCGCCACGGCCCGCCCGAAGGACGACTCGGGGCGGAACTTCGGCTGCCGCCAGGGCGGTTCACCCAAGGCCACCGATCCCTTGCCGCAGCCAGGGCCTACCGGAGGGAGGGTCGTCCGGCACCGCCTCGGTGAGGGAGCTCAGCCGGAATCGGCCACTCCACCCGGCCTTATGGGGACATTGCTAACTCTTCAGGCACTGCCGCAACAGGGGCTCCCACACGTAACGTGTGGCACACCCCTATGGAAAGCGAGGCAGGTACGCATGTCCGAGCAGACCCCGCTCGACCCGGCCGCCGGTGACTCCGCCGACCTCTCCGGAGGCGGCACCGCCGGCCTCCCCGAGAGCGGCTCCACCGGTCACTCCGAAGGCGACCCCTTCGGCCTGCCCGAGGGCGACCCCTTCGGACCGCACAACCTTCCCTACGGCGTGTTCTCACTGGCCGGCGAGGCGGACGACCGGCGCAGGGTCGGAGTACGGCTCGGCTCGTACGTCCTGGACGCCGGTGCCGCGGCTGCCGCGCTCGGCGCCCCCTACGTCTCGCTGCTCGCCCGGCCCACCCTGAACCCGCTGCTCGCCGCGGGCCGCAGGGCCTGGTCCGACGTGCGGCGCGCCCTGACGGCGTGGGTGACGGTGCCCGCCCACCAGGACGTCGTACGCCCTCTCCTGCACCCCCTCTCCGAAGTGACGCTGCACCTCCCCTTCGAGGTCGCGGACTACGTCGACTTCTACTCCTCCGAGCATCACGCGACCCACCTGGGCAAGATGTTCCGGCCGGACGCACCGGCCCCGCTGACGCCCAACTGGGTGCACCTGCCGATCGGTTACCACGGCAGGTCCGGCACGGTCGTGGTCTCCGGGACGGACGTCGTCCGCCCGAACGGCCAGCGCAAGGCGCCCGCCGACACGGCCCCCGTCTTCGGCCCCTCGACCCGGCTCGACATCGAGGCGGAGGTGGGCTTCGTCGTCGGCGCCTCCTCGGACCACGGGACATCCGTCCCCCTCGCGGACTTCCGCGAGCACGTCTTCGGACTCACCCTCCTCAACGACTGGTCCGCGCGCGACATCCAGGCCTGGGAGTACGTTCCGCTGGGCCCGTTCCTCGGCAAGTCCTTCGCCACCTCGGTCTCCGCGTGGATCACCCCGCTGGAGGCGCTGGACTCGGCACGGGTCACGCCGCCCGAGCGCACGCACGAGCTCCTGCCCTACCTGGACGACTCCGCGGGCCCCGCGGCGGACGAGCCCGGCGGCTACGACCTGCGCATGACCGTGACGCTCAACGGCCGGGTCATCTCCGAGCCGCCGTTCTCCAGCGTGTACTGGACGGCGGCGCAGCAGCTGGCGCACATGACGGTCAACGGCGCGTCGCTGCGCACCGGCGACCTGTACGGCTCGGGCACGGTCAGCGGCCCCGAGGCCGGTCAGTACGGCTCCCTGATCGAGATCACCTGGAACGGCCGCGACCCCATCGAACTCCCCGACGGCAAGCGGACGTTCCTGGAGGACGGCGACGAGGTCACGCTCTCGGCCTGGGCCCCCGGACCCAACGGCACGAAGGTGGGACTCGGCGAGGTGACGGGCCGGATCGCGGCAGCGCGCTGAGCCACCGAAGCTTGTGTCACTTGTATCAAATGCTTGACACAAGTGGGCGGATGCGGTGAACTTGTACTCAGCGCTTGCTACAAGCGAGCGCTGAGTACGCACGCCATCGCACGCACGCCACCGCACGCGCGGCGTGTCACCGCACGGCATTCGGGGGCCGCCACATGCACGACCGCAGCAACACCGACACCGCTCCACCTCCGCCTCCACCTCCACCTCCGCCCCTCTCCGCGCTGCCGCCGGAGACGGCCGCCCGTGCCCGCGCCGACCTGTACGCCCGCTGGGCCGGTCTGGCCGCCGGGGCCGCCGTGGCCTGGGCGGTGGCCTCCCGGGACGACGGCCTGGGCACCGGGATCCTGTATGCCATCCCGGCGTTCGGCCTGTGCGCCGTCGCCGGTGTGCTGCTCGGCGACGCGCTCACGCCCCCGCCGCGCGGCCCGGTGCGCAGCGCGGGCCTGGCGCCCCGCAGGGCCCGGGACTATGTGCCGCCCCGAATGACCCGACTCCTCGCCGCACAGGCCCTCGCGCTGATCGCCCTCCTCGTCACGGCGGCCACCGTGGCATCGCCGGACGATCAGGGCCGCGCCGGACGCTCCCTCTCCGCCACCTGCCAGGACATGACGCAGACGGTCGGCCCCTGGCCCGGTCTGTTCTACGGCGCCCCCGTCCTGGCCTCACTCGCCGTCGGCACGGTCGCGTGCGGGCTCTCCCTGCGGCGGATCGCCCGCCGCCCGTCGACCGAACAGCCGCGCCGAGAGCGGGCATTGGCGATCACGGCGGCCTGGGGCCTGCTGATCTCCACCCCGCTCCTGGGAGCCACCACGTTCGCCACCGGCGCCCTGCTGAGCCTCGACTGCATGGGCGCGTCCGGGTCCGCCTGGGTCCTGGCCCCCGTGGCCCTGTCCGCCATGGCCACCATGACGTGGTGCCTGACCACGATCGTGGCTCCCCGGGCCGACCGCCGGTGACGGGTGCCACCGGAGGCGCCGCCGTACGGGTCGACACCACCAGCCCCGTCCCGCCCTACGAACAGATCCGCGCCCAGCTCTCCGCCCTGATCACCTCGGGCCGCCTCCCCGAAGGAGACCGGCTCCCACCCGTCCGCCAACTCGCCGCCGACCTCGGCCTCGCGGCAGGCACGGTGGCCCGCGCGTACCGCGAACTGGAAGCGGCATCCCTGATCCACACCCGCCGAGGCGCCGGTACGAGGGTGGCTCCGCTTCCCGCGGGCCCGGCCCACCCCGACCCGGCGCAACTCGCCGCACTGGCCCTGCAGTTCACTGCAGCGGCCCGAGCCCTTGGAGCGGACGACGAGGAGGTGACACGGGCGGTGCGGGAGGCGCTGGACCACCTGTGACCTCGACAGAGGCCCTCGCACGAGTCAAGGTGCCGACACTCGTTCACACGTGCGTGCAGACCTTTACGGGTTCCTGCCCGATACGCTGGTCGGACCGGTGAGACTCCACCCCATGGGAGCACTGATGAGCGTCGAACCCGAGGCTTCCGGGCCCACGTGGCCGGTCCCGCCCAAGGGTGGCTGGACCGCCGACGACCTGGACCGGCTTCCCAATCTGCCTCCGCACACGGAGCTGATCGACGGGAGCCTTGTCTTCGTGAGTCCGCAGACCATCTTTCATTCGCGAGCGGTCAGTTTCCTGGAGCGGCGCCTGGAGGATGCCGCCTCCGCCGGTCTCGAAGTCCTCCGCGAATTCACCATCGACATCGACACGCAGAACAGACCCGAGCCCGACGTCATTGTCGTGCCCGCCGAGGAGATCCTCGACCCTGGCCAGACACGCGTCCCCGCAGAAACCGTGGTGCTGGCCGTCGAGGTCGTCTCCCCCGACTCCGAGGCCCGGGACAGGGAGGCCAAGCCGCTCAAGTACGCCAAGGCAGGCATCCGGCACTACTGGCGTGTGGAGAACGACAAGGGCCGACCGGTGGTCTACGTCTTCGAACTCGAACCCGCGACGCGCACCTACGCGCCGACCGGCATCTTCCACGACGCCCTCAAGGTCAGCGTCCCTTTCACCATCGAACTCGACCTCACCGCCATCACTGCTCGGCGCTCGGCGCCCGAGCCCCCGTAGGACTGTCCTCGGTCGGCTCCCGTTCCCGGGAGCCAATGAGGCACGTCAGATGTCTACCAGTCCGGCTCCTCATCCCCCCAGTCCGGCTCCACCTCATCGCTGAGCGGCACCTCCGACCCGCCCGGGGCCTCACTCGAAGCCCCGCCCCCGGCAGGCGCCCCGCCCAGGAACTCCGCGACCACGCCGACCACACCCTCGCCGTACGTCGCCCGCTTCTTCTCGCCCACGCCGCTGATGCCCGCCAGGTCCGCCACGGCGGCGGGCCGCAGCGTCGCGATCTCGCGCAGCGTCGCGTCGTGGAAGATCACGTACGCGGGGACGCCCTGCTCCTTCGCCTGGGCGCCGCGCCAGGCACGCAGCGCCTCGAAGAGCGGCACCGCCTCCTGGGGCAGCTCGGCGACCGCGGCCGCCGACTTCGCCTTGCGCTCACCCTTGGGCGCCCGCGCGGCCGGTGCCCGCTTCGGCTCCTTGCGCAGCCGGACCTCACGCTCCCGGCCGAGGACGGCACCGCTCGTCTCGGTGAGCACCAGCGTCCCGTACTCCCCCTCGACCGCGATCAGGCTCTGCGCGAGGAGCTGGCGCACCACGCCCCGCCAGTCGGCCTCCGCCAGCTCCTCGCCGATGCCGAAGACGGAGAGCTGGTCGTGGTCGAACTGGATGACCTTCGCGGTCTTCTTGCCCAGAAGGATGTCGATGATCTGGCCCGCGCCGAACTTCTGGCCGCGCTCGCGCTGCAGGCGCACGACCGTGGAGAGGACCTTCTGCGCCGCCACCGTGCCGTCCCAGGTCTCGGGCGGGCTGAGGCAGGTGTCACAGTTCCCGCAGGACTCCGGTGCCGTCGTCTCCTGGCCGAAGTAGGTGAGGAGCTGGGCGCGGCGGCACTGCGCGGTCTCGCACAGCGCGAGCATCGAGTCCAGGTGCGAGGCGGCCCGGCGCCGGAACGCCTCGTCGCCCTCGCTGCCCTGGATGAGCTTGCGCTGCTGGACGACGTCCTGCAGGCCGTACGCCATCCAGGCCGTCGAGGGCTGGCCGTCGCGGCCCGCGCGGCCCGTCTCCTGGTAGTACCCCTCGACCGACTTGGGCAGGTCGAGGTGGGCGACGAAGCGGACGTCCGGCTTGTCGATGCCCATGCCGAAGGCGATCGTGGCGCAGACGACGAGGCCTTCCTCCCGCAGGAAGCGGGACTGGTGGGTCGCGCGTGTGCCCGCGTCCAGACCCGCGTGGTACGGGACGGCCTCGATGCCGTTCTTGCACAGGAACTCGGCGGTTTTCTCCACCGAATTGCGCGAGAGGCAGTAGACGATGCCGGCGTCGCCCGCGTGCTCCTCCTTCAGGAAGGACAGGAGCTGCTTCTTCGGCTCGGCCTTCGGCACGATGCGGTACTGGATGTTGGGCCGGTCGAAGCTCGCCACGAAGTGTTTGGCGTCCGGCATGCCGAGCCGCTGCGTGATCTCCCGGTGCGTGGCGTGCGTGGCCGTGGCCGTCAGGGCGATCCGCGGCACGTCGGGCCAGCGCTCGCCGAGGAGCGAGAGCGACAGGTAGTCCGGGCGGAAGTCGTGGCCCCACTGTGCGACACAGTGCGCCTCGTCGATGGCGAAGACGGAGATCTTGGCCCGCGAGAGGAGGTCGAGGGTCGTGTCCAGGCGCAACCGCTCCGGCGCCAGATAGAGCACGTCGAGCTCGCCCGCGAGGAACTCCGCCTCCATCACGCGCCGCTCGTCGAAGTCCTGCGTGGAGTTGATGAACCCGGCCCGCACACCGAGCGCCCGCAGCGCGTCCACCTGGTCCTGCATGAGTGCGATGAGCGGCGAGACCACGACGCCCGTGCCCGGCCTGACCAGGGCCGGGATCTGGTAGCAGAGGGATTTGCCGCCGCCGGTCGGCATGAGGACGACGGCATCCCCGCCGCCCACCACGTGCTCGATGATCGGTTCCTGCTCGCCGCGGAAGGCGTCGTACCCGAAGACGCGGTGGAGCGTGCGCAGGGCATCGCTCTCCGTCACGCCGCCGGCCGTCGCGTCCGGCACCGATACCGGCGCCGTCACCTCACTCATGCTGTCGGTCCCATCCATCGCCCTGTCCCCCGCCGTACGTCCTGCCGCGTTCACTGCCTCAACCACTGCCTCCACGATAGGGCTCCACGCCGACACTCCGGACAGTTATCCACAGGCCGCCGCCCGGCACCCCCACTCTGGGAAGGCCGGGCGGCGACACGTGTGCGAAGGAAGCCGGGCTACCGGACGAAGACTCCCGCCTGGTTCGCCAGATCCAGGAAGTACTGCGGGGCCACGCCCAGGACCAGCGTCACCGCGACACCCATGCCGATCGCCGTCATTGTCAGCGGCGAGGGCACGGCGACCGTGGGGCCGTCCGCCTTCGGCTCGCTGAAGAACATCAGGACGATCACGCGGATGTAGAAGAACGCGGCGATCGCCGACGACAGCACACCGACCACGACCAGCGGCCCCGCGCCGCCCTCCGCCGCCGCCTTGAAGACCGCGAACTTCCCGGCGAACCCGGAGGTCAGCGGGATGCCCGCGAAGGCGAGGAGGAAGACCGCGAAGACCGCGGCGACCAGTGGGGACCGGCGGCCGAGCCCCGCCCATTTGGACAGGTGTGTGGCCTCACCGCCCGCGTCCCGCACCAGCGTGACGACGGCGAAGGCGCCGATGGTCACGAAGGAGTAGGCGGCCAGGTAGAAGAGGACGGAGGAGATGCCGTCCGGGGTGGTGGCGATGACACCGGCGAGGATGAAGCCGGCGTGCGCGATGGAGGAGTACGCAAGGAGCCGCTTGATGTCGGTCTGGGTGATCGCGATGATCGCGCCGCCCAGCATCGTGATGACCGCGATGCCCCACATGACCGGCCGCCAGTCCCAGCGCAGGCCCGGCAGCACCACATAGAGGAGACGGAGGAGCGCGCCGAACGCGGCCACCTTCGTCGCCGCCGCCATGAAGCCGGTCACCGGCGTCGGGGCGCCCTGGTACACATCCGGGGTCCACATGTGGAAGGGCACCGCACCCACCTTGAAGAGCAGCCCCATCACCACCATCGCGACGCCGATCAGGAGCAGCGCGTCGTTGCCCATGGTGTCGGCGAGCGCCGGGTCCACGGTCTTGACGTTGCCCTCGACGACGTTCGCGACCGTCGCGTACGACACCGAACCCGCGTAGCCGTAGAGGAGCGCGATGCCGAAGAGCGTGAACGCCGAGGCGAAGGCGCCGAGCAGGAAGTACTTGACGGCGGCTTCCTGCGACATCAGGCGCTTGCGGCGGGCGAGCGCGCAGAGCAGGTACAGCGGCAGGGAGAAGACTTCAAGGGCGATGAAGAGCGTCAGGAGGTCGTTGGCCGCGGGGAAGACGAGCATGCCGCCGATGGCGAAGAGTGCCAGCGGGAACACCTCGGTGGTGGTGAACCCGGCTTTGACGGCGGCCTGTTCGCTCTCGCTGCCCGGCACGGAGCCGGCCTGTGCCACGAACGAGTCGACGCGGTTTCCGTGCGCCACCGGGTCGAGGCGGCGCTCCGCGAAGGTGAAGATCGCGACGATTCCGGTGAGCAGAATGGTGCCTTGCAGGAAGAGCGCGGGGCCGTCGACCGCGATGGCACCCATCGCCGCGACCTGCGCCTTGGTCGTGCCGAAGCCGCGGGCCGCGAGCCCGACGACCGCGGCGAAGGCGGCGGCCAGGGCGACCACGGACACGAACAGCTGCACGTAGTAACGGGACTTGCGGGGGACGAATGCTTCGATGAGCACTCCGAGGACTGCCGCGCCGATGACGATCAACGTCGGCGACAGCTGTCCGTACTCGATGTTGGGCGCGTCGATCTTGTCGATCGGATCGGCGGCCGTTGTCCACAGGCTGTGGACGGCTGCTGCGCTCACTTGGCCGCCTCCACCTCGGGCTTGGGGTCCTTCTTCTGTACGTCGGACATCGTGTGCTTGACCGCCGGGTTCACCAGCTCGGTGAGCGGCTTCGGGTAGACGCCGAGGCCGATCAGGAGCGCGATCAGCGGTGCGACGACGACCAGTTCCCGTACGCGCAGGTCCGGCATGGCCGAGACCTCCGGCTTCACGGGGCCCGTCATCGTCCGCTGGTAGAGGACGAGGGTGTAGAGCGCGGCGAGGACGATGCCGACCGTCGCGATGATCCCGACCACCGGATAGCGTGCGAACGCGCCGACCAGGACCAGGAATTCACTCACGAAGGGCGCGAGCCCGGGGAGCGAGAGAGTGGCCAGGCCGCCGATCAGGAAGGTGCCCGCGAGCACCGGGGCCACCTTCTGCACCCCTCCGTAGTCGGCGATCAGACGCGAACCGCGCCGCGAGATCAGGAATCCGGCGACCAGCATCAGCGCGGCGGTCGAGATGCCGTGGTTGACCATGTAGAGCGTCGCGCCGGACTGCCCCTGCGAGGTCATCGCGAAGATGCCGAGGACGATGAACCCGAAGTGCGAGATCGACGCGTACGCCACCAGGCGCTTGATGTCGCGCTGGCCGACCGCGAGCAGTGCTCCGTAGATGATGCTGATCAGGGCGAGTACGAGGATGACCGGCGTCGCCCACTTGCTCGCCTCGGGGAAGAGCCCGAGGCAGAACCGCAGCATCGCGAACGTGCCGACCTTGTCCACGACCGCCGTGATCAGTACGGCGACCGGGGCCGTCGACTCGCCCATCGCGTTCGGCAGCCAGGTGTGCAGCGGCCACAGCGGCGCCTTCACCGCGAAGGCGAAGAAGAAGCCGAGGAAGAGCCACCGCTCGGTGTTGGTCGCCATGTCGAGCGTGCCGTTGGCCCGCGCCTCGGCGATCTCCTGGAGCGAGAAGTTCCCCGCCACTACATAGAGCCCGATCACGGCGGCCAGCATGATGAGGCCGCCGACGAGGTTGTAGAGGAGGAACTTCACGGCCGCGTACGAGCGCTGGGCCGCGGCGTTCTCGTCCGAGCCCGCGTGGGCGCGGTCTCCGAAGCCGCCGATGAGGAAGTACATCGGGATGAGCATGGCTTCGAAGAAGACGTAGAAGAGGAAGACGTCGGTCGCCTCGAAGGAGATGATCACCATCGCCTCGACGCCGAGGATCAGGGCGAAGAAGCCCTGGGTCGGCCGCCAGCGCGAAGACGTTGCTTCCAGGGGGTCGGCGTCGTGCCAGCTCGCCAGGATGATGAAGGGCATGAGGAGCGCGGTGAGCGCGATGAGGGCGACACCGATGCCGTCGACGCCGAGTTCGTACCGCACCCCGAAGTCCGCGATCCAGGCGCGGGATTCGGTGAGTTGATAGCGGTCGCCGTCCGGGTCGAAGCGCACGAGAACGGTCACGGCGAGCGCGAGCGTCGCGAGCGAGACGAGCAGCGCGAGCCACTTGGCGGCGGACCGCCGGGCGGCCGGTACGGCTGCCGTGGCGATCGCGCCGACCGCGGGCAGCACCGCCGTCGCTGTCAGCAGGGGAAAGGACATCGGTATCAGACCGCCCTCATCAGCAGGGTCGCGGCGATGAGCACCGCAGCGCCGCCGAACATCGAGACCGCGTAGGAGCGGGCGTAGCCGTTCTGCAGTTTGCGCAGCCGGCCGGAGAGTCCGCCGACCGAGGCCGCCGTGCCGTTGACGACGCCGTCGACCAGGGTGTGGTCCACGTAGACCAGGGACCGCGTGAGGTGCTCTCCGCCACGGACCAGGACGACGTGGTTGAAGTCGTCCTGGAGGAGGTCGCGACGGGCGGCCCGGGTGACGAGCGAGCCGCGCGGGGCGGTGACCGGGACGGGCCGCCTGCCGTACTGCACGTAGGCGAGGGCGACGCCGATGACGAGGACCACCATGGTGGCGCCCGTGACCGTGGTCGCGCTCAGCGGCGAGTCGCCGTGGGAGTGCTCGGTGACCGGCTCCAGCCAGTGCATGAAGCGGTCGCCGATGGAGAAGAAGCCACCCGCGAACACCGACCCGAAGGCGAGCACGATCATCGGGATGGTCATGGACTTCGGGGACTCGTGCGGGTGCGGCTCGTTGCCTTCGGCGTCGGGCTGCCAGCGCTTCTCTCCGAAGAAGGTCATGATCATTACGCGCGTCATGTAGTACGCGGTGATGGCCGCGCCCAGGAGCGTCACCGAGCCGAGGATCCAGCCCTCCGTGCCGCCCTTGGCGAACGCCGCCTCGATGATCTTGTCCTTGGAGAAGAAGCCGGACAGACCGGGGAAGCCGATGATCGCGAGGTAGCCGAGGCCGAAGGTGACGAAGGTGACCGGCATGTACTTCCTGAGGCCGCCGTACTTCCTCATGTCGACCTCGTCGTTCATGCCGTGCATGACCGAACCGGCGCCGAGGAAGAGCCCGGCCTTGAAGAAGCCGTGCGTCACCAGGTGCATGATCGCGAAGACATAGCCGATGGGGCCGAGGCCCGCGGCCAGGATCATGTACCCGATCTGGGACATAGTCGATCCGGCGAGGGCCTTCTTGATGTCGTCCTTCGCGCAACCGACGATCGCACCGAAGAGGAGCGTGACGGCGCCCACGACGGTGACGGCGAGCTGTGCGTCCGGGGCGGCGTTGAAGATCTCGCCGGAGCGGACGATCAGATAGACGCCCGCGGTCACCATGGTCGCCGCGTGGATCAGAGCCGAGACCGGGGTCGGGCCCTCCATCGCGTCGCCGAGCCAGGACTGCAACGGCACCTGCGCGGACTTGCCGCACGCGGCGAGCAGCAGCATCAGGCCGATGGCCGTGAGCTTGCCCTCGCTCGTCTCACCCGTCGCCTCCAGGACGGGCCCGAAGGCGAACGTCCCGAAGGTGGTGAACATCAGCATGATGGCGATCGAGAGGCCCATGTCGCCGACCCGGTTGACCAGGAAGGCCTTCTTCGCGGCGGTGGCCGCGCTGGGCTTGTGCTGCCAGAAGCCGATCAGGAGGTACGAGGCGAGGCCGACGCCCTCCCACCCGACGTACAGGAGCAGGTAGTTGTCGGCGAGCACCAGGAGGAGCATCGCCGCGAGGAACAGGTTCAGGTAGCCGAAGAAGCGGCGGCGCCGCTCGTCGTGCTCCATGTACCCGATCGAGTAGATGTGGATCAGGGTGCCCACGCCGGAGATCAGCAGGACGAACGTCATCGACAGCTGGTCGAGCTGGAAGGCGACGTCCGCCTGGAAGCCCTCGACGGGGACCCAGCTGAACAGGTGCTGCGACAGCGAGCGCTCCTCGGCGCCCTTGCCCAGCATGTCGGTGAACAGCACGACGCCGACGACGAACGAGGCGGCCGCGAGCAGCGTGCCGAGCCAGTGGCCCACGCGGTCCAACGCCCGCCCGCCGCACAGCAGTACGGCCGCTCCGAGCAGAGGCGCCGCGACGAGCAGCGCAATCAGGTTCTCCACTTTTCAGCGACCCCTTACAGCTTCATCAGGCTGGCGTCGTCGACCGAGGCCGAGTGGCGGGAACGGAAGAGCGACACGATGATCGCGAGCCCGACCACGACCTCCGCGGCGGCGACGACCATCGTGAAGAACGCGATGATCTGGCCGTCGAGATTGCCGTGCAGCCGGGAGAAGGCGACGAACGCGAGGTTGCAGGCATTGAGCATGAGCTCGATGCACATGAACACCACGATCGCGTTCCGCCTGATGAGCACGCCGGTCGCGCCGATCGTGAACAACAGCGCGGCGAGGTACAGGTAGTTGATGGGGTTCACTTCGACGCCTCCTCGGTCCGCCCGGTGGAGCCGCTTCGCAGGTCGGGGCGGGCCAGGCGATCGGTGGAGCGCTGCTCAAGCGCCCGCAGGTCGTCCAGCGCCTCGCTCGACACGTCACGGATCTGGCCGCGCTCGCGGAGCGTCTGGTTGACCGTGAGCTCCGACGGGGTGCCGTCGGGGAGCAGGCCCGCGATGTCCACGGCGTTGTGCCGGGCGTACACACCGGGAGCGGGCAGGGGCGGCAGGTGCTTGCCCTCGCGCACCCGCTCCTCGGACAGCTCGCGCTGGGTCTTGGCGCGCTCCGTGCGCTCGCGGTGGGTGAGCACCATCGCGCCGATCGTGGCCGTGATGAGCAGGGCGCCGGTGATCTCGAAGGCGAAGACGTACTTGGTGAAGATGAGCCGGGCGAGGCCCTCCACGTTGCCGTTGGAGTTCGCCTTGCCGAGGCCGTTGAACTCGTTCATCGACGCGTTCCCGATGCCCGCGAAGAGCAGCACCGCGAAGCCGAGACCGCACAGGAGGGCCAGCCAGCGCTGGCCCTTGATGGTCTCCGTGAGGGAGTCGGCGGCGGTGACGCCGACGAGCATGACGACGAAGAGGAAGAGCATCATGATCGCGCCGGTGTAGACGACGATCTGGACGATGCCCAGGAAGTACGCGCCGTTGGCGAGGTAGAACACCGCAAGGATGATCATGGTCCCGGCCAGGCAGAGCGCGCTGTGCACGGCCTTCTTCATAAGGATGGTGCACAGGGCGCCGATCACGGCGACCGTGCCGAGCACCCAGAACTGGAAGGCCTCGCCGGTGGAGGTGGAGTAGGCGGCGAGCTGAGTCATCGACCGATCACCTGCTCCGACGCCGGCTCGCCGTCACCGAAGTCCGCGGCCGCCTCTTGGGGCGTCTCACCCTTGGAGAGGGCGACTTGGGGCACCGTCCCGGGCGCCGCCTCGGTCACCAGACCCCGGTAGTAGTCCTGCTCGTCCGTGCCGGGGAAGATCGAGTGCGGGCTGTCGACCATGCCCTCCTCAAGACCGGCGAGCAGCTGCTCCTTGGTGTAGATGAGGTTCTGGCGGCTGGTGTCGGCCAGCTCGAACTCGTTCGTCATCGTCAGCGCGCGCGTGGGGCACGCCTCGATGCACAGGCCGCACAGGATGCAGCGGGCGTAGTTGATCTGGTAGACGCGGCCGTACCGCTCGCCGGGCGAGTAGCGCTCCTCGTCCGTGTTGTCCGCGCCCTCCACATAGATGGCGTCCGCCGGGCAGGCCCAGGCGCAGAGCTCACAGCCGACGCACTTCTCCAGGCCGTCCGGATGGCGGTTCAGCTGGTGCCTGCCGTGGAAGCGGGGAGCAGTGGTCTTCTGCTGCTCCGGATACTGCTCGGTCAGCCGCTTCTTGAACATGGCCTTGAAGGTCACGCCGAAGCCCGCGACGGGGTTCTGGAACCCCTGCTTCGATTGGTTCGATTCGGATGACTCCTGGTTCGACTCAGCCATCGGACGCCTCCTTTCCCTCAGTTCGGGTTCCGTCACTTTGAGTATCCGGCCCGCCACTGACAATCAGCTCCCGCTCCTGGCGCGAGCGTCGGCGCGGCACGGGTGGCAGGCTCTGTCCGGGCAGCGGGGGCACGGGGAATCCGCCTGCCATCGGGTCGAAGGCGACCGGCTCCTCCTCGAAGACGGCTTCCTTGTCGCGCTTGTCGCGGAAGATGTCCACGACCACGGAGAGCAACAGCAGCGCGATGATCCCGCCGCCGCCGTAGAGCGCGATCGAGGTGAACTCGTAGTCCTCGTTCCGCATCGCCCTGATCGTGGCGACGAGCATCAGCCAGACGACCGACACCGGGATCAGGACCTTCCAGCCGAGCTTCATCAGCTGGTCGTAGCGGACGCGGGGCAGCGAGCCGCGCAGCCAGATGAAGAAGAACAGCAGCAGCTGAACCTTGATCACGAACCAGAGCATCGGCCACCAGCCGTGGTTCGCGCCCTCCCAGAACGTGCTGATCGGGTACGGGGCCCGCCAGCCGCCCAGGAAGAGCGTGGTCGAGACCGCCGAGACGGTGACCATGTTGACGTACTCGGCGAGCATGAACATCGCGAACTTGATGGAGGAGTACTCGGTGTTGAAGCCACCGACGAGGTCACCCTCGGACTCCGGCATGTCGAACGGCGCGCGGTTGGTCTCACCGACCATCGTCACGATGTAGATGATGAACGAGACGGGCAGCAGCAGGATGTACCAGCGGTCCGCCTGCGCCTCCACGATCGCCGAGGTCGACATCGACCCGGAGTAGAGGAAGACCGAGGCGAAGGCCGCGCCCATCGCGATCTCGTAGGAGATCATCTGCGCGCAGGAGCGCAGGCCGCCGAGGAGCGGATACGTCGATCCGGAGCTCCAGCCCGCGAGGACGATGCCGTAGATGCCGACGGAGGCGACCGCGAGGATGTAGAGCATCGCGATCGGCAGGTCGGTGAGCTGCATCGTGGTGCGGTGGCCGAAGATCGAGACTTCGTTGCCCGCGGGCCCGAAGGGGATCACCGCGATCGCCATGAAGGCCGGGATCGCGGCGACGACCGGGGCAAGGACGTAGACCACCTTGTCCGCGCGCTTGACGATCACGTCTTCCTTGAGCATCAGCTTGACGCCGTCCGCGAGGGACTGCAGCAGACCCCAGGGGCCGTTCCGGTTGGGGCCGATGCGCAGCTGCATCCAGGCGACGACCTTGCGCTCCCACACGATGGCGAAGAGGACCGTCACCATCAGGAACGCGAAGCAGAAGACCGCCTTGAAGGCGACAAGCCACCAGGGGTCGCGGCCGAACATGGACAGGTCTTCCGCCGCAAGCGGCACCAGCGTGTGCGTCACGACGTCACCTCCGGGGCCTCGGTGGGCTCCGGCGGGACCGCCGGGCCGATGCGGACGAGAGCGCCGGGGTGCGCGCCGGTGTCCGAAGTGACGCCTCCCCCGGTCGAGTTCAGCGGCAGCCAGACCACGCGGTCGGGCATCTCCGTGATCCGGAGCGGGAGTTCGGTGGCCCCCGCCGGCCCGGCGACCGACAGCAGGCCGCCGTCCCGCACGCCTGTCTCGGCCGCGGTGGCCGCGGACACGCGCGCGTGGGCCGCGTGCCGGGTACCGGCAAGGGCCTCGTCGCCGTCCTGCAGGCGGCCCTGGTCGAGCAGCAGTCGGTGCCCGGCGAGAACGGCCTCGCCCGCGGCGGGCCGCGGCGGCTGGGAACCGGTCTCCAGGGGCTCCGTCGCATACGGTCCGTCCCAGCCGCCGAGCCGGTCCAGCTCGCGGCGGAGCGTCATCAGGTCGGGCACGCCGAGGTGGATGTCACCGGCGTCGGCCAGCATGTGCAGCACGCGCGCGTCGGTGGGCGCCAGCCTGCGCGTCATCTGGTCGGGCTTGAGCGCGGCGTCGAACATCCGCACCCGGCCCTCCCAGTTGAGGAAGGTGCCCGGCTTCTCCGCGACCGCGGCCACCGGGAGGACCACGTCGGCCCGCTCCGTCACCTCGCTGGGCCGCAGCTCGAGAGAGACCAGGAAGCCGACCTCGTCGAGCGCCTCACGTGCGCGCGCGGGATCGGGCAGGTCGGCGACCTCGACGCCCGCCACCAGGAGAGCGCCGAGCTCGCCGGTCGCGGCGGCCTCGACGATCTGGCCGGTGTCGCGGCCGAAGCGGTGCGGGAGTTCGGCGACGCCCCAGGCAGCCGCGACCTCGTCCCGCGCGCGCGGGTCGGTGGCCGGGCGTCCGCCGGGCAGCAGCGACGGCAGGGCGCCCGCCTCGATGGCTGCGCGCTCGCCCGCCCTGCGCGGAATCCACACCAGCCGGGCGCCGGTCGCGGAAGCGGCGCGGACGGCGGCGGTGAGCCCGCCGGGCACGGCCGCGAGACGCTCGCCGACGACGATGACGGCACCTTCGGCGCGCAGCGCCTCGGACGCCTCGGGCCCCGCGCCCTCCAGGCCGACCCCCGCGGCGAGTGCGTCCAGCCACTCGGTCTCGGTGCCCGGCGCGGCGGGCAGCAGCGTGCCGCCCGCCTTCTCCAGGCCGCGGGTCGCGAACGTCGCGAGGGAGAAGGTGCGCTGGCCGTGCTTGCGCCAGGCCTTGCGCAGCCTCAGGAAGACACCGGGCGCCTCCTCCTCGGACTCGAACCCGGCGAGCAGGACGGCGGGGGCCTTCTCCAGGAAGGCATACGTGACGCCGCTCCCGTCGAGATCCCGGCCCCGCCCGGCCACCCGGGCGGCGAGGAAGTCGGCCTCCTCGCTGCTGTGCACGCGCGCGCGGAAGTCGATGTCGTTCGTGTCGAGCGCCACGCGCGCGTACTTGCTGTACGCGTAGGCGTCCTCCACGGTGAGCCTGCCGCCGGTGAGGACCCCGGCCCGCCCGCGCGCGGCGGCAAGACCGCGGGCCGCGACGTCCAAGGCCTCGGGCCAGCTCGCGGGCTCGAGATCACCCGTCGCGGCGTTGCGCACCAGAGGCGTGGTCAGCCGGTCGGGGCGCTGTGCGTACCGGAAGCCGAAGCGCCCCTTGTCGCACATCCACTCCTCGTTGACCTCGGGGTCGTCGGCCGCGAGCCGCCGCATGACCTTGCCGCGCCGGTGGTCCGTACGCGTCGCGCAGCCGCCCGAGCAGTGCTCGCACACCGAGGGCGACGACACCAGGTCGAAGGGACGGGAGCGGAAGCGATACGCCGCCGAGGTCAGCGCGCCGACCGGGCAGATCTGGATGGTGTTCCCGGAGAAATACGACTCGAAGGGGTCGCCGTCGCCGGTGCCGACCTGCTGGAGCGCGCCCCGCTCGATGAGCTCGATCATCGGGTCGCCGGCGACCTGGTTGCTGAACCGGGTGCAGCGCGCGCAGAGCACGCACCGCTCGCGGTCGAGCAGCACCTGCGTGGAGATCGGCACCGGCTTCTCGTACGTCCGCTTCTTGCCCTCGAAGCGGGTGTCCGCGTCACCGACCTGCATCGCCTGGTTCTGCAGCGGGCACTCGCCGCCCTTGTCGCAGACCGGGCAGTCCAGCGGGTGGTTGATGAGCAGCAGCTCCATCACGCCGCGCTGCGACTTCTCCGCGACGGCCGAGGTCAGCTGCGACTTCACGACCATGCCGTCGGTGCACGTGATGGTGCAGGACGCCATCGGCTTGCGCTGGCCCTCCACCTCGACGATGCACTGGCGGCAGGCGCCCGCCGGGTCGAGCAGCGGGTGGTCGCAGAACCGGGGGATCTCGATGCCGAGCAGTTCGGCGGCCCGGATCACCAGCGTCCCCTTGGGCACGCTGATCTCGATGCCGTCGATGGTCAGCGAGACGAGATCCTCGGGCGGAACCGCCGCCTCCCCGCCCCCGGAGGGAGCGCTGTTAGTGGTCACTGTCATGCGTTCACCTGCGCGCTTTCAGCGGGCCGGTCGGCCCAGAGAGTCGACTTGGCCGGGTCGAAGGGGCAGCCCTTGCCGGTGATGTGCTGCTCGTACTCCTCGCGGAAGTACTTGAGCGAGGAGAAGATCGGCGAGGCCGCGCCGTCGCCCAGGGCGCAGAAGGACTTGCCGTTGATGTTGTCGGCGATGTCGTTCAGCTTGTCGAGGTCCGCCATGACGCCCTTGCCAGCCTCGATGTCGCGGAGCAACTGCACCAGCCAGTACGTCCCTTCGCGGCAGGGCGTGCACTTGCCGCAGGACTCGTGGGCGTAGAACTCGGTCCAGCGGGTGACGGCCCGTACGACGCACGTCGTCTCGTCGAAGCACTGCAGCGCCTTCGTGCCGAGCATCGATCCGGCGGCACCGACGCCCTCGTAGTCGAGGGGGACGTCGAGGTGCTCGTCGGTGAACATCGGGGTCGAAGAGCCGCCGGGCGTCCAGAACTTGAGCCGGTGCCCGGCCCGCATGCCGCCACTCATGTCGAGCAGCTGGCGCAGCGTGATGCCGAGCGGCGCCTCGTACTGGCCGGGGCTTGTGACGTGCCCGCTCAGCGAGTAGAGGGTGAAGCCGGGCGACTTCTCGCTGCCCATCGCCTTGAACCAGTCTTTCCCGCGGTTGAGGATCGCGGGAACGGATGCGATGGACTCGACGTTGTTCACCACAGTGGGGCACGCGTAGAGGCCCGCGACCGCAGGGAAGGGGGGACGCAGTCGCGGCTGACCACGGCGGCCTTCGAGCGAGTCGAGCAGCGCGGTCTCCTCACCACAGATGTACGCGCCCGCGCCCGCGTGCACGGTGAGTTCCAGATCGAGTCCGCTGCCCAGCACGTTCTTCCCGAGGTAGCCCGCCGCATAGGCCTCGCGGACGGCCTCGTGCAACCGCCGCAGTACGGGGACGACTTCGCCCCGCAGATAGATGAAGGCATGCGACGAACGGATCGCGTAGCACGCGATCACGATCCCCTCGATGAGGGAATGCGGGTTCGCGAAGAGGAGCGGGATGTCCTTGCAGGTCCCCGGCTCCGATTCGTCGGCGTTGACAACTAGATAGTGCGGCTTGCCGTCGCCCTGCGGGATGAACTGCCACTTCATCCCGGTGGGGAACCCCGCGCCGCCCCGGCCCCGGAGCCCCGAGTCCTTCACGTACGCGATGAGGTCGTCGGGGTCCATGGCGAGCGCCTTGCGCAGCCCTTCGTACCCCTCGTGGCGCCGGTAGGTCTCCAGCGTCCAGGACTTCTCCTCGTCCCAGAAGGCCGAGAGGACCGGTGCGAGGAGCTTCTCCGGGCTGGTCTCGTTGTTGATCTCGGCGGCCAAGGTCATCACTCCCCCTCCTCGGCGGTCGGTCCTGCCGGGTGGGCCGGGTCGGATGCCGAGGTCTGCTGCGGTGCGTCGTGCGAGCTGAGGTGCTCGGGGGGCGTCTGGTCCTGCGGGCCTCCCGTGCGCGGGTGGACCACGCGCGGCTGCGGCAGTTCGCCCTTGGCCAGGCGAAGGCCGATCAGCGAGGCGGGTCCCGCGCCGCCGGTCGCCTCGACGGCGCCGGGCCGCTCGTCCGGGAAACCGGCCAGGATCCGGGCGGTCTCCTTGAACGTGCAGATCGGCGCCCCGCGGGTGGGCTGGACCGGTGCGCCCGCGCGCAGGTCATCGACGAGCTGCTTGGCGGACTGGGGGGTCTGGTTGTCGAAGAACTCCCAGTTGACCATCACCAAGGGGGCGAAGTCGCAGGCGGCATTGCACTCGATGTGCTCAAGGGTGATCTTGCCGTCCGCAGTTGTCATATCGGCCCCGTCGTCTGCGACGCCGAGGTGTTCCTTGAGCTCGTCGAAGATCGCGTCGCCGCCCATGACGGCGCACAGCGTGTTGGTGCAGACGCCGACCTGGTAGTCACCGGAGGGCTTGCGCCGGTACATGGTGTAGAAGGTCGCGACGGCCGTGACCTCCGCCGTGGTCAGGCCCAGCATCTCGGCGCAGAACCGCATGCCCGTGCGCGTGACGTGGCCCTCTTCGGACTGCACGAGGTGCAACAGGGGCAGGAGCGCGGAGCGGGAGTCGGGGTAGCGGGCGATGACGTCCTTGGCGTCCACCTCCAGCCTGGCCCGCACATCGGCCGGGTAGTCGGGGGCGGGGAGTTGGGGCATGCCCAGGCTGACGCCCACGCCCTGCTCGGGGGTGCTGGTCACCGGTCGACGCCTCCCATCACGGGGTCGATGGACGCGACGGCGACGATGACGTCAGCGACCTGGCCGCCTTCGCACATCGCCGCCATGGCCTGCAGGTTGGTGAAGGACGGGTCGCGGAAGTGGACCCGGTAGGGACGGGTGCCGCCGTCGGAGACGACGTGCACGCCGAGTTCGCCCTTGGGCGATTCGACCGCGGTGTACGTCTGGCCCGGCGGGACCCGGAAGCCCTCGGTGACCAGCTTGAAGTGGTGGATGAGGGACTCCATGGAGGTGCCCATGATCTTCTTGATGTGGTCGAGCGAGTTGCCGAGGCCGTCCGGACCGAGGGCCAGTTGGGCGGGCCAGGCGATCTTCTTGTCCTCGACCATGACCGGCCCGGGGGCGAGCCGGTCCACGCACTGCTCGATGATGCGCAGTGACTGCCGCATCTCTTCCAGACGGATCAGGAAGCGTCCGTAGGAGTCGCAGGTGTCGGCGGTCGGGACGTCGAAGTCGTAGTTCTCGTAACCGCAGTAGGGCTGTGTCTTGCGCAGGTCGTGCGGGAGGCCGGCGGAGCGCAGGACCGGGCCGGTGGCGCCGAGCGCCATGCAGCCGGCGAGGTCGAGGTAACCGACGTCCTCCATGCGGGCCTTGAAGATGGGGTTCCCGGTGGCGAGCTTGTCGTACTCCGGGATGTTCTTCTTCATGGTCTTCACGAACTCGCGCAGCTGGTCCACCGTGCCGGGCGGCAGGTCCTGGGCGAGTCCGCCGGGCCGGATGTACGCGTGGTTCATCCGCAGGCCGGTGATCAGCTCGAAGACATCGAGAACGAGTTCACGATCGCGGAAGCCATAGATCATGATCGTCGTCGCGCCGAGCTCCATGCCGCCGGTGGCGATGCACACCAGGTGCGAGGAGAGGCGGTTGAGCTCCATGAGGAGCACACGGATGACCGAGGCGCGGTCCGGGATCTGCTCCTCGATGCCGAGGAGCTTCTCGACCCCGAGGCAGTACGCCGTCTCGTTGAAGAACGGCGTCAGATAGTCCATGCGCGTGACGAACGTCGTGCCCTGCGTCCACGTGCGGTACTCGAGGTTCTTCTCGATGCCCGTGTGCAGATAGCCGATGCCGCAGCGGGCCTCGGTGACCGTCTCGCCGTCGATCTCCAGGATGAGCCGGAGCACGCCGTGTGTGGACGGGTGCTGCGGGCCCATGTTGACGATGATGCGCTCGTCGTCGGACTTGGCGGCGGACCGGACGACCTCGTCCCAGTCGCCGCCGGTGACCGTATATACGGTCCCCTCGGTCGTCTCGCGCGCGGAAGCGTGGGAAGTGCTCATCAGCTGTACGACCTCCGCTGGTCCGGAGCCGGGATCTGGGCGCCCTTGTATTCGACGGGGATGCCGCCGAGGGGGTAGTCCTTGCGCTGCGGGAATCCCTGCCAGTCGTCCGGCATCATGATCCGCGTGAGCGCCGGGTGGCCGTCGAAGACCAGGCCGAAGAAGTCGTACGCCTCGCGCTCGTGCCAGTCGTTGGTCGGATAGACCTGGACCAGCGAGGGCACGTGGGGATCGCTCTCGGGGGCGGTCACTTCGAGCCGGATCAGCCGGTTGTGGGTGATCGAGCGCAGGTGGTAGACGGCGTGCAGCTCGCGGCCCTTGTCGCCGGGGACGTGTACCCCGCTGACGCCCGTGCAGAGCTCGAAGCGCAGGGCCGGGTCGTCGCGCAGGGTCCGCGCGACGCGGACGAGGTGCTCGCGCGCGATGTGGAAGGTGATCTCGCCGCGGTCGACGACTGTCTTCTCGATCGCGTTCTCCGGGACGAGGCCCTGCTCTTCGAGGGCCCCTTCCAGTTCGTCCGCGGTCTCGTCGAACCAGCCGCCGTAGGGGCGCGAGGTCGCGCCGGGCAGCGTGATGGTCCGTACGAGCCCGCCGTACCCGGAGGTGTCCCCGCCGTTGTCGGCACCGAACATGCCCCTGCGGACGCCGATGACCTCGCCGGCCTCGTCGCGCGGGGCCGGTACCCCGTTGCCGTTCGGGTGCTCGTCGTGCGCGTCGCTCACCGCAGCAGCCCCTTCATCTCAATGGTGGGGAGCGCCTTGAGGGCCGCCTCCTCCGCCTCACGGGCCGCTTCTTCCGCGTTCACGCCGAGCTTCGTGTCCTGGATCTTCTGGTGGAGCTTGAGGATCGCGTCCAGCAGCATCTCGGGGCGCGGCGGACAACCGGGCAAATAGATGTCGACCGGGACGACGTGGTCCACGCCCTGCACAATTGCGTAATTGTTGAACATTCCGCCCGACGACGCGCAAACCCCCATGGAAATGACCCACTTGGGATTCGGCATCTGGTCATAGACCTGGCGCAGCACCGGCGCCATCTTCTGGCTCACCCGGCCGGCCACGATCATCAGGTCGGCCTGGCGCGGCGAACCGCGGAAGACCTCCATGCCGAAGCGCGCCATGTCGTACCGCCCCGCGCCGGTCGTCATCATCTCGATGGCGCAGCAGGCGAGGCCGAACGTGGCGGGGAAGACGGACGACTTCCGCATCCAGCCCGCGGCCTGCTCGACGGTGGTCAGCAGAAAGCCGCTCGGCAGTTTCTCTTCGATTCCCATGCTCTTTGACCCCTCAGACCCTTAGTCCCAATCCAGGCCGCCGCGCCGCCATACGTACGCGTAGGCGACAAAGACGGTGAGCACGAAGAGCAGCATCTCCACGAGCCCGAACATCCCCAGTGCGTCGAAGGTGACGGCCCAGGGATAGAGGAAGACGATCTCGATGTCGAAGACGATGAAGAGCATCGCCGTCAGGTAGTACTTGATGGGGAATCGCCCGCCGCCGGCCGGCGTCGGCGTCGGCTCGATGCCGCACTCATAGGCCTCTAGCCTCGCGCGGTTGTACCGCTTTGGACCGATAAGCGTGGCCATGACCACGGAGAAGATCGCAAAGCCTGCCCCGAGGGCTCCCAGCACGAGGATGGGCGCATAGGCATTCACGCTCCTCGCTCCTCTCAGTCGGCACTGACTGTTGGCGGTTACGTCGGGCCGGACCCCGCTCCCCATCGAAGATCGCTTACATGTGAAGCAGGTCACAAGCCCAACTGCCCCGCATCTTATGCCCGCCGGTCTGTGATCTGCGACACGGGGTACGACAACGGCTTTGTGATCTCCACCACCTGACGAAGGATCATGAAGTCGGATGAGCGGTGATCTTCGTACGCGAAGCGCCTGAGTGATCACTAGTGGTGACATCTCAGCGCGTCACCCCTGGTCGAAGGGGTGTCGCTCTATCAAGCCGTGGCGCCTGCACGCAAATTGGTGCTGGACGCGACTGATTGATAAAGGGGCCGCGTTCACACTTTGGCGGCAGAGGTGTGGACGGATGTGGACGGGCGCCGACGCGTGCGGGACCCGTGCGGGACGCGTGCGGGACGCGTGCACGGATTCGCGTGCACGGATTCACGAGCGGCCCGCGCCAGCCTCCCGGCGGACAGCCCGAACCCGTTCCGGTGGACAGCCCGAACCCCGCCCCGGCGGACGCCCCGAGCCCACTCCGGCATACGGCGCGGACCACCGCCTCGCGCGCACGCGGCAGGCACCCCTCCCCCATCCCTCGCGCACCCCTCACGCGCCTCTCGCGCGCGCGGGCGGCCGTGGCGGAAACTACGGGAGATCTCAGGGATGTCTCAGCGAGATCTCAGGGAGACCCCCGAGGTGCCACCCTGTGACCTGCGCCACAGAGGCAACTCTGCCGAATATGCCGGGCTTGGCCAACGGACTCAACGGGTGGTAGACCGTGGGCAATTCGGACGTATCGCAGAAAACCCATGATCACAGGCGTGATCAGCCCTGTCCGCATTGCCCGTTACGGCGTCAATAAAGAGCGACACGCCCGGGATTCAAACCCGAAAACGGCAACTGTGGCGCAGCACACGTTTCTTGAAGGGAACCGTGAGTCCCTGATAGCGGTTGGTCTCATGTCCCACACCGCTCACATACCCAGCCACCGGAAGCCCCGTCGCAGCGCCTCGAAGATTGCCCTGCGCGCCGGAGTTGCCGGTGGCGTCCTCAGCACCCTGGCAGTGGCCGCGGCGGCCGGTACGGCGAACGCGGCCGAGCCGGTGTCCGAGACCATCGAGATGCCCACGCTCACCACCGATCTGTCCGCTCAGATCGCGCAGTCGGCGGACGCCACCCAGCAGGCCGCCGCCAGCTACGAGTCGCGCGCCGAGCAGGACGCGGCCGCCACCAAGGCCGCCAAGCAGGCCAAGGAAGACCAGGCCAAGGCCGAGAAGAAGGCCGAAGCCGAGCGCAAGGCCAAGGCCGCCGCCAAGAAGAAGGCGGACGAGGAGCGCGCCTCGCGTTCCACCGAGCGCACCACCCTCTCCGCCTCCACGCAGTCCGGTGGCGGTTCCACGAGCGCCTCCGACTCGGTCGCCCCGGCCAGCGGCAGCGTCGGCTCGGTCATCAGCTTCCTCAAGTCCCACCTCGGCGACTCGTACGTGATGGGCGCCTCGGGCCCGAACTCCTGGGACTGCTCCAGCCTCGTGCAGGCCGCGTTCAAGCAGGCGGGCGTGGACCTGCCGCGCGTCTCGCAGGACCAGTCGACCATGGGCACCGAGGTCGGCACCTCGAACCTGCAGGTCGGCGACATCCTTTACTGGGGTGGCAAGGGCTCGGCGTACCACGTGGGTGTGTACATCGGTAACGGCCAGTACCTCGACGCCGCCAACCCCGGCAAGGGCGTTGTCATCCAGGACCTGTCCGGTTACCCGGCCTCGGGTGCCGTGCGCGTCCTCTGACGGCCCCTTAAAGCCTCCGTAGAGCCACGAACAAGGGCCGGAACCCCCCTGGAGGGGTTCCGGCCCTTGGTGCGCCCTGAGGCGGCTTCTCAGGCGTTCTTCATGCCGCGGCCCTACGCCTCCGTCACGCGTTCTTCGGCTTCAGCTCCGCCATCTCGGACCAACCGGTGCCCTCGATCTCGGTGTTCACGATGTGCGGCACGGAGGCGATGAGCCCGCCCATCGTCTCCAGGCCGGCCTTGAAGTGGTCGGAGTTGACGTGCGCGGCGCCCGCGTCCCCGTCGGCGAAGGCCTCCAGGAGCACGAACTGGTTCGGGTCCTCGACGGAGCGGGACCACTCGAAGAAGACGTTGCCCGGCTCCGCGCGCGTGGCGGCGGTGAATGCGGCGGTCCGCTCGATCCAGCTTTCGCTGTGCTCGGGGCGGACGGTGAACTTGACGGCGATGAAAATCATGCGGCCAGCGTGCCTCGGAACCGACGGGTGGGGCAAACCGGGCATCCGCGGCTCTGAGGGGCCCGGACCCGGGCCCCCGCGCGGCGCCCGGCGGTCACGCCTTCGGGGCCACCTTGCTCAGGCCGTTGATGATGCGGTCCATCGCGTCCCCGCCCGTCGGGTCCGTCAGGTTCGCCAGCATCTTCAGCGTGAACCTCATCAGGATGGGGTGGGTCAGGCCGCGCTGGGTCGCGATCTTCATGACCTTCGGGTTGCCGATGAGCTTCACGAAGGCGCGGCCCAGCGTGTAGTAGCCGCCGTAGGTCTCCTTGAGGGTCTTCGGGTAGTTCTGCAGAACCAGTTCGCGCTGGGCGGGGGTGGCACGCGCGTGTGCCTGCACGATGACGTCCGCCGCGATCTGGCCGGACTCCATGGCGTACGCGATGCCCTCGCCGTTGAAGGGGTTCACCAGGCCGCCCGCGTCGCCGACGAGCATCAGGCCCTTGGTGTAGTGCGGCTGACGGTTGAACGCCATCGGCAGCGCGGCGCCGCGGATCGGCGTCGTCATGTTCTCCGGGGTGTAGCCCCAGTCCTCCGGCATCGAGGCGCACCACGCCTTGAGCACCTCGCGCCAGTCCAGCTCGCGGAACGACTTGGAGGAGTTCAGGATGCCGAGGCCGACGTTGGACGTGCCGTCGCCCATGCCGAAGACCCAGCCGTAGCCGGGCAGCAGCCGGTCCTCGCCGGGCCCGCGGCGGTCCCACAGTTCCAGCCAGGACTCCAGGTAGTCGTCGTCGTGGCGGGGCGAGGTGAAGTACGTACGGACCGCGACGCCCATCGGGCGGTCCTCGCGGCGGTGCAGGCCCATGGCGAGCGAGATCCGCGAGGAGTTGCCGTCGGCGGCGACGACGAGCGGGGCGTGGAAGGTGACGGGGGTCTTCTCCTCGCCCATCTTGGCGTGCACGCCGGTGATGCGGTCGGTCCGGTCGTCGATGACCGGCTCACCGACGTTGCACCGCTCGTAGAGGCGCGCGCCCGCCTTCTGCGCCTGCCTGGCGAGCTGCTCGTCGAAGTCGTCGCGCTTCCGCACGAGGCCGTAGTCGGGGTAAGAGGCGAGTTCCGGCCAGTCCAGCTGGAGCCGCACCCCGCCACCGATGATGCGCAGGCCCTTGTTGCGCAGCCAGCCGGCCTCTTCGGAGATGTCGATTCCCATGGACACCAGCTGCTTGGTGGCACGGGGGGTGAGTCCGTCTCCGCAGACCTTTTCCCGTGGGAACGCGGTCTTCTCAAGAAGGAGTACGTCGAGGCCCGCCTTCGCCAGGTAGTACGCCGTCGTCGAACCGGCAGGCCCGGCTCCGACGACGATTACGTCCGCTGTGTGTTCGGGAAGGAGCTCGGTCACGGCGGGTTCTCCCCAAGGCTCGAAATCTGTGTGCCGGCCGGCACGGGATAAGGGCAGTCTATGAGGCGGTACTGATCAGCCAGCCGAAGGGCCACACGTGACCGAGCAGACCGATACCCTGCCCGCGCTCCACCTCCCCGACGTGCGGCTGCGCGTCCCCACCCACGAGGACGCCGTCGTCTGGCACCGGCTCTTCGACGACCCGGAGGTCATGGAGTTCTTCGGCGGCTCTTCCGCCGAGCTCTCCATGTACGAGGAACTCACCGCCCGCCAGCGCAGACACGACGCCGAACGGGGCTACTGCCTGTGGACCCTGCTCGACGCCGCCGACGAGCCGATCGGCTTCACGGGTGCCCAGCCCTGGCCACGGGACTGGGGACCGACGGGCGAGATCGAGATCGGCTGGCGGCTCACCCGCACGGCCTGGGGCAAGGGGTACGCGACGGCGGCCGCCCTGGCCACGGTCGAACGGGTGCGTGCGGCGGGCGTACCGAGCGTGGTGGCGATCGTCGACACCGGCAACGAGCGCTCCATCGCGGTGGCCCGGCGGCTCGGCATGGAGCTCGCCGAGACGTTCACCACTCCCCCGCGCATCCGCGGCGACGAGGCGTCGCGGCGGGTGGCGGGCTGCTTCCGGCTGGCGCTTTAGCAAGGCTGCAGTGCGGTTGCAGTGCGGCAGCCGTTCGGTTGCCAAAGGGCTGCTGTACGGCTGCCGTACGGCTGCCGTACGGCTGAAACTGACCCCGCCCCGGGAGTGCCGGTGTTCACCAGCACGTCCGGGGCGGGGCTGTCCGTCAGTCGTTAATCCGTCAGCCCGTCAGTCCGTCAGTCCGTCAGTCGCCAGGTGTCCAGCGCCGTCCTGTGCGTCCTCGCGCCCTCGCCCGCGATCCAGAAGTCCTCGCGCCAGGACAGCTGGATCGCGTACTCCGTACCGTTCTCCGCGATGTAGCTCTGGTTGAGCGCGTGGATCGAACGGCCCGACGCGTCGGTGTACGTGTACTCCCAGATCGCGCCGTCCTGCCCCTTGAAGGTGTTCTCCGTCAGCCGGACGCGGTCGTAGTCCGACTTGTCCGGTGCGGATTTGGTGTGCTTCTCGATGTTCTTGAAGTTCTCGTACGAGGTGTACGGCGCGTCCGTCACGACGCCGACGAGGAACTCCTCCCGCCCGGTCGGCCCCGCGTACGTGATCTGGCCGGGGCGCTCGGGGTTCACGGCCTGACGGGTCCAGCCCTCGGGCACCGCGAAGGAGAACCCCTCCTGGTCGGTCACCCGTTCGGTTCCCGCCGGGGCCTCCGAGCCACCAGCGACGTCGGGGCCCTCACTGCCGCCCGGCTCCGGGCTCGGCGACGGCGACGCCACCGGGCTCGGGGCCCCACTCGGGGCCTCACTCGGCTCCTCGGACCGGCTGACCGCGGGCCGGTCGTCCTTGCCCGCGCCGTCCGCCTTGTCGTGCCCGTCCTGCCAGAACAGGATCCCGGCCGTCGCACCGCCTCCGACGACGAAGGCGACGGTGAGCGTGGCGACCCAGATCCCGGCCCGGCCGCGCGACTTGGCGGCGGGAGGCTGGTGACCGAGGTGGACGGTGTGCGGGGCGTAGACCGGGGCGGGAGTGGGGGTGGGGGTGGGGGTGGGGGCGGTGGTGCCGGAGGGGGGCGTGCCGGGCGTACCGACGGCGCCGGATGTCGGCTGTTCGGCGAGGGGGACAGCGGGGGCGGCGGGCGCGTCAGGGCCGGAGGGGGGCGCGTCGGAGGCGGGCGCCTCCGAGGTGGACGCGTCGGAGGTGGGCGCGTCGGAGGCGGGTGCGTCGGCTGGGGTTGTGTCGGCTGGGGTTGCGGTCGGCGGCCCCGCGGGCATTCCCGGCACCGGCGGCACCGGTGGCGCGCCGGGCGGCGCGTACGCGGGCACGTACGCGGGCACGGGGCCAGGTCCGGACGCGGGCGTGAGCCCGACCCCGACCCCGAGCCCGACCCCGAGCGCGGCAGGCCCCCGCCCCTGCTGCCCCACCATTTGCAGCAGATACGGAGCGGCCAGCACCGCGGGGAAGATCCACAGCAGTCCGAACAGCAGCACCTCGGCGACCGCGGGCCCCACCTCCACGCTGCCGGTACCTCCGCTGCCGGACTCGCCGAATCCCGATCCTCCGTCGAGGGCCTGGCCGGACAGCTCGACGCCGATGCCGCTGAAACCGGCGAGCAGCAGGACGAGCCCGAAGAAGACACCGGCGGCGAGCAGGGCCTCGCCCCGGCCCGCGCAGCGCCGCGCGGCGACCACGCCGAGGGTCAGCACGCAGACGAGGCCGAGCGCCAACGCCCCCACGACCGCCCAGTCGTTGGTGACGTCACCCAGCTCGGAGAGGCCGAAGGAGCCGCTCTCGTTCCCGCTCCCGTACAACGAGCTGCGGCCGCTCACCGTCGCCTCCGCGGCCGCGCCCCAGCCGATGCCGAGCGCCGTGACGGCGAGGTTCGGCAGGACGAGCAGGGCGAGGAGGAGCGGCGAGATGGTGCTGTCGTCGAGGTCGGTGCGTTCGGCCAGGTCGTCGATCTGGGTGAGGCTGATGAAGGCGACGACGGAGCAGAGCGCGAGGACGGCGACGAGGGCGCGCAGGGCGGCGCCGGTGGCGCGGAGGGCGGACTGCGCGCCGGGGCGCGCGGCGACCCAGTGCGCCAGGTCGTTCCGGCTCAACACCCCGCAGGAGACGACGAGTCCGAGCACCAGCGCCCCCAGCGCGGCGAGCGCCGGGGACGACGACAGTTCGATCCCCTCGATCTCGGGCTGCGCGAAGAGCGCGAGGGCGAGGGTGCTCACGGTCACCAACAGGGCGACGCGTACGGCCGCTTCGAGCCCCGTGGTCCCGCCCCCTTGGGCCGCGCCCCGCGCCACGAGACGGTTCCGCAGCACGCGTACGCCGATGAAGAGCGCCAGGATCCAGAGCACGGTCACGGTGAGCGGAACGGAGTGCAGGACCGCCGAGCCTTCGAGCGCGGAGCCGGACGCGTCCGAACCCAGCCCCAGGCCTTCCGAACCCGTCCCCAGGCCGTCCGAACCCGTCCCCAGACCGTTCGAGCCCAACCCCAGGCCGTCGGAGCCACCGAGGTCCGGCCGCTCCTCACGGCCCGACAACTCCACGCCGCCGCCGACCGATTGGAGCAGCAGCGCGAGCGCGATCCGCATCCGCGTGGCGAAGCCGACGACGGCCTCTTCGTTCTGCCCGTACGAGGGAATCGCCAGCGATACGGCCGTGATCAGCAGCAGCGCGACCGGCCAGAGCGCCGCCTGCGCGGACCCGGCCCAGCCGCCACGGAACGTACGCCCGAGGAAGGCGCCGACGGGGGACGGTCCGGCCGGGGCGTAGGCGGGCGCCGGTGCGACGGGGGGCGGTGCGACGGTCGGCGGTGCGACGGGAGGGGCCGGGGGCTGTTTCGGCTCGGGAAGGCGTTCGCGCCCGCACTTCATGCAGAAGCGGGCTTCATCAGGGGCGGGAACCCCGCAGTGTGGGCAGTACGACGCCATCAAGACGCTCCGTGGACTCAGGAGTTCAGCAACAGGAGGCGGATCCGGCCCGTAACCGCCGCATAAGTAAACGGCAGGGTCGTATCAACGGACACATCTTGCCCGGCGGCTGGTCCCCATGGGTCACAGAACCCCAGTCTCAACTGGAGCGTTACGAAGCGGCGTCACGAAATGGCACTCAGCCCTGCTTGAACCCCCGGTGCAGCGCCACGACGCCACCCGTGAGGTTCCGCCAGGCCACCTTCGACCAGCCCGCGTCCTGCAGCCGCGCGGCGAGCGCGGGCTGGTCCGGCCAGGAGCGGATCGACTCGGCGAGGTAGACGTACGCGTCCGGGTTGGAGGACACCGCGCGCGCGACCGGCGGCAGCGCCCGCATCAGGTACTCCTCGTACACCGTGCGGAACGGCCCCCACGTCGCGTGCGAGAACTCGCAGATCACGACGCGTCCGCCCGGCTTCGTCACCCGGTACAGCTCGCTCAGCGCGGCATCGGTGTCCTGGATGTTGCGCAGCCCGAAGGAGATGGTGACCGCGTCGAAGGTGTCGTCCTTGAACGGCAGCTTCGCCCCGTCGCCCGCCGTGAACGGCATCCAGGGGTGACGCTGCTTGCCGACCCGCAGCATGCCGAGGGAGAAGTCGCAGGGCACGACGTACGCACCGGCCTGCGCGAACGGCTGCGAAGAGGTGGCGGTGCCGGCGGCGAGGTCGAGGACCTTCTGCGCGGGGCGGGCGTCGACGGCCTTGGCGACCTCCTTGCGCCAGAGGCGGGCCTGTCCGAGGGAGAGCACGTCGTTGGTCAGGTCGTACCGTTCCGCGACGTCGTCGAACATGGTGGCGACTTCGTGCGGCTGCTTTTCCAGGGTGGCTCGGGTCACCCGGCCCATTGTGTCAGGCCGGTCCTCTCCCTTGGCGACGGGCTGCCTCGCCTGAGCCTGGCGGGTGCGTGGTCCGTGGCGGGTGTTCGCGCAGTTCCCCGCGCCCCTTAGGGGGTTGCTCGCGCAGTTCCCCGCGCCCCTTACGGGGCTAGCGGGCCCTGTACACCAAGCGGCCCGTGATCACCGTGGCCACGCAGGTGCTCGCGCCGTTGCGGACCAGGTCTGCCCGGTCGGTCACGTCGAAGATCGCGAAACGGGCCGGGGAGCCTGGTTTCAGGGGTGGCAGGAGCGTCAGGGGGGTCGGGGAGAGGGACGGGGGGCCCGGGAGGCGGGGCGGGCGGGCGCCCACTGCCAGCGGGGCGCGGCGGACCGCGTCCAGGACGGGGCGGGCGCGGAGTTCACCGGCGACGGCGACCGTGCCGTGGGCCAGGAGGCGCTGGACGCCGCGTCGGGCGCTCGCGCCGAGGAGGGACGGGTCGGCGCGGAAGAGGGCCGCCGCCCGCTCCCCGCCGATGGGCTCCGTGCCGAGCCGCCCGGCCTCGCGCGGGTCGGGGTGGTACGTGGCCTCGAGGAGCTCGGGACCGTACGGGTTGAGGAGGCCGGGGGTCAGGATGCCGGGCCAGTGACGGACGCGGGCCGCGGGGTGAGCCGCGGCCAGCTCGTCGTACGGGCCGACGGCGGCGACGCTCGCCCCGTCGACCAGGACCGCCGACTCCGGTGTGCGTTCGGCGACGTGAAGTGTCAGCAACGGGGCCTCAGTTGCTGGCGAGGAGCTTCAGCTCCGGGTGGGCCGTGCCGCCCTCGATCGCCGTGGACGAGATGTGCGAGGCGACGCGGTCGTCGACCGGGTCGTTCGCCGGGTCATCGTGCACGACGAGGTGCTCGTACGTGGTGGCGCGCTGGGCGGGGACGCGGTCCGCGGTGCGGATCATCTCGATCATCTCGCGGAGGTTGTTGCGGTGCTTGGCGCCGGCCGACGAGACGACGTTCTCCTCCAGCATCACCGAGCCGAGGTCGTCCGCTCCGTAGTGCAGGGTCAGCTGGCCGGCCTCCTTGCCGGTGGTCAGCCAGGAGCCCTGGATGTGCGCGACGTTGTCGAGGAAGATCCGGGCGATCGCGATCATGCGGATGTACTCGAAGATCGTCGCCTGGGTGCGGCCCTTGAGGTGGTTGTTCTCAGGCTGGTACGTGTACGGGATGAAGGCCCGGAAGCCTCCCGTCCGGTCCTGCACGTCGCGGATCATGCGCAGGTGCTCGATGCGCTCGGCGTTGGTCTCGCCCGTACCCATGAGCATCGTGGACGTCGACTCGACGCCCAGGCCGTGCGCGATCTCCATGATCTCCAGCCAGCGCTCGCCGCTCTCCTTGAGCGGGGCGATGGCCTTGCGGGGGCGGGCCGGGAGCAGCTCGGCACCGGCACCGGCGAAGGAGTCGAGCCCGGCGGCGTGGATCCGCTGGATCGCCTCCTCGGCGGACACCTTCGAGATGCGGGCCATGTGCTCGATCTCGGAGGCGCCGAGCGAGTGGATGACCAGCTGCGGGTAGGCCTTCTTGATCGCCGAGAAGTGCTCTTCGTAGTACTCGACGCCGAAGTCCGGGTGGTGCCCGCCCTGGAACATGACCTGGGTGCCACCGAGCTCGACGGTCTCGGCGCAGCGCCGCAGGATGTCGTCGAGGTCGCGCGTCCAGCCCTTCTTGGTGTCCTTCGGGGCGGCGTAGAAGGCGCAGAACTTGCAGGCCGTCACGCAGACGTTCGTGTAGTTGATGTTCCGCTCGATGATGTACGTCGCGATGTGCTCCGTACCCGCGTACCGACGGCGGCGGATGGCGTCGGCGGCGGCGCCGAGCGCGTGCAGCGGGGCGTCGCGGTAGAGGTCGAGCGCCTCTTCTTCACTGATCCGCCCACCTGCGGCGGCACGGTCGAGGACGGACTGGAGGTCGGCCTTCTCGGTCACCGGGGCGTCCCTTTCGTAAGGGTTGTGGACGGACCACGCCAGCGTACGCCAGCGGTATCGGGCGTCCGACGTGGGCTCAAGTGGCGTCACCGCGTGAGGTCAAGCTGCGTAGCCGCCGAGGAGCAGTCCCACGAACGCGCCCGCGATCAGGAACGGGCCGAACGGGATCGCCGTCTTGCGCCCAGCGCGGCGGGCGATCACGAGCCCGGCCCCGTACAGCGCGGCCAGCAGGAACCCGGCGAAGGTCCCGAGGAGCAGCACACCCCACCCGTACCAGCCGAGCACGGCCCCGAGGCCGAGCGCCAGCTTCACGTCGCCGAAGCCCATGCCGTTGGGGTTGATGAGGAAGAGCACGAAGTACGCACCGGCCAGCGCGAGCGCCCCGTAGAGCGCCCCGGCCCAGGAGCCGCCCTGTTCGGGCAGGAGCGTGACGGCCCCGAGCAGCCCGAGCGCGGCGCCGCCGAGCGGCAGCGTGAGCACGTCGGGGAGCCGGTGCACGGTGAAGTCGACGAGGGCGAGCAGCACGCCGAAGGGCGCGAGGAGGAGCCAGGCACCGAGCTCGGGCCGGGTGCCGGTGGTGACGGCGAGGGCGGCGCAGACGAGGGCGGTGGTGATCGCGACGCCCGTGGTCCGTGGGCCGTACCAGCCGCCCCGCGGACACCGCGCGAGCCCCACCCACGAGGTGAGCGCCTGCCCGCCCGGACTCTCGCCACGCCAGTCCTCATCGGGCGCCACGGACAGCCGATAGGCCGCACGCGGCACGAACAGCCCGGCGAGGGCGCCCCACAGGGCACCGCCGAGAACGAGGACCAGCGATGACACGAGTTACGACTTTCCGGGGCGGGGGTGAGTGGTGAAGTGGGTGGTGGGGTGGGTGGTGAGGTGAGTGGTGAAGTGGGTGGTGGGGTAGGCGGCGAGGTGGGCGGGGTGGCGGTTGGTGCCCGGGATGGCGGCCGGGTGGGCAGTGGCCGAGGCAGCGGGGCGACCGCAGGCCGCGGCGGCCGGGTGGCCAGCGGCCGAGGCAGCCGGACGACCGCAGGCCGCAGCGGCCAGGCGGCCAGCGGCCGAGGCAGCCGGACGACCGCAGGCCGCAGCGGCCAGGCGGCCAGCGGCCGAGGCAGCCGGACGACCGCAGGCCGCAGCGGCCGGGTGGTCGGGGGCCGGAGCGGCCGGACGGTCGGCGACTGGAGCAGCCGGACGGTCGGCAGCCGGAGCAGCCGAACGGTCCGCAGCCGGACGGTCGGCAGCCGGACGGTCGGCAGCCGGAGCGGCCGGGCGGCCCCCTGTCGGCAGCAACACGTCAGCCCACCGCGCCGACACCACTGCGCCACGTCGGAAGCAGCTCGTCAAGGAGTGCCTCCGTGCGGGGCGGCAGTCCGCGGGCGCCGCTCCGGGCGACCAGGTCGGCCGCGACCTGGCGCAGGCGGTCCGGGTCCTCCGTGGCGTGCGTGGCGCGGAGCAGCTCGTTCCAGAGCCGCTCGTCGCCCGGCGCGGAGCCGAGCGCCGCGTTGAGCGCCTCGATCGCCTTCGCCGCCCGCCCCTTCTCCAGGTGGAACTCGGAGAGCGCGAGACCGATGTCGGCGACGAGCAGCGGCAGCTGGGCGTCGATGATCTCGTGCGTGAGCCAGCCGTACCGCCCCTGCGGCCGGTCGGAGAGCAGCGGCCCGCGCACCAGGACCAGCGCGTCGGTGAGCATCCGCCCGCGCACGGCACGGTTGCCTGCGCCGCGCCCCTGCGTGGCCTCGTGGTAGAGCGAGCGCAGCACGTCAAGGTCGGACACGACGGACTTGGCGAGCGTGAGCCGCCCCGTCCGGTCGGCGCAAAGGCGCGGCGACCCGTCGGGCTCCGTGCCCAGCCACTCGCGCAGCCGCTCGACGAGCGCGTCCCGCACGTCGTCGGTGACGCCGCGCGGCCACAGCGCGGAGGCGAGCACCCGGGGGTGGACGCCCTCGCGGTGCAGGAGCAGCAGGGCAAGCGCCTCGTGCAGCAGCGCGCTGCGCTCGCCGTCCGGCGTCTCCAGGCCGATGATCTCGTACGTGCCGACGAGGCGGGCGTAGACCGCGGGCCTGCCCTGCTCGGTGACGTCGACGAGGAACGGCGGGGCGGCGCCCGTGGGGCCGCCGCCCGGACCCGCGGGGCCGCTGCCGGTGCCGCCCCGGCCCGCGGGGTCGGCCTCCGTGAACAGCTGCACGACGGCCCGCTGCTGGGCCTCGGGCAGCGACTGCGCGTCCAGTTCGAGCCCGAGCAGCGGCGCGAGCAGCTTGCCCTGCCGGGTGATCTCCATCTCCCAGGCGGCGCCGGGCAGGTCCCCGGCCTCCGCGCCGACGAGGTAACCGATCCCCAACCGGCTCGCGTCGGCGGCCAGTTCGGCGAGCTTGATGGCGTCATCGGCGCTCGGCTCGGCGGCGAGCAGGACGAGGTGCGGGGCCCAACGCGTGTGCTGGGCGGGCCCGGTGCGGCCGGTGAGCACGGAGTCGTGCCCGGCGGCGCCGAGCGCGCCGCGCCGCTGTCGCGTCTCGGCCTCCATCGTCTCGATGAGGGCCTCGACGTCCTCCAGGTGCCGCAGCCGGTTGGGCGCGAGCGGGGTGAGGTCCTGGCCGAAGCCGACGACGGTGATGGTCATGCGGTCCGACCAGCCGTTGGTGGCGAGCTCGGCGGCGACCGAGGCGAAGACGGCGGCGCGGTCGGCCGGGCTGCCGCTCAGCGAGACGATGCCGGGCACGGACTCCAGGTTGAGGAGCAGCCGCGAGTCGTCCATGGTGCCGAGGCTGACGAGGCCGGGGTAGGGCGCGGCGGTGTCCACGTCCTCGTACCGTTCGGCGTCGGCGCGCGACAGCATCCAGAACGTCTGGTCCTGCCCCAACTGCCAGGGCGCGGGCGGCCGTCCCGCGGGCTGGGCGAGCTGCAGGTGCAGGTCGCCGTTGCTCAGCCAGGCCGCGTACACGGTCGGCAGGGCGCGGTTCTCCTCGGCGAGCGACGCGGCGAGGCCGCGCAGCGACAGGTCGAGGAGGCGTACGCCGTCGGGGTCGGCGCCCACGAGCAGCGCGTCCTGCACGTCGGCGGCCGCTCCGGTCGGCGTCGGCGGCTGCATGCCGCCGCGCCCGCCGACCGCACCCATGGCCGACTGCCACAGGGCGTGCCGACGACGGCGGCCGAGCGCGCCGAGGAGACCGGCGGCGAGGAGGGGGGCACCGAGGAGTGCCTCGGGCAGCCCGAAGTCGAAGCTTTCGGACTCGGCGCCGGCGGAGGCGGCGGGGGCGGGGGCGTCGGTGCCGGGGGTGTGGGAATCAGGTGCCTGGGCGTCAGGGGCCTGGGCCTCGGGGGCCTGAGCGTCGGGTGTGGCCGGGGCCTGCGGCATCGCGGGCTTCTCGGGGGTGCCGGGCCGCTGCTCGGGCAGGACGATGTGCGCGGTGTCGTGGTCGACGGAGCCGCTGCCGCCCTGCTCCTGCCCTCCGCTGCCCTGCTCCTGGCCTCCGCCGCCCTGCTCCTGGGCTCCGCCGCCCTGTCGGTGGTCCCCGGTCCTGGAGTAGTCGGAGATCTGCTCCTTGACGTCCTCGGAGACCTTGGGCGCCTCGTCGGGCATCTCGACGAGCTCGCCGCCGTGCGCGTCCGCGGGCATCTCCATGATCCAGCCGGGCCGGATGAGGCTGGCCTCGGAGAGCTTCGAACCGTCGGGCTGCTCGCGGTCCTTGTTGAGCTGGTAGATCTCCTTGTACCGGCGGCCGTCGCCCAGGTGCCGTTCCGCGACCTCCCACAGGGAGTCGTGGTGGCGCCCCTCGGGAGGCTGGATCCGGTAGTACTTCGTGTCCCCGTCCTTGGCGCTGCCGCCACCGTCGGCGTGCGCGGCGGCCTGGTCGGCCTGCGCGGCCAGCGCGTCGGCGGCGCTCGCCGCGGCCTGCTGCTCCTGCCGGAAGAGGCCGGGCGTCTGCTGGGCGCTCGCGGCGGACGCCGGCTTCTGGTTGCCCTCCAACGACTGCCCGAACTGCGAGAGCCCCGGCGCGAAGCTGGCGGCGGTGGCCCCGATGAGCAGGACGGCGGCGACCAGCTGCCGCGCGAGCATCTGGCTGCCCCCGGCGCCCGGCACCCGGTTCGGGATCCCGACGCCGGAGAGCGCGGCCCTTATCTCCACCAGTACACAGGCGGTGAACTGCGCCCAGGCGAACCAGACGACGACGGTCAGCACGTTGACGAACGTGCTGACCGTGATCTCCTGCTGCAGCCAGTCCAGCGAGGGCGAGCCACCCGGCAGCGGCCACCCCACGAAGACCACGAGGGCTCCGGGCACGCCGACGAGCAGCACGGCCAGCGCGACGAAGGCGAAGAAGGCCTTGACGAAGTCCGCGAAACTGCGCCGCCGCCGCGGCAACGGCTGCGGCGTACGGTTCCGCGGGCCCTGCGGGTTCGGCGGGCTCGTCGAGCGTGAAGTGGTGCGCGCCATGGCGGGTGTCCTGGTGTCCTGTGGGGAGGAGTGGATGGGCAGGTGGGTTGGGCAGAGGGGTCGGGTGAGCGTATGGGGTGATGGTACGTAAGGGGCCGGAGGTCAGACAGGGCCGGACGCCCTACGGCCCGCCCGGTTACGACCACCCCGCCCCAAAGGCCCGTTTCACCCCCGGCTCAACACGGCTCGACGCCGACCGGCCTGAGCCCTGCGGTTGCTTGGATCGGGGGGTGTCGTCACAGTTCCGGCACGGATGGGGGCGGCTGCGGGCACGGCTACGGGCACGGGTACGGCTGCCCGGGGACGACGGCGCGCGCCCCTGAACCCCTCGGCGAACCCTTCGGCGAACCCTTCAGTGAATCCTTCAGCGGATTCTCAAAGCTGACCAGCTCCACGACATGCCGCAGCAGACGCCGATAGGCCTCGCGGCGGTGCACGGCCGTGGTGCTCAGCGTGAAGACCGCGAGGCGCCTGCCGTCGGGGTGCGGTAGGTGGGCGTGAACCTGAAGGAGCGGCACAAGGGGCTGCAACTGGACGAGGCCGCTGTCGGGCGCCGGAGTGCGTACGGATTCGCTGATCGTGACCGGACCGCAGGGCACCCCGTCGCCGACCTCGCCGACGAACTCGACGTTCCCGTGCGGGATCCCACCGGGGGCGACGACGGCTCGGGCGGCGGTGACGGCGGGTGGGGCGGTGGCGATGTCGCGCCAGGTGAGGGTGAGCAGGGAGAGCAGAGGCCGACCGTCACCACCACCGCTCCCCCGGCCACTCCGCCCAGGGACCTCGGCGGCTTCGTCCACGTCGTCACGGTGCAACCCGATCGAGCAGTACGCGACTCCGACATCACGCAAAGCCGCCAACAGCGGGTGGGCCGATGCGACGTGGCCGAGGAGCAGTTGTCGACACCTTTCGTCTGGCGCGGAGTCCAACAGCGGGGCGAGGGCGGCGCGCAGTTCACGCGTGGCCGGGGCGTCCTGGGGGGCCAGCAGGGCGTCCATGGGGATCGCGGTGAAGCCCGGGGGCTCCGCGAACCAGATGTCGGCGTGGGGGTTCTTGGCGGAGTCGTGGAGGGTGAAGGAAAGGGAAGGAGAGGCGCTCACCGCTTCCGCCTCTTCCTGGCGCGAGTCTTCCTGGCGCGAGCTCAAGACTGGGCGGGGTGGATGCCGACGCGTCGACCGCGCTCGATGTCTTCGGGCGTGGCCCCCCACTCCGCGAAACCGTGCAGCCCGTGCACTGGCCCCAGTTGCTGCTGGAGCACGTGCAGACGGCGAGGTGCACGGCCGTCGGCGGTGGGCGCGGCGATGAGCCCGATGAAGCGGGGATCACCGGCGAACCACACCACCGCGATCTCCGCCTTCAACTCGGGCCTGGCCCGCGGGGCCATCCGGCGGCTCCACCATTCCGTACGCATGTGCTGCCCGAACACCAACGGCATGCGCTTTTCGGGGTGCGCGGGATTAGGCAGTTCGAACCATCCGTATTGGTTACCCAGCACATCGGGGTACTTGGTCAGGCCGTTGGGAGCGCCTCGCAGGATCTGCCATGGGTACGTACGCAGGATGCGGCGCATTCGCAGAGCTGCCGGAAAATAGCCAAGTTGAACTGCCGCCCGATAGAACCCGTAAAGGAAGTACGGCATGAAAATCCATACGACCCAGTCAGGCGTGGTGGTCGAAACGCCGAGGAGTGCGACCCAACCGCCGATCCAGCCTAGGAGCCCCGCCATATTCATGACCATGTGCTGCATCCAGGCACGTCGAGTCGGTGGGTGATTCCAGGCGATTTTACAGGACAAGGGACTCACAGCGTGCTCCTTCTGTACGGGATCGATCAGGAGAAGACGTGGCGGGAGAGGTTCAGGAGTCCGCCGCCATCGATCCCGAGCCTTGTTCCGTCGATACCAGCGACGGCACCGCTCTTGATGCCATCATCGTCCACGTCCATAAGATTGTTCGCCAACCCGAAACCGGAAGTTCCCACCCCGACTGAGCCGGATGTGGCAGAGACCACCTCAGCCGCCTTCTGCGGGTTAGTAGCACCCCGCACGGTGTAGGAAATCAGCGGATTGTCCAAGGCGGAGATGGCTTGGGCCTGCTCCATGGTCTTGGTACCAGCAGTGGTCAACTTCTGCGCCAGGCTTACTGATTCGGTACCCGTCCGCACGGCATGCACGGCACTGGTACCGCCCTTGACCACGGCACCCAATCCCGGGAGCATCCCAGCCCCATCGGACCCCACCGCCACCACATTGCTCCAGAAGTCGGAATCAAGCTCCCCTTTGGTGACGCCGTCCCACAGCGAGGTGCGCACCTCCGGGTCGGTGAGCCGCGAAATCAATGCCCCCGCGCTCATCGCCGACGACGCCAGCAACAGCGCAGCCACCATTACGGGCCCCAGCGGCCCGGCCAAGATGATCGCCACGAGGCCGACGACGCCGGCGACCGCCGCGAGGATGTCGGGCAGGTTCTCCGTGACCCAGTCCAACGCCTTGTCGAAGCAGCCCGGTTCGTGCGGGGCCAGCCTGGCTGTCGCGTCGCGGATCTTGCCCGCTCTGTAACCGGCCTTCTCCTCGTGCTCGTGCGCGAGGCCCCGTGCCCTGCCCAGGACATGGTCCAGCGCCGCCTGCGCCTCTTCCACCCGCCCGTCGGCTCGCGTCGGCGCCTTCTTCGCGTTACCTGGATGACCACTCTCCGCGCCTGCGGCGTCGGCTCCCTCCTGTGCTCGCTCCAGAGCCTCCCGTGCCGTTTTCGCCTCGCCGTTCAGGCGTTTCGCGCGGTCCTGGAAAGCGTCGAGCTCGCCGTGCCAACGGTTCAGGTGCCGGGCCGCCTTGGAAATGGAATGGGCCGCGTTCTGCAGGTCTTTGGGCAACCGGCCGTCTTCCAATTGCTCACGAAGGGCGACTGCCGCGTCACCCTCCCAATAGCTGCCGTCCATCAGCTTCGTGACGACCCTGTGGGTGTCATCCAGAATTTTGGCGCAGTTGGCGAGCTTCTTGTGCAGTGACTTCACCGTGTCCGGGCAGCCCGGAGCCGGGTTGAATCCGAGGTCCGGGCAGTCCTTCTCCAGGTCGGAGGTGTACGTCATGCGGTTCCCCGCACACGTCCGTTTTCGCCACCGGCACTGTTCCCACCCCGCGACCCAGTTTGCGTATTCGCCTTCGCCTTCGACCGTTTCTTCTTCATGGCCTCCTCAAGCGCCTTGTCGACCTCTTGGTAACTGTCCTTGCTCTTACCGATGATCTTCGCGAGGTCTTCGGTCTGCTTGCCGATCTGCTCCGTGCCGTACTTCCACTCGTCCTGGAATTCTTCACACGCTCTGTCCAGATCATCGGACCCCAGGCCCGAAACCGTGGCTGCGGACAGGGCCTTACGTAAACCCTTCAAGGAGTCGTTCGACTTGTTCAGCAGCTTGACGAAATTCTCCAGCTCGATCCCGTCGACCCTCAGCCGTTCTGCCAACCCGAATGCTCCCCTCAGGTCCAGTTGCTCGTAGCGACTTCACCGGTTGACGGACTGGATCTCCTGGACATTCATGTTCTGAGTGGTCTCGAAGGTGCCGTCCGGAAGGTCGCCTTTCGCCCCGCCTGTTCCTTCCCAGGAGATATCCCAGGTGATGGAGGCCCGCAGTCGGTAGGGGCTGCCGCTGGTCGCTCGGAGATATTCGATGCCGCAGGTCGGCTCCGTCTTGGCAGCCCCTTTGGTGTACGGAGTTCCGATACCGCCGCCTCCGCTGATCTCACAGTCACCGGAGGCGGGGTATACCTGCGCGTTCTCAGTACCGGGTTCGAGGTGGAGAGCCACTGGCTTGGCCGTGGTCACCGCGTACAGCCCGGTGCCCGGGAGATCGGCGCGGACCATGACGTCCCTGAACGTCCCTTTGTCCAGCCACATCCAGGTGGGCAGGTTCACCGTCGACCTGCCCTTGGGCTTCAACTCGATCTCGGTGTCCGGAACCCGGATCCTCTCGTACGCGAAGGCCGCGAGCGTTTCGGGGGTGGGAGCGTTCTCGTCCTTGGGAATCGAACCGGCGGGCTGCCAGAACATGATGCGGCCGCAACTCCACGCTTCGGCGTCCGCGTAGTGCCCCGGCCGGACCGTGCTGCGCCAGAAGCTCCCCTCCTTGCCCAGGTTGTATTTCTTGTATCCCCCGGAAGTTCGGCCGGAAGTTCGGCCAGAAGTTCGGCCAGAAGTTCGGCTACCGGATCCGGCGAGTGAAGAGTTTCTCTGCTGCTTGCCCTTTTCGTAGTGATCGACCCAAAGGCCGTTGCTCCACCAGATATGGGCGTTGACCAGGCCTCCCCTCCCGCTCGCAACTGCGGCTTTGAGCTGCTCCGGGGAGAAGACCGGCTCGTACCAACAGGCCGGTGGTCGCCAGTTCGGGTCGAGGGGCCGGAGCGCGCCGACAGACCCCTTTCCTGTCCGGCCACCCTGCTGGCTGACACGAATCCGGGAGTGGGCGACGGAGGCCATCAGGCTCTGGCTTTCCACCCCGCCCCGGGCCGAGGGAGAGGTGTGCGCCCCACCCGAAGTCGTCTCCTCTCCTCCCTCCCCCAGGGCGACCGCACAGGGTGCCGCCATGAGCGACATCATGGAGATCAGAGTTGCCACCGCGCCCGCACCCTTGCAGAGAACGGTCATGTGCGGCAGCCGCCCCGGTCCGTTTCCACCGATGTGGTCTTCCAGACGCCTTCAGCGTCCTTGTCCAGGCGCGTTCTGTACTGGACCTTCGGGTCTTGGCCCTCCGGGGTTCCTTCGACCTTCCGCGTCTTGCGGTTCTTGCTGAAGGCTCGGCTTTCGTCCACGCAGTAGAAGAGGACGGCGAATCCCTCATTGCTCACATGGACTTGGTTGTCGAATACCCGGACCGTGCCGATCAGCGTGAGCCCTTTGTACGTCTTCACCCACGCCGGAGCAGACTTCAATGCGGCGCCCGCGCTGTAGAACTCCAACGCCGCGTCCTCAGGATCGCCCTTCACGATCGCGGCGTACCCGGCGCGCAGGCGCTCTTTGCCGTCGTCGAGGATCGTCTGCAACTTCGGGTCGTTGTGGGACCAGCCCTCGAAGTCGGCCCGAAAAGCCTTCGGAAGAGTGACGGTCGGGCGGCCCGCGGCCTTGGGGGCCGGGGCGCCCGACGGGGAACGGCCCACGTCGCCCTGCCGCACGCCAGGAATCCTGGCCGAAGTGTCGGGGCCCGAGCCGCCGCACCCCGACATCATCATCAGCAGTGCCGCTCCGGCCACGGTGGCGCCGGTGAGGGAGGACATCGGTCTCGTGCGCATGGGCATATACCTCCGGCTTGGGCGAACAGCAGATAAACCGCCCAATGCGCGCGAAGGTCACCGCCGTATCCGAGCACGGCGGGGTGAAAGTCGGATGGCTCAAGCTTGACGTGCGGACTGACGTGAGGGGTCGTAGCGGTGGCGAGCGTGGCCTCAGCCAGTCACCCGCCCCGCCTCACCCCACCTCGTTCTCCGCCACCGCCCGCCCCCGAACCGTCACATCGCCCCCGTAGAACAACCCGGTGAACACCGGGCTGTACGTCATCTGCACCTCGACCTCGACCTGCTGCGGGTTCGCCGTCACGCAGCGCGTGTTGGCGATGTCGGTGCCCTTCAGGCCGGCCTCTTCGACGTAGGCCCGGACGCGGGCTCCGCAGTTCTCGAAGTTGATGGGTGCGCCCTTCACGCCCTCGTATATGTCCTCGAGTTCGAGGTCCTGTGCGGCGTAGCGCGCGGCCTGTTCCGCGATGTCCGCTGCGCGCTCCCGCTTGGAGATGGAGAGGCCGCCGTCGATGACGAACGCCGCGAGCGCGAGGAAGACGATCGCGAAGATGATGACCGCACCGGCGCCCGAGCCCCGGTCGTCGAGGCGCGCGCGGCGGGACGTAATCCAGGCGCGTACGACAGGTATGGCAGGTACGACGGGTGTGGCGGGTACGGCAGGTACGGCAGGTACGGCAGGTACGGCAGGTACGGCAGGTACGGCAGAGTGACGTTGATGCCTCACGTCGACCTCCGGTACGGGTCCAGCGGCGAGCTGAAGGAGGCCTCCAGCGTCGTCGGGATGTCGAGGCCCAGCATGGCGAGGCCCCTGACCTCGCAGCTGACCTCGACGGTGAAGAAGGGGTCGACCTTCTCGTTGAACCCGTCGCTCTTCTGGACGACGGAGACCGGGCCCGAGCAGACGTCGGCCAGGTCCGCCCGCGCAGCCTTGCGTGCCTCGGACATCGCCGTGCCGTGGTCCTTCTGGATCGACCCCGCGCGCGCGGCGTCACGCGCCGCCCCGTCGATGGCGCCTCGGCCGTCGACGAGCTGGCCGAAGGCGACCAGGACCAGGATGAACAGGATCATCACCGGGGCGAGGATCACCACTTCGACGGTCGAAAGGCCGCGGTCGTCACAGCACCGGGCAGCCACTCCCGCCGGGGGCCGGTCAATCGCCCTGCGGGACCCGGCCCCCGCGCCCCGTACGTTCCGCATCAGCCGTTGTCCTCCACGAACCGCTCCACCGGCCCCGACGACTGCGCGTGCACGGTCAGGTCGAGCCCCGGGAAGACCGTGGGGACCCGGGCCTCGATCTCCACGCCGACCGTGCCCTGCTCCGGCTGGATGGTCTTCACGTCCGGTCCGAGCACCAGCTTCGGGCCGAGTTGGCGGATGTACGCGTCGGCCACGTCACGGGCCTCGCCCCGCCAGCCGCCCGCGTTCTCGTCGGCGGTGGCGCGTGCCTTGCGCGCGCCCGCCTGCGCGGCGGCCTGCGCGACATGGTCCGCGAAGAAGTACAGCGCGAACTGAACCGTCGCGAAGATCATGAAGAACAGCACCGGCGTGAGCAGCACGAACTCGATCGCGGTCATGCCGGATTCGCCGCGGGTGGAGGCAGCCTCCACCCTGCGGCGTACGAATCCACGCGTTCCCCGCACCCGAACCCCGTCGCCTTTCACCGTCAGTCGTCAGTCGTCATTCGTCAGTCGTCAGTCGTCAGTCCCCAAGGAGGGCGGCCCTCCCTGGGAGGTCAGCAGGTGCTGCCCGCGTCCGCACCCTCGATGCAGTCGCTCACCTTGTCCGCGCCACCCTTCAGCGCGGCGTTGATGACGGCCGCCACCACTCCGACGATCGCCACGACGACCGCCGAGATGATGACCCATTCCACCGCCGACGCGCCGCGGTCCAGCTCGCCGGAGCGGGCACGCTGGACGCGGCCCTTCAGGAAGGTCACGAGGAAGTCCACAGCCGGGTGACTGAAGTTCCGTCCGTTCATGGTGAGTAGTCCTCTCAAATGTGGTGGGGGGAAGGGGAGCAGGGCGCCGGCCCCCGTTGTCGCCGACGCCATCTGGACCTAGACCTGGAACACGCGCATCGCCGCCGGGAAGATGAGGAAGACCAGGAAGCCCGCGCACAGCAGCAGCTGCGCGACCAGCATCGACTGGGATTTCTCGCCCGCACTGCCCTCGATCTCGGCCAGTTCGCGGTGTCGCATCGTCTCCGCGCGGGAGGCGAGGGACTCGCGCACCTTCGCGCCGTCGTCCGCCACGAGGGCCAGGGACGCCGACAGGTCCTTCAGCTCCTCCACACCCAGTTCCTCGCCGAGCGAGCCGAGGGCCTGCCACTGGCTGACGCCGGTGATGCGGGCGTCGGCCAGAGCACTTCGGATACGTTGTGTCGCCCATCCGTCGGAGACTTCCGCCGCCGCCATGAGCGCCTCGGGCAGACCGCGGCCGCCCGCGAGGCTCATCGACACCAGGTCCAGATAGGCGCCGATGACACGGCGCAGGTCGCGCCGCTTCTCCGCCGCGTCCCTGCGTACTTCCAGGTCGGGCAGGAAGAAGAAGAGCACGCCGAACATCAGCGCCAGCCACACCGGGATGATCGGGCTGCGGCCGACGCCGAGTGTGTAGATGATGGCGAAGAGGAACGGGCCGAAGAACACACCGGCCGCGGCAAGGAGCACCTTCGTCGCGAGGAACTTCTCCCAGCTGCGGTCGAGGACCGCCAGATCGGCCCGGAGCGAGCGCTGCTCCCAGCCCTGCTGGAGGTAGAAGTCGGCGACGCGCTGGCCCACGCGGGAGCGCATCGAGCCGAGCCGGCCGGAGCTCTCGGTGTCCGCGGTCGCCCGCTGCGACTCGTACGCCATGCCGCGCGCCCGCATCGCGTCGATGCGGGCGACCGTCGCGACGGCGCTGCGCTTCGACGGCATCAGGGCGCGTACGAGGGCGAAGACGCCGAGGCCGAGGATCGCGCCGATCAGTACCGGCATCGTCAGGCTCATCGCCGTACCCCCTCGGACGGGTTGGAGGGCGGGTTGGAGTGCGGGCTGGAGTGCTGGTTGGAGGGCGCGGGCGAGTAGCCCGGCAGGCCCTGCTGGGCCGAGCCCGGCCTGCCGAACTGCGGAGCCTGCTCGGGGCCGCCCGCCGCGGGCGCGCCGCCGGGACCCCTCGGACGTACGAACTGCACGCCCGGCTCGTCCTTGACCAGGAAGCGGTCCGGCGTCTCCACGGTCGACAGCTTCCGCAGCCACCAGAAGCCCAGCGCGAACAAGGCGCAGACCATGGCGAGCACGAGCTGGCCGACGGGCGTCCCGTACGGCTCGACGAACTCGCGGTTGAAGATGGAAAGGCCGAGCACGAAGGCGATGGAGACCGCGACCACGATCTGCACCGAGCGGCGGGTCGAGGCGCGCTGCGCCATGACGCGCTGGCGCATGTCGACCTCTTCGCGCGCCGACTTGGCGAGCGCGCCGAGGACCTGGCGCAGGCCGGGGCCGCGCAGCTTGGCGTTGAGGATGAGCGCGGCGACGATGATGTCCGCCGAGGCGTCGTCGATCTCGTCGGCCAGGACCTGGAGGGCCTCGGGGAGCGGCGTGCGCGCTCGGAGGCGGTCCACGAGGGCGTCGAGGTGCGGGCGGAGCACGGGCGCGGCGGCTCGCGCTGACGCGGGAATCGCCTGTTCCAGGCCGACCGCGCCCGCGATGGTGTCGCGCAGCGACTCCGTCCAGGCGGCGAGGGCTTCGACGCGCTTCATCTGGGCGCGCTCTTCGGCGGCACCGCCGAAGAGCTTGTCCCAGAAGAAGACGAGGATGCCGGAGGCGATGCCCGCCACCGCCCAGCGGGTGAGGAGCAGGACGACGAGGCCCACGCCGATCGCCGCCGAGCCGCGCCGCCCGACGAAGCGGATCAGTTCGCTCGCGCGCTCGCTCGCCTTGTGCTTCTCGTGCGCGGGCTTGGCCGGCAGGCCGCGGATCGCCACGGCGAGCAGCGCGAGGCCGCCGCCCGCGGCGACGCCGCAGCCGAGTGCGTACAGGACGGGCAGCGAGAAGACGCCGCCCATGGAGCCGAGGGAGTCGATGGAGCCCGCGGCGAGCGAGCCGGCGTCCAGAGCGCCGCCTGTACCGACACCAGTACCAGCGCCAGCGCCAGTACCAGGGCCAGCGCCAGCGCCAGCGCCAGCGCCAGTACCGATACCAGTACCGATGCCGGTTCCGGTAGCAAGTGTGTTCATGTCGTGCTCACCCCCATTGCCCGGCGGGGCGGTAGCCGAACGCGGCCAGGTCGTCCATGCAGGCGATCGGCGCGTGCGCGACGACGCGGCCGTCCGGCGCCTCCGCGAAGACCTCGCTGGACAGGACGCGGCCGTCGACGCCGTTGACCTCGCGGACCGAGGTCACCATGCGCTGGAGCTTGCCGCCGGACTGGTAGTTGTTGCGCCGCTGGATGAAGACGACGAAGTTGACCGCGCCCGCGACCAGCATCTGGCTCGCCTCGATGGGCAGGCGCTCGGAGGCCTGGAGCGCGTAGGTGGAAATACGGTTGAAGACCTCGCTGGAGCTGTTGGCGTGGATCGTGGAGAGCGAGCCGTCGTTGCCCTGCGACATCGCGTTCAGCATCGTCACGATCTCGTCGCCGAGGACCTCACCGACGATGACGCGGGAGGGGTTCATACGCAGGGATCGGCGCACCAGCTCCGCCATCGCGATCTCGCCCTGGCCCTCGGAGTTGGGCAGGCGCTCCTCGAAGGCCACCACGTTCGGGTGCAGGTCGGCGAACTGGTCGAGGCCGAGCTCCAGGGCACGCTCGACGGTCACCAGGCGCTCGTGCGGCGGGATCTCGTTGGCGAGGGCGCGCAGGAGCGTCGTCTTTCCCGCGTTGGTCGCGCCCGCGATCATGATGTTCTTGCGGGCCCGGACCGCGCAGGCCAGGAAGTGGCCGATCTCCGGCGTGATGGTGCCGTTGCCGACGAGGTCCGACATGAAGACCTTGCCCATGCGGGCCCGGCGGATGGAGAGCGCGGGGCGGCGCGTGACGTCCATGACGGCGGACAGTCGCGAGCCGTCGGGCAGCCGCAGGTCGAGCTGCGGGTTGGCGGAGTCGAAGGGCCGTGACGACAGGCCCGAGTACGCGCCGAGGACCTGGATGAGCTCGACGAGCTCCTCGTCGGTCTCGGCGACCGGGTCGGCCGTGGCCTCGCGGCCGTCCGCGTATCCGACGAAGACCTGGTCGCAGCCGTTGATGTCGATGTTCTCGACGTCGGGGTCGTCGAGCAGCGGCTGCAACCGTCCGACGCCGAAGAGCGCGGCGTGCACGGCCGCCGCGTACTGCTCCTCGGTCTCCGCGTCGAGAGGGGTGCGCCCGGCGTTGATCTCCGCGCGCGCGTACTCCTCCAGGATCTGCGCGATGACGGCGCGGGCGTAGTGCCGCTCGTCCTCGCCCGACATCGGGGTGACGCCGGAGACCTGGTCGAGACGGCGCTGCTCGGCGATGCGGTCACCGGCGTCCTGCCGGAACCGCTTGACGAGCTGGTGATCGACGGGTGTGCTCATCGGGCCTGCCCCGGCTGCTGCGCGACGGGGTTGGTCCAGGCGGCGCCGTACTGCTGGTACAGGTCGACGGTCACCTTGCGCGCGGAGCGGATGAGCAGCGACTTGTCGAGCCTGCCGCGTCGGCGGCCGGCCAACTGGTCGGCGCCCGCCGGGTCGTCGGCGAGGGTGCCCACGACGCGGGCGCCGGTCTGCGCGGCCATCAGCATGTCGTTGACCTGGTGGACGAGTTTCGCGGAGGTCGCCGGGTCGGCGATCAGGAGTACGCCGATGAGGGGCTGGGCCAGCGAGGCCGCGCCGCGCGAACCGCCGTGCAGCTTGGTCGCGAGCGCCGCGGCCCGGTCCCGGACGCGCGCGATGGCCTCGGGCTCGGTGCGCGAGACGAGCAGCACGAGGGCCGCGTGCGGGAAGAGTTCGACGGCCGGGGTGTCGCCGCTGATCCGCCCGCAGTCCGTTATGACGTCGGCGGGCGCGTGCGGCGAGTCGGCGAGCTGGGAGAACGCGCGGCCGAGGGTGGGCCAGAGCCCGGCGAGACCGGCGGCCTGCTCGGCGATGCCGAGCCCGACGAGCACTTCGAGACCGCCGCTCAACGGCTGCGTGTGGTCCCACAGCTGGTCGGGCACGAGGCCGCGCCGGGCGGTGGCGGCGATGCTCAGCATGCCGGTGTTGGGGTTGAGCGGGCCACCGTGCGCGGCGGCGCTGCGGTAGACCAGGTCGCCGCCTGCGGGGTCGGTCTCCGCGACGAGCACGCGGCGCGGCCAGACGGCGGCGAGCGCGACGGCGGCGGTGGTGACGCCGGGGGAACCCTTGTCCGCGGCGAGAGCGATGAGCGCCATGTCTCTTTTACTCGCCTTTAGTTGTTGTCGTCGGAGACGCGGGCGACAACGACCTTGCCCTCGGAAGCGGCGCTGGCCAGAGCGGCGACGTCCTCCTGCGGGACAAGGAGGGTGATGTTCTGGTTGCCGGTGCTGACGGTCGAGTCGCTCTTGTCCTTGATGGTGTGCACCTTGGCGTCGGTGACCAACGGATTGCCCGAGGAGCCCGAGGAGCCCGAGGAGGAGGAGCCGCTGCTGCCGGACGATCCCCTGCCGGTGGAGGTGCCGGAGGCGACCGGGAAGGCGGAGACGGTGTCACCGACCTTCAGGTCGGAGGGGTACTGGCCCTCCTTGAGGGAGAGACCCACGGAGGCCTTGCCGGCGGGCAGGCCGGTCTTCTTGGCGAACATCTCGCCGACGACGACGGCACCCGCGGGAATGGCGCTCTTGGCCTTCAGCTTCTCCAGGACGCCGCGCTGCTCCCACTTCACGTAGTTGATGCCGCTGTCGCCGGAGACCATCACGTGGTCGATGTTCTTGTCCTCGTCGGGCGCCTCGCCCGCCGCGATGGGCGCGGTCACCCGCACGACCTCGATACGGTCACCGGCGCGCAGCACGAGCACCGTGGCGCCGAGCGCGCCGACGAGGATGAGGAGCACGGCGAGTGCGGCAAGTGCCGGTTTGCGCTCGCGAGGCGGCGCGGGAAGGCGCTCACCGACCGCTGGCTGAGCCGGCGCGGCGGAACGGTTGTTGCCCGCCCCCGTACGCTCCTGGATCTTCACGCAACTGCTCCCCGCACACCCAAGAAGATTCGGTCAATTTCGATCATTTGCGACACCGGCGACTCTCTCGCCTACCCCAGGCGTGCTATTCAGCCTCGGACTCAGTGTCAAGTCATCGCACCGTATCAGCAGCACATAAGCCCCTCAAGGCGCGTTAAAGATCGCGAAGCTCACACCGCTCATCGTTATCCACACGCAATCCGCACCCCTCCGTTCTGATGCCGTTCCGATGTCGCGCCTGAGTCCCGGAGGATGAGAATCGTGTGCGTACGCGAATCGGGACACTTTGCACAACTGGCGTCGCCCGGTGGTGGAGCGGCCTGATTCGTCGACCTCCAGAGGGACGCCTGAGGGGGTTGGGGCGGTTCCCGCCGGGGCCGGGCTGCCGCACGGAGGGGTTCGGGCTGCCGCACCAACTCATACGGGACGCGCCCCACTCCTCCGCACAACCCACGCAACTCCGGCCGCGGGGGCCCCGTACGGCCCAGGGCGGGCGCGTGGCCCTGAGTTGCCCTCGCCCGGACGGAAAACGGAAACCGAACGCCCGCCGCAATGAACCCGCCCCGCGCCATTCACCTCCCCCCTTTAGGCGCGAGAGAGCCGTACAAGTTCGTTGAATTGCCGATCAAATGCCGTACGCGGCAGCCTTGTTGGGCGGCAATTTGGTCCGGACCTAGCGCGCACACAGCAGTTAGTGCTGCGCATGGCTGTGCAGTGCAGTGCAGTCCAGTGCTGTGCAGTGCAGTGCAGTGCAGTGCAGTTCAATTCCGCAATTCCTGTCGTACGAAAGAGAAGCAACCCCCCCATGAACGTCAAGAGAACCCCCACGCGCACCCCCACGCGCACCCTCACGCACACCCGCAAGGCCCCCGCGGCCGCCGCCCTCGCCGCGACAGCCGCCGCCCTCGCGATGGTCGCCACCTCCGCGCCCGCCGCGCACGCGATCATCGGCGGCACCGCGGTCCCGAACGACGCCTACCCCTTCATGACGGCGATCCTGTCGAAGGGTCCGGGCAGCGCGCTCGACCGGCAGTTCTGCGGCGCCAGCCTCGTCACCCCGGACACCGTCGTGACGGCGGCACACTGCCTGGTCGACGACGCGGGCAAGCCGGTCAAGCCCAAGTCCCTGCAGGTGGCCGTCGGCCGCACGGTCCTCTCTGCCAAGCAGGGCCAGATACGCAATATCGCCAAGGGTGGCGTGGTCGTGCACCCGCGCTACCTCAAGGGCAAGGAGGCGTACGACGTGGCCTTCCTCCAGCTGGCGAAGCCGGTCCGCGGCATCCCGGCGGTGGCACTGCCCACGCAGGGCACGGACGCGCTGATCCGTCCGGGCCAGAAGGCGACCGTCGCGGGCTGGGGCAACACGGACACGGAGATGACCCACACCCCGGACCGCCTCCGCGAGGTGAAGGTCCCGATCCTCTCCCACGCCGAGTGCGGGACGAGCTACAAGGAATACGACGCGAAGGTCAACTTCTGCGCAGGCGTGGAGACGAAGGACTCCTGCCAGGGCGACAGCGGCGGCCCCATCTTCCGCAAGGTCCCCGGCCGTGAGGCCCCGATCCTGATCGGCGTCGTCTCGTACGGCGAGGGCTGCGGCGGGCAGGGCGCACCCGGCGTCTACACGTCGCTGAGCTCGTCGAAGCTGTGGAAGACGCTGGACGAGTCGCCGTCGGGCAAGAAGATCAAGCGGGCGATGAACCGCCGCTGAGCGACGGGTATTTGCGGCCTCCCCGGCCCGGGGCGCGACGATGTGCTGGTGTCGCGCCCCGGGCCGCCGCCGTCGCAGCCGCTTCATGCCGGTGGTCCGACCCAGGGCTTCGTCGGCAGGAGGGGCAGCCTGCCCCGGTTCAGGGCGAAGCGGGGCAGGGAGACGTCGAAGGTCTCCGCTATCGCTGTGAGGGCGCGGGCGTCGTCCGAGCCGTCGAGGGCGGGGTCCGAGCCGTGGAGGGCGGGGTCCGCGTGGTCCGGGCCGTCGGCGGAGGGGCCCGCCTGGTCCGGGGACAGGGGCCGGTCCGGGGACAGGCGCCGGTCCGGGAACAGGCGCCGGTCCGGGAACAGGTGGTCGGGGCAGAGTCCGGAGGGCAACGTACCCGTCGTGCTCCGCAACGCACCCGTCCCGCTCCGCTCGGCCTCCCGCACCGTGAAGGCGCCCTGCTGCACCCCGCCTTCGGCGTAGGCGAAGTGGAAGAGGCCCTTCTGCCACCACACCGTGACGGTGCGCGTGCCGTGCGAGAGCTCGGTGCCGGGGTCGGCGGACCGGTCCGGGTCGAAGCGCGGCCGGACGGCGGACTCGAAGGCGAAGGCCCAGCCGTCACACGTACCGATGCGGGCCAGGGGGCTCCGGGCCCCTGGCCCGGCCCCCAGCGACCCCTGATTGCCCAGTTGCCCCTGATGCCCCTGATACCCCTGATGCCGCAGCGGCCCCTGGAAGCGGAAGTCCATGAGGTCGGCCTCGCCCGCCACGGGTTGGACAGGACCAGCGCCGAAACGCTCCGCCAGCTCCTCGGGAGTCACGCCCTCCACAAGGACGAACCGGAAGCCGCTTCGCCTTCGTTGAGCCCCTGCGTTGTCCTCGACCAGCCAGCGCAACCCGTCTCGCACGGCTTCGGGCGATGCCGTGGGCACCACGCCCCCGCTCCGGCTCGGGCCGTAGTCAGCAGCTGCCGCGCCCTCTCGGGGGTGATGACCGGACCGAGCAGCGGATCTCCCAGCAGCCCGAAGGGAGCCACGTGATCATCTCGGTACGGCTCCCACTGCGGGACTCCCGCCAGAAGCACCCGCCACGCACCGTCCGTGTCCCCCAGTCGCGCCAACTCCCGGGCCTCGACCACCCGCTGCCCGAAGAGACCCGGTGAGGTGTACTCGTAGACCCGCTCCCTGATCCGGCTCAGGACGGCGGCGGCTCGCTCCCTATCGCTCGCGTAGTCATCGTTGTCCGGACCGAGTACGAAGGAGTCGTCGTGCCGGTGCTGACCCAGATGGCCATGCACCTTCAGGGGCAGCACCTCGTGCGCGTACAGCTCGTCGTCCATCCGCGGATCCACGGGCACCCAGCTGCGACCGCCGTCGAGGAGCGCTCGGAGCTGCGCCGTCAGCAGCCCCGCACGCGGTCTGCCGAACTCGACGGCGTGGTCGAAGACGGCCAGCGCTTCGTCCAACTCTCCGCGAAGGCAGGCCAACCGAGCGTCCTCGACCTTGGCGTCGAGTTCACGGGTCACCGAGTTCTCGAAGCCGTCGTGGGCGCCGCCCAGGCTGTAGATCTCCTTGTACATGTCCTCCATGAAGGCGCGGAAGGAGTCGTACCGCCCCGGCGGCTCGCCGGCCCACCCGTGGTAGACGTACACCGCCCACTCCCCGTCGGCGCCCACGTCACCGGGATCGAGCAGGACGTCCGTCATGTCCGAGTCGAGCGACAACTGGAGCGCACGGCCCCACATACCGGCCTGCAGCACCTCGCTCTCGGCCGAGTCGTCGCCCAGGTTCTGCTCGTACAGCCTCCGCAGGCCGTACGGATCCCCGTACGGCGCGATGGTCTCCGTCCCGGCCAGCAGATAGACGAAGCCGCCCGCGTGCCGCCAGCCGTCCGAGGTCTCCAGGAAGGAGCGCAGGGACGGCGGCAGCGGTATCTCGATGCCGAGCCCTTGGATCCGCTCCTCCAGAGCGCCGATCTGTGCCGGGGTGGCCGGCGCGAACCCCAGCCACCGGTCCCGCACCATGTCCTGATCGAGCTCCTCGAACTCCTCCGGATCCTCCGCGGCCTGCCCGTCCAGCCACTCTTCGCTCCACCGCCTGAGCAGCGGCCCCCACTCGAAGATCTCCATACGGACCATCGTGGCACCCGCCACTGACAACGCAGTTCCGCGTGCTCCTGCTCTCCTGTTCTCCTGTTCTCCTGTTCTCCAGCTCTCCTGCTCTCCGATTACTCCCCGACTACTCTCCGACGGCTCCGTCGATCCGCTCCCTGAGCAGGTCGGCGTGGCCGTTGTGGCGGGCGTACTCCTCGATCATGTGCGTGAGGACGTAGCGCAGCGAGTACGTGTCGCCGCGGAAGTCGACCGTGGCGTCGAGGGAGTCCAGGGCGTCCACGATGGCGCGGGAGCGGGCACATTCCGCGTGCCAGATCTCGAACGCCTCGTCCGGGTCGGCGTCCGCCACATCGAAGTCGGCGTGCTCACCCGGGATCCGGCCCCGCCAGTTGGCCCTGGCCGCCTCGCGGTTGAGGACATTGCGGAACCAGCTCCGCTCGACCTCGGCCAGGTGCCGGACCAGCCCGAGCAGCGACATTCCCGAGGGCGGCACGGCCCGCTCCCTGAGCTGCTCGGCGGTCAGCCCGGCGCACTTCATGGCGAGGGTCTCGCGCTGGTACTGGAGGAAGGCGGTGAGGGAGACGCGTTCACCGGCGGCGGCGTGTGGGGGTTCGGTCCTGTGAGCGGGCATCGGGCCATCATGACCACATCAGGCCGATTCCGCTCGTCATTACGTACGCGGTTACGTACGCGGTTACGTACGCGGTTACGTACGCGGTTACGTACGCGGTTACGTACGCCGTTACGTACGCCGTTACGTGTGTGGGGTGGGAGCGGATACGTGCGTGGCGCCCCCGATATGGTGCGCCCGCCTCGCCCCACTAGCCTCACCCAACTACCGTCGCCCCACCGGGAGCCACACGTGAACCGCTGCCGCACCTTGCCCGTCGCCGCCGTTTCGACGGCGGTGGCCGTTGCCCTGTTGCTGAGCGGATGCGGGGCCGACGGCGACAGCGCTAACCCCCGAACCTCCGGCTCCGGCTCCGGCTCCGGCTCCGGCTCCGGCTCCGGCTCCGGCTCCGGCTCCGGCTCCGGAAAGGCCGTGCCCCCGAGCACCGACTCGCAGAAGAGGGAAACTCCGAAGGCGAAGGCCGACTACCGACCGAGGATGCCGCTTCCCTCGGATGTCCGCCTCGTCTTCGACCGACCCAACGGCACCGGCCCCTCCTCCGTCTCCGCTGCCGCCACGGACGACGCGCGGAATTTCGTGCGGGCCATCAGGTACGGAATCGTCAAGCAGGACGTGAACGACGCCGCGTACAAGTTCTTCTCGGAGCCACAGAGCCCAGCGCGCGCGTACGGCAAGGACCAGATCGGGCAGCGAGTCGCCAGGTCGCTCAGCATCAGCGGCGAGATGCGCTTCACCCGCACGAAGGCTTCTCCGTCCAGCGACAGCAGCGGCACGGTCGTCGTCTCTTTCTGCAGCGACAGCACCAAGCTCTTCAGCAAGGAAGTAGAGACGGGAAAGGTCCGCCACACGGAACCGAGCATCAACGACTTCTCCTCCTGGCAGATCGCCATGACACCGGCCGGATCCACCGACAACCCCAACACCAAGGGCGTCTGGCGGGCGCGGACGATTCAGGTCGAGGACAGGGCCGGGGAGTGCAGGTGAGGGTTGAGGGGGCAGGGTCGGCGACCGCAGCGGTGTGGGCGGCCCCAGCCCGACAGGGGTGAGTTCAAGCCCGTGTCCGCGACGGCCCCGTTCGACACGCCGCGGATGCGACATCGAGGCGCCCCGCACCGCGAGTAGGACGATGACCAGGCATTCACGGTCGAGGGGTAACAGCCCTGTCATCCGGTGAGGCGCTTCGAAGGCGGGCCAGGCCCCGGTCGACGGAATCCGGGGCGGGCGACGCGGCCAAGGTACGTGGCCGGAACTGGCCACCTCCCCAGCGCTGCTCAAGCCCCATGAATATCGTGAACACCGTTGGCCCCACCAAGCATTGTTCGAGCACGGCGGGCGGAGTCGGAGGCCGAGGCGGGGCCACCGGAACACCGCATGCGGGACCGCGACCGTCCGGGCGGAGTACCGGCCCATCGCCCTCCCCCATGAGGAACGGGAGCACGACATGAGCGACCTTCGTCTCGACGGAACGATCTTCGAGGACCTCAAGAGAACGTTCTCCGGCGTCAGTGACCGCATGGACGCCGCGCGCCGAACGCTGAAGAGCACCGACGGGTCGGTCGTCGGCGCCGAGAAACTCATCGAGGACGTCCACGAGTTCGCCGATGAGTGGAGCTACGGCGTCAAGCAGCTCGGTAAGCACACGCAGGGCGCCGTCAAGATGATCAACAAGATCGACGAAGAGTTCAGCAAACTGGACCAAGCGCTTGCCGAGTCGCTCAAGTCGGCTCGTAAGAAGGGGAAATAGCGTGGGGTCGGGGCGTCCCGCGTTTCCGCACATAGGCTGGGACCCCACGCCGGGCGATGTCGAGGACACCCGGGACCTGGCCAAGAAATTGGGCGGTCTTGCGGGTGAGCTCGGGGCAGCGGTACGGGACCTGGAGCGAATCGAGTGCGGCGCCTGGAAGGGCAAGGCCGCGCTCGCCTTCACCGAGTACATCGGCGAGGACGTCACCCCGCTCATCCGCAAGAGCCACGAGTCCTTCAACAAGGCTTCGCGCGCGCTGTACCGGTGGGCCCGGGAGCTGCAGGAATTCCAGGAGGAGGCGAACCGGCTCGAAAAGAGGGCCGGTGAAAAACTGGATGCCCGGTCGGAGGCCAAGCCGGACAGCAAGGAAATGGCCAAGGCGTCGGGGGGTGTCACCACCGTCACCGCCGACGTCCACGACCTGGAGGACCGCTACGGCAAGGCGGCCGGAGCGATCAGCAAGGAGCTCGACAAGGCGGGCGACATCGCGCCGGACGAGCCAGGGTTCTGGGACAAGCTCACCAAGGGTGTGGCCGAGGCCTGGGATGCGGCCGGAAAGTGGCTGAAAGATCACGCAGACTTGATCAAGCTGATCGGTGATCTGTTGGGCGACCTCACAGCCGTCCTCGGCCTGCTGGCCATTGTCACGCTCCCCTTCCCGCCTCTCGCCGCTGTTTTCGGCACGGCTGCACTCATCACCAGCGGACTCGCGCTGGGCGCGCACGGTCTCGCGAAACTGGGTGGTGCGGACGTGAGTTGGGCCACGCTCGGACTCGACGCGGTGGGGCTCATGCCGGGTATCGGGATGTTCAGCAAGGGCATCAAGGTGGTCGGCGCGACCAAGGCCACGACTGCGGTCAGCAACCTGGGCAAGGGCTTCCAATCGACCAAGATCGGCAGCTCACGCATCCTGATGGCCTTCGGAAAAAGCTCCAAGGGGCTCGACGGAGGTATCGGTATGGGCGGTCTCGTGAAAATCGGCGGGAAATCCGGCGACGTCTACGAGGTCGCACATGCGACCAGCGGTCTGAAGTCACGTATGGGAGGCCTTGCCGCTGCGGGCTACCACGAAGGTCAATGGCTCGGCACGAAGGGACTCAACATGATCCCCAAGGTGAACATCAATCCCGTAGGCGCCGGCATCGCGATTGACGCGGGAGCGAAAATCCTACCCAAGGTCACCAGTATTCATCAGCATGTCGGCGATGCCCTCTTTCCCGGCGACCAGTTCGCAAGTTCGGCTTCATCCCGGTGAACACGCGCGTTCGGAGTGGCAAGGTGGGCAAGAGAGACGACACATCCAACCGTTCGTAGCCACCACGCAGAAGGACGCTTACGGATATGGATATCTGGCTGCCCGAACCGGGTGAGACGCTCCTCGCCCGCACCTCGGTCATCTTCGCCACGGGCGAGGCGACTCGGGTCAGAGGCATGCGCTGGTTCCGCGACACTCATCGCAACGACATCCAGAACGAACTGCCCGGCTGGCCGGAGGGGCCCCGGTACGAGGCTCGCTCGTCCGGTGGCTCCGTCGCCCGGAACGTCGGCAGGGGTGGAGTCATGGCCTTGGGCGGCATCATCATGGCCGCACTCAGTTCCGCAGGGGGCAACGTCAGCGGCAGTTCGGGCCCGGATGACGGATCGGACACGTCGCACGATCCCGCCGACGAGATCGAGGACTTTCCCGTCCTGTGGGCGGCGCCGGACACCATGGCCCGCACCTTGCCCTGGCAGCTCGACCCGGGACGCTCCGACGAGAAGCACTACCGGACACACATGATCGTCACCGATCGCCGACTGGTCATCGTGGGGTTCCCCTACGCGAAGAAGAACAGCAAGCTCATCGAGGATGAAGTGCTCTGGGAGATCCGACGCTCCTCGGTGAGTCAAGTGGAGCCACGAGATTTCAAGGACGGGACAGACGTCAAGCTCGTCTTTGTGGACGGCTCGTGGTGCAGGCTGCACACAAACATCCGCAAGAAGCTCACCCGCCACCTGGTCCACCCTCTCGACCTGGTCCCTCTGGATTCACTCACACGGGCACAACAGGACACCGTGGCAGCCTTCCTGGCCAAGATTCCTGCTGGGCCAGGAAAGGTCGTCGAGGCTCCCGTCATCACCCGCCGGCCGGGCGGTCACTTCCGGGTTGAGGTTCTGCCGCTGGACGAGACTGATGCCTTCTTCGGCATCACGGATCGAGAAATGGTCATGGACTCTGACGGTATGGAGCTACAGATCACTCAATACCACCCCGATGACTTCTGAACCTTCGAAACTCTCCAGGATGACGCTGCTGCCATGACCTCCCACACAGACAGCACGAACGCCCTGCTGCCGGCTCCGGCCGACCAGCTCGACCCGCCCCCCATCTGGTTCAACGTCCCGGACGGCTTCTTCGCCCTCCCTCTTGCCGAGACCTCCGAGGAACGTGCCGAACGGGCTCAAGGATTCGTGCGCGACCTCTACTCCCGTGGCAATGAGGGCATATGGGAGCCAGCCGCACCGTACTACGCCGGTATTGCCGGACTGATGGCGGACACAGGAATCTCGTACTCGGCAATAGGGCTCTTCTCGACGGCTGAGCAAGCCGCGAGTGACGACGCCACCGACCTTGGCGGGGCCGAAGCCTGGCACGAAGCCGCTGACGGTGTGGCCCAATGTGCCTTCACCGTGGCAGCCGTTCCCACGGACCAGGGCCGCGAGGGCACCGAGACCGTCGCTCAAGGAATTCTGGCCGTCCTCTCCAGCGACTCGCACAACGACGCCCGATGGCTCGACCTGCCGTGTGGGCCCGCCGTCTCATGCGTCACGCTGACCGAGTACAAGCTCAATCCTGAGGTGACCAGTACCGGCGAGGCCGTAGAACTCCTCACCGGGCAGATCCAGGTTCACATTCCGTTCCCCACGGGGCCGTTCACCGCCGTCTTCACCCTTTACACGGCGTCCACGGACTACTGGAAAGAGTTCTGCGACATCATGGCTGCCATCCTTCAGACGGTCTCTTTCGCCGATGATTCCAATACTGAGCAGGTCCCCCGATGAGACGTATCCGGGGGTCGCCGGTTGATACGCGATGCCCGATCCGTACCTTCCAGGACCGGACGAGGACCGGACGAGGACTGGACGAGGACTGGACGAGGACCAGACGGGCCCGGAGTTCGAGGCGAAGATCTGCTTCGGCGAGGGCTCGTGGTGCAGGCTCGCGCCTCCGACAGAGCGGATCCACTGCACGGTGCTGCGTCACCTAGCCCACCCGACCGTGCTGCTTCCCGTCTCCGAGATGTCGCCGCGCCAACGCAAGCACGTCGAGTCGTACTCCGCCTCCCTCTCCGAACGCGCCCCCTCCGCCGCGCCGGTGGTCACCCAACGCCCCAGTGGCAGGTTCCTGATCGAGGTCCGCACGAAGGAACCGGTCAGCGCGAATCGCGGGATCGCCACGGACTACTGGTTCATGAGCAGACGCGGCGGCCGCGGTGCGACCAGGCCGAACGACCTCTGAGGCCGTCCCGGATCCGTACGGACACAGCCCCACGACACCTAATGGGCAGTGAAGGGACGGCACGAATCAAGCCCTAATGGGCAGTGAAGGGACGGCACGAATCAAGCCCTACACAGAACCAGCGGCTCTGA